>NZ_JBSSEL010000017.1:0-91146 GCF_054061655.1 Pedobacter sp. UYEF25 | reverse complement strand
TACATTCTGTTCAAACTCTAAAGAACAAAGAGACGGGAGGTTATATCTTTTACGCAGCATAGTTCTAGACTTGCTTAGGATGCCAACTCACTCTCCCACCTCTTCACTTATTTCTATAAATTTGATGATAAATTATTATTATTCAAACATAGGAGATTGTAATGGAATACTCGTCTCGATTTTGCTTCGGGAGCCCGACCCGAGCGCTTGCAAGAGTGTTGGGAAGGGGAACGCACAAATAATTTAAATAATTATTTTTATGAGCCTATTTTGCCACATTCCGCTATATAAAACAAGAAAGTCAATTGTTGGCAAAACCAAGATTGACTTTCTTACTAAATATGGAATGATTTCTTCTAAAAAAATTAGTCTTCAAATTTCCATCTAACAAATGCTTCCATGGCTTCGTATTCAGCAAGCCCCAATTCATCATATCCTTTCGCCGTTTCTCTATTGCGGTCTTCTGCGCGCTGCCAAAATTCTCTGGAATCATCTCCTGGAAAAACGGCTCTGTCTTTTTGACTTTGATGTTTGAAAATAGCATATTTCTTCCGCTCCAACTCTTTTGGACTTAACGGAACAGCCATTTCTATTTCGTACATATCAAACTCTAACCAAGCTCCCCTGTACAACCACAGCCAACAATTTTGTGCCCAGACCTCTGTTTTTCGAAGACGCGTCAAAGCGTCTAAAATAATATTAAAACAAACAATATGAGTTCCGTGCGGATCTTCGAAATCGCCAGCCGCAAATATTTGCTGCGGTTGGACTTTCTGCATTAATTCCATGGTAAGCTCTACATCTTTTAAAGTTGCAGGATGTTTTTGATTTTTACCCGTTTCGTAGAAAGGCAAAGCTTGAAAATGAATGTGATCGTCATCTAGACCACAATATCGAGCCCCAGCAATTGCCTCCCCTTTACGTATTAACCCTTTAACAGACTGTATTTCAGGGGTGTCTACTTGGTTTGGTTTTTTCTGCTGCATAAACGTGCGCATATTTTGGTAAATATGCGTGAGCTTTTGGTCATCCATGCCCATTTTAGCAGCAAAATCGACGTTAAACTCCACAAATCTCAACGCATCATCGTCCCAAACGGCTGTATTTCCAGAGGTTTGATACGCTACATGCACATTGTGCTTTTGGTCTACTAACCTAATAAAAGTCCCTCCCATAGAAATAACATCATCATCAGGGTGTGGAGAAAATATAAGAACATTTTTCTTCGCCGGCTCGGCACGCTCTGGGCGCTGCGAATCATCAGCATTTGGCTTGCCACCAGGCCAACCCGTTATGGTGTGTTGTAATTTATTAAAAATATGAATGTTGATGTTATACACAGGCCCTTTTTCGGTCGCAAGTTGAGCCATTCCGTTATTGTTATAGTCGTCTTCTGTAAGCTTTAAGATGGGCTTACCGAGTGTCTTTGCCAACCAGATAACAGCTTTACGAATCATTACCTCACTCCACACACAATCTTTTACCAACCAAGGTGTATCAAATCTGGTAAGCTGAGATGCAGCTGGTTCGTCTAGTATAAACTCAACATTTTCTGATAATTGTAAATAGGTTGCAGGAACATCTCCAGAAATCTCGCCTTCTACAGCTTTCTTAATAATTGGTGCCTTTTTACTGTTCCAAGCCATCAAAATAATTTCCCTGGCTTTGAATATGGTGCCGATGCCCATGGTTATGGCTTTAGTTGGCACAAAAGATTTTCCTCCAAAATCTCTGGCAGCATCTCTGCGGGTCAAATCATCTAAAGTGACCAAACGTGTACCAGAGTTTGGCGCAGAACCTGGCTCATTAAATCCGATGTGACCAGTACGACCAATTCCTAAAATTTGAATGTCCAAACCTCCGAGTTCCCCAATCATCTTTTCATACCCAATGCAGAAAAAAGGAATGTCTTCTAACGCTAGCGTGCCGTCTGGGATGTGAATATTTTCTTTTTTTATGTCTATGTGATTAAAAAGGTTTTCGTCCATAAACCGCACATAGCTTTGTGCCGCCCCCGGTTGCATAGGATAATATTCGTCCAAATTGAAAGTGATTACATTCCAAAAACTTAACCCTTCTTCCTTATGGAGTCTAACCAATTCGGCATAAACAGCAATTGGAGTAACCCCTGTTGCCAAGCCTAAAACTGCATTAAGTTTTTGCTCTTGCTTTTTTTGGATAAGCTCACCTATTCGCCGAGCAACGTCGACCGAAGCAGTTTTTTGGTTTTTAAATACGGTAACTGGAAGTTTCTCAAAACGCGTTTCCTCCAGTAGATTTAGTCTAGCCATGTTTTTTTTGATAAATGAGTACGGAGCAGTAAAGATAGAAATAATTAAGATATGCCTATTCGCTAAAGTTGTTTTTTACCGCTAGCTTTAAGGTTTTTAACGATTCATTTGATGAAGCCTACGACAATATGAATGCTCAGATAAAAAACCTGTGTCACCGAGCAGCAAAGGAAGAAAAATTGATTATTGGTTTAATGAGTGGCACCTCGATGGACGGCTTGGATATAGCACTTTGCGCGGTAAAGGGATCAGGTGTGAACACCAACATAAGAGTCATCAAATTTACCACAGAAGCTTATAGCAACAATTTTAGAAAGCAACTAAAAGCCATTTTCTCTAAAAAAAATGCAGATTTAGAATTGGTCTGTTTGATGAATGAACACGTTGCAAACATACATGCGAAATTAATAAATGGCGCGTTGTCAAATTGGGGTTTTAAAGCTGATGACATTGACTTTATTGCAAGCCATGGTCAAACCATTTTTCACGCGCCAAAATCCTTACATCATTTACCGGGTTATCCAAACGCAACCTTGCAAATTGGCGATGGCGACCACATTGCAGTCAAAACTGGCATCATCACCTTATCAGATTTTCGACAAAAGCATGTAGCGGCCGGCGGTGAGGGCGCTCCACTAGCTGTTTATGGCGACTACCTAATCTTTTCCAAAAGCGGTGAAAACAGGATAATGTTAAATATTGGGGGCATTTCAAACTTCACGTATTTGCCTGGCAGCTTGGAAGCGTCCGCGGTCATTTCGACCGATATTGGCCCTGGAAATACGCTAATGGACCAATACATGCAACAGCATTTCGGTAAATTTTACGATAAAGACGCCACAGTTGCGTCTGCAGGAAAGGCAAATCAGAAGCTGTTAAGTGCTTTGCTAAATCATGAATTTTTCACCTTAAATTTTCCAAAAACAACCGGGCCAGAGCGCTTTAATTTAGACTATCTGCTGCAAGCACAAAAGCAATCCTCAACAGAAACTTTAAGACAAGAAGACGTTATGGCAACGCTCTGTGATTTTTCTGCTGAGGCCATTGGAAACGCACTTAACAAATGTATGGATAGCGGCCAAACTGTGCGAATTTTTATAAGTGGAGGAGGGATGCACAACCCGTTGTTGGTAGATAAATTAAAAGAAAAAATTCCTAACACATTGTTCAATACAACGGCAGCACTTGGCATTCATCCCGACGCAAAAGAAGCTGTACTTTTTGCAATATTGGCCAACGAAACGCTTTCCGGAAAAAAGATTGACTTCGGCAATGACGTGCCATCTGTTTTTATGGGAAAGATAAGTTTACCGAAATAAATTAGCCTTAGAAGCGCTTAAATACAATTTATTTTTAGTTATTAGATTTTTTGTTTGTAAAATCGTCAAATCTTTTACGATACAATTTTCTAACGACCAATCGGTTTTATCTTATTATGCAATAAAATAACTTCACTATTTAAGCTCTAAATCCTAAACAAAGCCAATATTTAATTTCTATGAAATGTACAGCGCAGCACTCTTCGTTGATGCGGCAGGTTTTTCTTTCAATTGTATAATTCTCGATCGCAATCAATTGATCGCTCTTAAAAATTGACAGCGTTTGTGCACATTAAGCATAAATTTGGTTTGATTTATACAAATTACAAATGACAGACCTGCCTTGTTAAAACAGAATAACTACAATGCCGCCTTAACTAAAAAAGGCAAAATCTCTTTTTGAAAACTTACAAAGTTCTTTCTTACATCGGCATCGCTCACAGAGGTAAATGCAAAAGAAAACACAATGCTTTTACTTGCCTTTAACAAAAATGCAAGACCTTCTCTTCTAGATGGATTATTTTTAAAGTTGTCTAATTTTAGGTATGCGGCGAGTAAAAGCGCTTCGAGCTGATCTGATAGGTGTTTTAAAAATTCTTGTGAGTTTGCGTTCTCTCTTACAAAATCCCAACCTATAAATTCGTTACAAACCGTAAACGACAGGCGACTGGTGCGCATGACTAACGCTTTTAGGTGTTCTTCTTCGTTTTTATAGGTTACCTTTTGATGCAAAATCTCATTAAGATTTACATCTAGATAGTCCATTAAAATTTGATCCAGTACTTGTTCTTTGCTGTCGAAATATTTATAGATAGTGGCTTTTGCAATACGTGCTTTTTTGGCAATCTCGTTTACGCTGGTTTTATGGTAACCATATTTCCTAAACAGTTCTTTAGCTGCTTTTTTTACGGTTTCCTTAATTTTTTCAGCTTCCATTTTAATTTGTTACGTGTAACACTGTTCCCGATATAGAAACATAATATTGTTTTAAAGACCTAATAGCCGGCGCTTTTGCAGGAGATCCGTCTAATAACGAAAATTTAGCGCCAGAACAGGGATCTGTTACAGTAAATTCTCCTGATTCTAAAACCACTGCGCATTTCTTCTGAGGGTTTACGGTGCTGGTCCTATCGTAAGCTACAAATTCACCAAATGGCGTTTTGCTGATGATAATGCCAGAAATCCCATATCCATTGATAATTACGGCGCCGCCAACGGTATTTAAAGGACTTAACCGCGGATCTGTTAAGGGCGCAGTAAAGTTGACGGGTACATCTGGAATAAAGTCTTGCACTTTCCCGCATCCGAACAACAAAAACACACAAATCAAAAAACCGCAATAGCGCCGCATTATATCAAAGTAGATTTATATTGTTTCAAAAAACGAAGATCGTTTTCTGAAAATAATCGCAAATCTTTAATCTCGAACTTTAAATTTGCAATGCGCTCTACACCCATTCCAAAAGCAAAGCCACTATATTTTTTGGAATCGATGCCGCAATTTTCCAACACATTTGGGTCTACCATTCCGCATCCTAAAATTTCCACCCACCCACTGTATTTACACATTCCGCAACCCTCACCTTTACAAATGGTGCAGGAAATATCCATTTCGGCACTTGGTTCTGTAAATGGGAAGTAGGAAGGACGGAAACGAACTTCTGTCCCTTCGCCATACAATTCTTGGACAAAATAAAACAGGGTCTGCTTTAAATCGGCAAAGGAAACCTGTTCATCTACATACAATCCTTCTATCTGATGAAAGAAACAATGTGCCCTGGCAGAAATGGCTTCATTTCTATACACACGCCCGGGCATAATCGCCCGAAATGGCGGCTGGCCCTGTTCCATCATTCGAACTTGAACACTTGAAGTATGCGTGCGTAAGGCTATATCACCTTTTTCTCCACCTTTTTTTATGAAGAAAGTATCTTGCATATCTCTGGCTGGATGTTCCTCGGGGAAATTTAACGCAGAGAAATTGTGCCAATCATCTTCTATTTCCGGACCTTCGGCAACGGCGAAACCGAGTTTAGCAAAAATTTCTACAATTTCCCTTCTAACAAGTGCAAGTGGATGACGAGATCCAATATCGAAACCTTCGCCAGGTAAACTTAAATCTATGTGTTCAGCTATTACGGTATCTTTATCTGCAATCTCAGCGTCCTTTAAAGCTTGGTATTTATGCTCTGCGACTTGCTTAAAAGCATTTAAAACCTTTCCCAAAGATTTTTTTTCCTCAACGGATGCAGCTTTAAACTCCTCAAAAACCTCTTTAATGATTCCTTTAGAGCCTAAATACTTGATACGAAACTGTTCCAGCTCATCTGCCTTTTCGGTAACAAACTGATTTATTTCTTCTGTATATTTTTGAATTCTCTCCTGTAACATCGCTTCAAATATACAGCTATTTTGACTGTTATTTTTTATTGAGCGGGTTCAAAAACAAGTATTAGCCAATTTATTGCAAGAAAATGAACCGACACACCAGGTTTTACAACAAAGGTCAGAAGTAGCTATTCTACAGCCTCTGTAATTTTTGATCTTTGTCATTGGCAATTGAAATATTCAGACAAATTATTGCCGCTTTATCTTTGCGAGTTGTTCCTTGCTCCCATAGCTTTGCTCTAAATCACTCCCAAGTCTTTCCCAACCTTGGTAAATGCTTGTATCGCTTTATCTAGATGATGACGCTCATGCCCTGCAGAAATCTGCACTCTAATCCTAGCTTTATCTTTTGGCACCACAGGATAAAAGAAACCAACAACGTAAATGCCTTCGCCGAGCATTTTTTCAGCGAAAGTTTGGGCAATCTTTGCATCATACAGCATTACTGGAACAATTGGATGGAAGCCCGGCTTAATGTCGAAACCAGCAGCCGTCATTTTTTCTCTAAAATATTTGGTGTTCATTTCCAATTTATCTCGCAAATCCGTTGTCTCGCTAAGCATATCCAACACTGCAATTGATGCGCCGGCAATGGCAGGTGCCAACGTATTCGAAAATAAATAAGGCCTAGATCGCTGGCGTAACATGGCTACAATTTCTTTTTTCGCCGACGTAAAGCCTCCTGAAGCGCCACCCAACGCTTTGCCCAAAGTCCCGGTAATAATATCTACCCTGTCCATTACGCCAAAATGTTCGTGCGTTCCACGACCGGTTTTACCTATAAAACCACTGCAATGGCATTCATCAATCATAACCAAGGCATCATATTTATCGGCTAGGTCACAAATTTTGTCCAAAGGCGCAACCGAACCATCCATAGAAAAAGCACCATCAGTAACTATAATTCTGGTCCGACAATCTTTGGCCGCAATAAGTTGCTGCTCCAAATCTTCCATATCCGCATTTTTATAGCGAAAACGTTGCGCCTTGCAAAGCCTTACACCATCGATAATCGAAGCATGGTTCAATTCATCAGAAATAATGGCATCATCGGCACCGAATAATGGTTCGAAAACACCACCATTTGCATCAAAAGCTGCTGCATATAAAATGGTATCTTCCATACCTAAAAAGGCAGATAATTTTGCTTCCAGCGCTTTGTGTACATCTTGCGTTCCGCAGATAAATCGCACAGAAGACAGGCCGTAACCATGCTCATCTATAGCTCTTTTTGCTGCTTCTAGTACTTTGGGGTGAGAAGAAAGCCCCAGGTAATTGTTTGCACAAAAGTTGATCACATCACCACCACCTTTCACCTTGATGTCGGCCCCCTGTGGTGTTACAATGATGCGCTCCCTTTTATAAAGACCGGCATTTTCTATTTCCTCTAACTCTTTTTGAAGAATGGGCTGTAGCGATTTGTACATTTTAAACTAATTTGTGTGTAAATACTGGAATTGTTAAGGGCATCTCTCCCGACAAATATAAACGCTTTCTTTAAATCAACAAACCTATAAAAACAACACTTCTCGGTCGTTTTTATAGGTCAAAAAACACTAAGATTTAGTCTTGTGCCAAAAAGGGATAACGGTAATCTGTTGGCGAGTCGAATACCTCTTTAATTGTACGCGGAGATACCCAACGCAATAAATTTATCATAGATCCAGCCTTATCATTTGTACCAGAACCCCGAGCGCCACCAAATGGCTGCTGACCTACAACCGCGCCAGTGCACTTATCATTGATGTAAAAATTACCTGCAGCATTGCGTAGTGCATGGCTAGCTTTCTCAATTGCATATCTATCTTGCGCAATTACGGCACCAGTTAATGCATAAGGCGAAGTGGTATCAATCAGTTCCAAAACCGCATCAAAATCCTTATCCTCATAAACATAGACGGTTAATACCGGACCAAAGAGCTCCTCGCACATGGTCGTATATTTCGGGTCGTCTGCAACTAATACTGTTGGTTCTATAAAATAGCCTTTACTCTTATCGTAATTTCCACCGGCAATCACTTCTACCCCGTTATCTGCTTTGGCTGCATCAATGTATTTAGCCAGTTTGTCAAAAGACCGCTCGTCGATAACAGCGTTTATGAAATTGCTGAAATCTTCAGTCCCGCCCATTTTAAAGCTTGCCAAATCTGAAATCAATTTTTCCTTAATGGCGGGCCACAAGCTTTTGGCAATGTAAACCCTACTCGCAGCAGAGCATTTTTGTCCTTGGTATTCGAATGCTCCACGCACAATTGCCGTACTAGAAACGTCCACCTGCGCAGAAGGATGAATAAGGATAAAATCCTTTCCGCCGGTTTCGCCAACAATGCGTGGATACGATTTATATTTATGGATATTGGTTCCTATAGTCTTCCAAATTTCTTGAAATACCTTGGTAGAACCTGTAAAATGAATGCCAGCGAAATCTTTATGATTAAATATCACCTCGCCAGTTTCTGGTCCGTCTGCATAAACTAGGTTTATAACACCATCCGGAACGCCAGCTTCTATAAAGATTTCCATCAATAAGTTTGCGGCATATATTTGGGTATCTGCCGGTTTCCAAACCACCACATTGCCCATCATCGCTGCTGAAGCCGGTAGATTTGCAGCAATGGCCGTAAAATTAAACGGCGTAAGCGCAAATACAAAACCCTCTAAAGGGCGTTGTTCAACCCTATTCCAAACGCCACGTGGAGAAACCGGTGGCTGTTGTTTGTAAATTTCGGCCATATAGCCAACGTTGAACCGTAAAAAATCAATCAGTTCGCAAGCCGCATCGATTTCTGCCTGATAAGCATTTTTACTTTGTCCGAGCATCGTTGCTGCATTTAACTTATACCGATATTTCCCAGCAATTAAATCTGCTGCCTTCAAAAAAATTGACGCTCTATGTTCCCACGATAAATTTTCCCATGCTGTTTTTGCCCCTAGAGCAGCCTCAATGGCCTTATTGATGTGCGTTTTGTCGCCGATACTATAAGTCCCCAACACATGCTTATGATCGTGTGGTGGCGATAATGTTCCTTTTTTTTCTGTAAAAAACTTTTCCCCTCCAATGTACATTGGAATCTCCAACTCTTGGGCACGCGCCTCGGCAAGTGCACTTTTTAAGAGCTCACGTTCCTTACTGCCCGGCGCGTAATTTAAAATTGGTTCGTTTACAGGCTCCGGCACATTAAAAAATCCTTTTAGCATAATTTTATCTTGTTTTGTCTCGATACAAATATAAAAAAATTGACATAACGCTTTTCTATTGTTCTGTAAAGAATGTTTAGTTTGGGATAAGCAGCAGTTATTTCGATAAAAATTTGGGCGCTTTAACACGCCATCCACTGTATTTTTTAGGCAAAAAAAAAGCCCAAAAAGATGCCGTTTCTGTTGTTAGCGCGCTGAGCAGACGCCAAAAAACAAATGCCAAATTAGCGAAACGAACCGGAACACTTCAATTATTTATTTTTCCGTTCGATTGTATATTCCCTTACCCCCTAATCGGTCGCACAAATCCTATACATCCATATTTTCTATAAACATTCAATCCCTCCGAGTTTTTGTAAGCAAAAACACGCAGGGATGTAATCTGTAAGAGGCTAAATTTTGTGGCTTGTTGCACCTTGGTTAGCGATTGCAGAGGAAATCCTTTTTGTGAGGAACGAACAAAAAGATTGGAACGGAAAGCGCGACCCCTTTTCAGGGTAACGCCCAAAACATTGTAAACCCGTTGAGGAATCAAGGCTATTTCTTGTGACTATACAACCAAGGCAAAAATTTAGGTTCTGCAAAGGCGCTATCCCAACTGTTGTGGCCCGCATCTGGATAGATGGTTAATTTCACTTCATCGCCAAAGCCCTTCAACCGATTAGCTATGGCAATTGAAAACGCAGGATCTACCACATCGTCTTTTGCACCATGGAAAATCCAAAGCGGTACCTGTTTAAATTTTTTAACGTTGGCTAAATTATCTCCACCACAAATGGCAAAAGCCGCCGCAAATGTATGCCGCCTTCTCCTCAATATTTCATAAGTTCCCATACCACCCATGGATAAACCGCCAACGTATACTTGCTTTTTATCTACATAATCCTTAAGAAGAAAATCTTTCACCACAGCCAAAAGCGCATGCATGGACTTTGTGGGTTTCCCTGATTTTTTAAAATTGAAGGTTCGTTTTCCGTTCTCGGTCACGATACCAACGTCGGACCAAGAGTCTTTGGAAGGACATTGCGGAAAAATCACTATGGAAGGAAAAGCATTGCGGACACTATCTTTTAAAAACTGCGCACTTCCATGCACCAATTGACTTCTATTATCGTTGCCACGCTCTCCTGAACCATGCAGGAAGAATAGGATGGGATACTTTTTTGTAGCATCGAAATTCAATGGATAAAGGATGCGGAAAGAAAGTGTGTCTTCATTTTTGGCAAACACTACTTCTTTAAATGAAGTACTGTCTTGTGCAAAACTGTTGAGGCCCGCAGCGGTTAAAAAACATGAGAAAACGAAACCAACTAACTTAATCATTGTGCATTATAAGGATTTATTTGCTTAGTTTAAAATTTGCTTCTTTCACGTCGGCGGAATTGGTACCGATAAAAACTTTAAAATCTCCTGGTTCGGCTAAGTATTTAAGATCAGCATTGTAGAATTTTAAATCGTTCTCAGAAATGTTAAAACTTACTTCTTTCGTCTCACCGGGGTTTAAACTGATTTTCTGAAACCCTTTAAGCTCTTTTACAGGCCTAGTACTGCTACCAACTAAATCTTGGATGTACATTTGTACCACTTCTTTACCAGCCATTTTTCCAGAATTTGTAATGCTAATTGTTGCTGTAATTGGTTTTCCAGCACTTAAATTATTGGCATTTAATTTCACATCACCATAACTAAACGTAGTATAACTTAAACCAAAGCCAAATGGATAGAGCGGTTCGTTGCTTACATCGAGATAATTTGATTTGAACTTTGAAAACCACGCACCCGCAGGCAGTGGTCTGCCAGTATTTTTATGTGCATAATATAGAGGCACCTGACCAACGTTTTGAGGAAAAGTAGCAGGCAGCTTACCAGATGGATTTACATCTCCAAAAAGTACGTCACCTATGGCACTTGTTGCTTCTGTACCTCCAAACCACACATTTAAAATGGCGGGTACGGTTTCACTTTCTTCTTTTATGGCCAATGGTCTGCCAGAAAACAAGACCAACACCACGGGTTTTCCAGTTTTTAGCAATGCAGCCAACAATCTTTTTTGCACGTCTGGAACATCGATATTTGTTCTGCTCGATGCTTCGCCACTCATTTCTGAAGATTCTCCCAAGGCGGCTACAATTACATCTGCTTTGTTTGCCACTTTCAATGCATCCGCTATTACTTCCTGCTCTGGCCTGTTGTCTCGAGGAATGTCACGCCCAAACATAGTACTGTTTTTTTGCAGCACCGAATCAGCAGTTAAATTAGCGCCTAAGGCATAGGTCACTTTTACTTCTTTACCAGCTACGCGCTGAATGCCTTCTACTAAAGTTGAAACCACACTCAAATCGGCGTTTACACTCCAGGTGCCTACCATATTCGGTTTAGTATTTCCAAGTGGACCAATAACGGCTATAGAACCTGTTTTCTTTAATGGTAAAATGTTGTTTTCATTTTTTAGCAACACAAACGTTTCTGCTGCTGCGGCACGAGCCGCTTTCAAGTTTGCGGGTGTTAAAATTTCGGTTTTCGCACGTTCCTCACTGCAATATTTAAACGGGTCTGCGAACAGGCCGAGTTTGTATTTGGCTTCTAAGATTAACCGGCAGGCATTGTCTATTTGCGCCATGGTTACTTTACCTTCATTCAAAGACTTTTTAAGTGTAGTTAAGTAGCCTTCGCCAACCATATCCATATCAGTACCTGCGGTGAGAGATTTGGCGCTCACTTGTTGCAAATTACCTAGCCCATGTGCAGTAAGTTCGTTAACGCCGGTATAGTCTGAAACAACAAACCCTTTAAAACCCCATTCTTTGCGCAATACCTCAGTTAACAACCACTTATTAGCGGTAGCGGGAACGCCGTTGATGTCGTTAAATGAAGCCATTACGCTACCGGCGCCCGCATCAATTGCAGCTTTATACGGCGGGAAATAGTCGTTGTACATTCTGTCTTTGCTCATATCAACCGTATTATACTCTCTTCCGGCTTCCACTGCGCCGTATAAGGCAAAGTGTTTTACACAAGCCATAAGTGTATTGTTTTTAGATAGATCGTCGCCTTGATATCCCTTGACCATTACTTTTGCAATCTCGGAGCCCAAATAAGGATCTTCTCCGCTTCCCTCAGAAATGCGTCCCCAACGCGGATCGCGAGAAATGTCGACCATGGGCGAGAACGTCCAGTTTAATCCATCTGCGCTAGCCTCTTGTGCAGCAATTCTAGCCGTATTTTGAATCATTGGCAAATCCCAACTTGCCGCAAGTGCCAAAGGAATTGGGAAAACAGTTTTATAGCCATGAATAACATCTTGTCCAAAAATCATAGGAATTTTTAACCGACTTTTCAGCGCGGCTTCTTGGGTTCTTCTTATTTTTTCTGGGGTGGTCATGCTAAAAATACCACCCACTTGCCCAGCTGCAATTTTCTGCTCCACATCGGTACTTACTACAGATCCTGTGGTTGCCTCTCCGCCGGTTAATAAATTTAATTGACCAATTTTTTCTTCGACAGTCATTTTAGACATTAAAGATTTTACAAACTGATCCATCTGCGTGGATTTGGTAGCAGACTTTTTCTGTGCAAAAACACACATGTTTCCAATGAGGAGTAATATGGTGATGCATTTTATTGATTTCATTTTGAAGTTTTTTAGGAGTTTATTTTAATAAGAAAGGAGTAATTGCTTTAATCCAAATGTCATAGCCTTTTTGGTTCATGTGTAAATTGTCGTCTAAGAAAATATTAGGCATTGGTTTCCCATCCGCCATAAGCATATTGTTGTAAACGTTAATGAAATCTGTCTTGCTTTGCTTGGCTAAAAAAGTTTTTATTAATGCATTTGCATACAAAAACTCGGGCATAAACTTTTCTCTACTTGGGCTGGGTTTGATAGAAATAAATGCGATCGGAACTTTCGGCATTTTCTTCCTGATGATGTCAAAAAGAATTTCAAATCTATCTTCTGTAATCTCTGCACTTGCACCCTCAGCAATGTCGTTTTCGCCGCTGTATACAATGATTTGCTTAGCTTGATATGGAAAAATAATGTCATCAGCAAAATAAATGGCATTGAGTAAAGTCGAACCTCCAAAACCTCTGTTGATGGCATGGTAATCCGCATAAACTTTTTCTAAATCCGTCCATTTGCGCAGCGAAGAGCTCCCGATAAATAAAATTCCACCTTTAGAAGGCATAGACGATTTATCGGCTGCTTTAAAAGCATTTATCTCCGCCTGAAAAGGAGCGTTAGCTGTTTGCTGGGCATGCAGGCTAAAAGAAAAAAGCAAAGTAAAAATTGCAGTCGCTAATTTTTTCATATTAATTGATTTTAAATGGCTTCACGGCATTGGAAATCCCATTTTCGTTAAAACTTTCGATGGTAAAATAATACTCTTGATGGATGTTTAAACTTCTAAGATCTAGCTTATTCTCCTCATACACGAGCCAAGAGTTGTACAATTTATCCGGGGCAATACCCCATTTTACATTGTAACCTTGAGCTTCTTTAACTTTGTTCCAGGTAATGATTGCATCTCGTTGATCCGCATGTCTGTCAACCTTAAAATTTTTAACCATTTCTGGCTTTTTGCCAATCCCTATTCCGAACACTCGCAAACCCGAAATGGCTAAATTTGTTGTGGGCACATGGATATTTCTATACCTCACAAAGCGCACAGTCTGGGGAGTTTCGAGTTCCACATAATCATTTGGCACATCGCTAAAGCTATTTTTTCTATCTACAATGGTTATCCATTTTTTTGCGTCTAAAGAACCTTCTATAAAATAGCGGTGATGCATATTGGCTGGTCTGCCGTATAAATTAGACTGGTAATCATGGTAATTAATCTGAATGGAATAAACTTTTGAAGCACTGAGTAAATCTATCTGCACCCACTGCTTGTCGTCGTTAGCTTTCGCCAACCAAAAAGATTTAACATTTTCATCTGTTACGTTGCTCACCTTAAAAGTGTCTACTGAAGCGTTCGCTTGAGCCGGTTTTTTATACGACAATAACATCCAGTTGGCAAAGGCACCCTGTTTATCTGGAACAGATGGCGCATAATGCGGATAATCTCCAAAAGACGTGTTTCCATACATAAGACCGTCCTTATCAAACCATGTTGGGAAAACACATAACCTGCGCTCCCAATTTACGTTTACAGAAACAGCCATCGACGCATAATGCCAGTAATGGCCGCCGGGACCAACTACAGTACTTCCATGCCCTGCACCATTGATAAAGCCACCAGGCTTATAAAAAACAGGATTATTGGGTGCATAAGTATACGGCCCCAACGGCTTATCAGCTGTATAAACACCATCTCCATAAACGTTAAATTCTGTTCCGGGAGCAGCATACTGCATGTAATATTTGTTGTTGTGTTTACTAAGCCAAGCACCTTCTATGTACCCCTTTAAGGCAGAAATGTGATTTTCACCAAAACGCTCCCAACCGTGTTTTACTTCATCTAATTTGAAAAGTTCAGTAGGCTTTCCTATCGGGATAAAATTGTTATTTCTATCTAATTCGATTCCTCGGATAGGAAAAACATTGGATGAACCCCAAAACATATAGGCCTTTTCATCATCATCGATAAATAAATCTGGATCCTGTAAATCGGTTAAAATGGAAGGCGTCGCTTTCCAATCTCCTTTTTTTGGATTATCAGTATATAAGAGACTCATAGACCCAGATGGATCTCCTGTTACGTATAAAATAGAATCTTTATAATTATGGGCTGCGGGCGCATTAGAACCTTGAAAATACCATTTTTCTGGTGTGATGAAATCCCAATTGGTTAAATTTATAGAATGCCAATAACCCAAAGATCTGGTAACGAACATATAATATTCGCCTCTAAATTTTACCACGGCCGGATCGGCTCCAGAACGGTAAGAAAGGCCCTTATCAGCATTATAAATCATGTAGGTATAATCCAGATTTATAGGATTGCAATAGGTTTGCTGCTGCGCGTAGGAAACACCGGAGATAGTCAAAAATAGAATAAGCGATACAAATTCTCTAAAGTGCTTCATTTCTACCTCGTCAAGTTAGCACTTTCAAAACCCAATTTTTTTAATCCTTTACGTACATCTTCGCTTTTCATAAATAATTTCCAAAGCAATCCAGACCTATAATTTTCAATCATTACGACCATTGGCCCTTGATCAATTCCCAAATAACGTTTCGGATACCAGTTCGCCGTTTCGGAGAAAGCATCATAAAACCCGTATTTGCCCCAAACTTTGTCGCCTAAATCTTCATAAAGATGCCTGATCACTTTAATAGATTCTTTTGGAGTATAGGGAATGGAGGATATGGCAGCAGTGGGCGAAATTACGCCCAAATCGTTATTGATGGTATGTGCAGAATAGCCATTAACCGAATAACTGGCGGTTAAGCCCCAAGAATTTACCCCGTAACCTTTGTAGCCTTTTGGATTCGCCACGCAATAATCGTGGATGGCTAAAGTTTGATTTACATTGTTTTGCCAATAATTGGCATATCTATCTTTTAAGCCTTTGGGATTGAGACCCAAATAAGAATATTGAGCCCAAAATAATGGTCCAACGTTATTTTTTTCACCCTGATAATCCAAAGTAAAATGGCGTCCATAAACATCAAAACTTGTTCTTATGGCACCATTTCGAGCCCAACCTTCATGGTATACCTTAGCAGGAACGGTATGTGTAGGGGAAGAAGCGGCCAACACATACATAATCAAACATTCGTTATATCCTTTTACGGGGAAATTCATTTGCCAGTTATACTCTGGTGACCAATGCCAAAATAATACATTCTGACCTCCGTTTCTATACCAATCGAAGTCTATAGCTCTCCAAAGAATATCCGCAGTTTTTGCCAGAATTTGTTCTTTTTCCGATCCGTTTTTAAAATATTCGCTTATACAAATGAGCCCTTGTGCCAAGAATGAAGTTTCCACTAAATCTCCACCATTGTCTTTTTGTCCAAATGGAATTACTTTACCTGTTTCGCCATTGAGCCAATGTGGCCAGGCACCGTGAAATCGATCGGCTTTACCCAAGAAATCAAGCATTTTTGTCAGCCGATTTACGCCAACCTCTCGTTTTATATATTTACGATCGATGGCGCTGAGGATGGCCATCACCCCAAAACCGGTTGCGCCAGTTGTTACTGTGCTTTTATCGTTTTGCGGATAGACATTGTCTACATGATATCGCTCTCTGGCTGCACCAGAATTTGGTTCCGCACCATCCCAAAAATATTGAAAAGTTTGCTTTTGAACGACATCAAGAAGTTGCTCATCGGTAAGGTTTTTTTTTATGGAAGGAGCTGCTGAAATGGTTTCAAATTGCTGCGCCTTACATTGCAAAAAAAAACATGCAATGAAAAAAGAGGCAACTAAAACCAGTTTTTTGTTTTTCATAAATTTCCTAAATTATAGGTTAGGACTTGTAAAACCTAGTTTTTGCATGCCCACTTTTACTTCGGGAGCGCTCATAAACAAATTCCAGATGAGCTTGCTGCGATAGTTTTCAATCATAACTATCTGTGGGCCTTGATCTATCGCTAAATACGAATCTGCAAACCAAGGATCTGTAAGCGAAAAAGCATCTTTAAAACCATAATCTCCCCACATTTTGTCGCCAAGTTTATAATAAAAAAACCTGATGGCAGCCATAGACTCTGTTGGCGTGTACGCAATGGAGGAAACTGCGGCAGTTGGCGCAATATATCCTCGATCGTTATCTGGCGCACTTGCCGTGTAGCCGCCATTGATATCACTGGCGGTTAAGCCCCAACAATCTTTAGAATAGCCGACAAAATTCTTCGGATTGGCAACACAATAATTGTAATTGATTTTGGTATGAGCAACCGTTTGCACGCTATAATCTGCATATGCGTCCTTCAATCCGGAAGGATTAATGCATAGAAAGGAATAATGCTCAAAGAAAAGTGGCCCACCGTTTGGAGGTCCTAGTGGCAAAGAAACGCCATAAAATGTGTTTCCATTCTTAATTGCGCCATTTTCCGCCCAACCATTGTCGTACACAGACTTTGGAATGCCGTGCGTGGTCGACGAAGCGGCCAACACGTAAACCATTAATGCTTCATTCCAGCCTTTTACCTGTAAATTAATGTCCCAATTATAAGTTGGGCTCCAATGCCAAAAAAGCTTTTGTTGATCGCCTTGTCTAAACCAGTCCCATTCTACCCTACTGTTTAACGCATTAATATCTGTCCTTAATTGATTTTCTTGCGCACTATTTCCGGCGAAAAACTGTCTCGCAACAATCAAACCCTGCATCAAAAAAGAAGTTTCGACCAAATCTGCACCGTCGTCCTTTGCGCTAAAAGGAACTACCTTTCCGGTGTTTCCATTTAACCAATGCGGAAATGCACCATGAAACGTATCCGAAGTTTTAAGAAATCCCACTATTTTTTGGAGTCTGGCCAATCCATCAGCTCTGCTGATAAAATTTCGATCAATTCCAACTACTATAGACATGATCCCAAAGCCGGAGCCGCCTATCGTTACGACATCTCCAGACGTATTGCGCTCTCTTGCCAATCCACTAATTGGGTGTGCAAATTCCCAAAAATACTTAAAGGTTTGTTTTTGGATGAGGGTTAGCAAATCATCATCGGAGATTTTCGGAAATTTATCTTTGGAGTCCAAACCTGTCTGCAGTTGTATCTCTAGAGGGTTTGAGATTTTACCGCCCGCTTGGGTCATCAAATCGCCAGATACTACTACGAGATAATTTTCGAAAGACGCTAAATCAACGAGTGGGGAAAGCGTGAGTATTTTATTATCGTTGCTAAAACTAGATTGAAAAGAAACTTCTTGGCCTGCAATGGTTTTCCAATTAATTTTAGTTACTGAATTTGCATCTATTGGCTGCGAGAAGTTAATCGAAATTTTTGGCTTTACACTAACGCTTTTGTAGGATAGCGTTCCGTTGTATGTGCCATCAACAGTAAAAGACAGTTGAGCATCCTGCGGCTTTTCCGTAGCAGAACTTCCCTTTTTGCAGCCATTTAGATTACCTAAAATGATCAACACAAACAATGGAAGGCAAAATTTAAAATAACGCTGTAACATCTTAATGTTAATTTTTGAAAATTCGGGCTTAAGAAAGCTTAGCCTGAATTGGATGGTTTATTTCCCAGCTACTCCAAGGGTGTAAAGCGTTTTGATATACGCATCGGGCAGCACGGTGTTGAAAACTCTGATCTCATCAATAGAACCAGTCATAGGTGCAAAACTCGTGTCGGTATTAACAGATTTTCCAGGAATGACATTATAATTGCCACCAATTATGATTTCATTAGGTTCATAAGATTTAAACAGCGCATCACCTGTCCCTCTATCGGGATAATTGCCAATCTTCGCAGCGTTTCCCCAAATATTAAACGTTCCCGCACTTGCATCATAAGTAATAGTAATGTTTATCCACTTATTTGCCCCAATTGCTGGCGACACATTGGTTGCACCATAATTGTTTATATTATCCTGGGTACCGCCACCAACTGTAGAAAAAGTTGGATGGATTTGTAAATAAGTAATATTACTTGCTGGATTGGCCTGAGTTTCTAAGATAAAATTTACGCTTCCGTCAAACATACCAGGTCTCGCAATCTGAAACAGCATTGTCTTTTTGCTACCGTTGTTTAGTATTTGCACCCAAGCACTTATGGTAAAGCTTTGAAAGGTACTTGCCTTCAAGGCATCAAACTGTTTTCCGTAATAGACATATCCATTTGTTAAACTTAATGCCTGACCCTTAATACCTCCTGGTATGAAGGTATCGCCGGCAGAAGATGTAGGCGCAGCACTTGATTTCATTTCATTTTTGCTTCCGTCAAATGGCCAATAAGCAACAAGATTTTTAGAGTAGATTTCATCCGATGATGCAAAGCCATCAATTTTTCCGACATAATCTTGAGGATTTACGCTTGGCAGATTGTTTGGATTATCGCTCTTTTTGCAGGACGAAAAGGTTGCTAACGACATTACTAAACCCAAAAAATAAATTTTATTTTGATTTGAAAGTTTCATTTTCCTTAATTTAAAGATTAATAACCTAAATTTTGAGTGAGTACACCCTTACTTAAATCAATTTGAGTTTGAGGGATTGGCAACAAATTATCTCGAGAAGCAACAAAACCAGCCCTGCCACCGGCGGCCAATGCACTTTGTGATTGTCCCCAACGTACCAAATCAAAAAATCGGTCATATTCCATTGCCAATTCAATTCGTCTTTCATGCTGTATTGCAGTGCGTAATGCAACTTGGCTCGCAGCCGCAACATCTGGTAAAATAGCCAAATTGCCATTTCTTGCTCGAAGCCGTACGCTATTTAATGCGCTAGATGCCAAAGTAATGTTCGCTGCTCCTCCCAGCTCATTTGCCGCTTCTGCATACATTAACACGACGTCGGCATAACGAAGAATGCGAATATTCATCCAATAACCAGACATATCGTTGTAGAGTGATCTGAAAGCAGGATTTGTATAAACTTTTTGGTTATAAATGGGATTGTTCCAAGTGGTAGGAGTAGTTTCACCATAAACAGTTTGGTAAGTCGTTGTGGCAGTACTTCTTCTTAAAAAAGTTCTAGCTTCTCTGGGATCGTTTGGCTCATAAGCTGCTTCCAAATAAGATGTAGGGACGTTCCATCCAAAACCTAAATTCCACACTCCACCATCTCTGACTCCCTGAAACTGGTTAATCTGAACGCCATTAGCTGTTGGTACAGTTGCACTTGCTGTTGCTTGAACTTCAAAAACAGATTCTTTGCTATTTTCGCCAGATTCACCAAAAATCTTATCATATGGAGTTGACAAATCATATTGACCAGAGGTCATTACTGCGTTAGCTGAAGCCATTGCCATTGCCCATTTTTGTTGCGTTAAGTAAACTTTTGCCAAAATACCGTTTGCCATACCACTCGTTGCGCGGCCAACAAATTTCTTATCCCAACTTGCGGGCAAGTTTGCTGCTGCAAATTGTAAATCACTTTCAATAAAGGCATAAATTTGGGCGGGTGAACTCTGCGGAACATTCACGGCAGAAACCGTAAGTACCTTGTCAATTATAGGAACTCTACCAAAAAAGCGAACTAGGTTAAAGTAAGCATAGCCTCTCATAAAGCGCGCTTCTGCCTTTGATTGTATCTTAATTGGCTCGGCTGCAACAATTGCCGGATTGTTATCCACTTGATCTATAACGTTGTTACATTTGGCAATGAAACTCAAATAGCCCACCCACATGCCATTTACAATACCGTTGCTTGGAAGCACAGGGAAAGTATCAAAACTATTCGCGTCTGCGCCACCATCACCAGGAGTACTTCCTTTATCTGCATCATCACTTCTAACATTGGTCGCTAAAAAGAAACCGGTACAATGGACGTCATATGACCTCAAATCATTATATGCACCAAATAGAAACGTGTCATAAGGCCCGGCGCCTGAAGGATAAGGATAATTATCGGTCGTATATGTGCCTTGCTTTTCTGTATCTAAAAATTTTTTGCAGCCTGTTGCTGCGGATAAAATTATAATTGTGGTGACCACAATTCCAATTCGGAATTTAATATTTTTCATTTTCTATGAATTAAATGATTTGTTATAAAGTTACGTTCAAGCCTAGAGAATAAATTGCAGGTACCGGATAAACGCCATTGTCTGCACCACTAGATAAAACATTACCTATTTGTGCTTCGGGGCTATAACCAGTGACTCTACTCCAAGTTTTAACGTTTTGACCACTTACAAATACCCGTAGTTTTTGAATACCTACTTTGCCTAACATATTTTTCGAAAATGTGTAACCTAATTGTAGGTTACGCAAACGAAAGTATGAACCAGATTCTAAGTAATATGAACTAAATAGCAGGTTGTTACCCCGCGAATTATCCAAAATTGGCTCAACATTGGTTGAACCAGGAACAGTCCAAGCATTAAGTCGGTTGGTTTCGTAATTTAAAATTGCAAAGTTGCTAGTACGTCTTTGGGTGTAGATTTTGTTACCTGCAACACCTTGTCCTTCTACCACAGCGTCAAATCCTTTGTATCCCAGAGAAACGCTTAATCCATAGCTGTAAGGCGGAAAAGGAGTTCCTAGATATGTTCTATCTGCAGGGGTAATTACACCGTCTCCGTTAATGTCTTTGTAAGCAATATCTCCCGGCAAGGAATTAGACAAATGCGCTTGTTTATCCAAATCTGCGGTAGTTTGATATATGCCAGTTTGCTTATATCCATAAAAATAGCCGATAGAATTACCTGTTTCGGTAACATTTACACCTCCGTTACCCAACAACTGAAAGTTGGTAAGTCCAAGCGACTTGACGTTATTTTTCACATAGCTAAAATTACCATTAACCCCGTAGCTGAAATCAGATCCAATATTATCATTCCATCCTATACTAGCTTCTACACCTCTGTTAGAGATACTACCTAGGTTAGTAATATACCCTAAGTTTGTGCCTGGCAGAATAATGTTACTAATGATTTTACTTGTTGTTTTATCAAACACTCCTAAATCTAAGCTCAACCGATTATTTAATGCTCTAGCTTCCAAACCTAAGTCGAAGCCTTTCACAACTTCATATTGTAAGTTAGGATCTGCGGTATATGCAGGAGCTACGGCGGTATAAACATTATCGCCAAATACAGCGGTCGCACCGTTGTTTAATCCAACTTGATAAACATTATCTGTCAGTGAGTTTGCATTTCCAAGATATCCGTAAGAGGCTCTAAACTTCAAAAAGTTTATGCCCTTTAAGTTGTTTTCAAAAAAATCTTCATCGCTCGCTACCCAACCTAAACCAACGCTTCCAAAAGTTCCCCATCTGTTTGCAGGCGCAAATCTTGAGTTACCATCTCTCCTGATAGTTGCATTTAGCAAATACTTATTTTTGTAAGCGTAATTAATACGGCCAAATGCACCAAGGTTGGTTTCTGTAGAGCCACTGCCATCGTTAAAAGTCGGATTATTGGCGTTAATGGCACTAATATACCATAGATTGGAGTTAAACGGCACATTCAATGTAGTATCCCGACGAGATCCTTTTAGGTTAGTGATGTTGAAAGAATAAGAAGAAAAACCAACCAGAGCTGTCAATGTATGACCGCCATCAAAAACTTTATTGTAAGTTATAGTATGATCTTGTTGGTATTTTCGATTTTCATTTGCTTCTTGCTCAACTGTTGTTTTTGCGGTCGTGTCGAAATAGGTACTGGTTGCATTTGTGCCTTCACCAAGGTTGATAAAAGTATATGGAAGCGGCGTAAATCTTCTTGCGTTATTAAAACCTAAGTCTGTATTAAAGCTAGATCTTAACGTAAAATCCTTTAAGAACTTAATTTCAGCAAACACGCCCCCTGTAAACCTAAATCCTGCATCAACCGCTGTACCTGCGCCTCTATTTAACCGTGCAACAGGATTAATTACCTGTGCTCTTTGAAAAGAAGGTAAACTATAATAGGTATCGGCACCTGTTTGAATTGGAATAATTGGAGCCGCCCAAAGCGCATTATTTAAATCTGCAGCGGTCGGCGTATTGATGAAGTGATAGCCTGTTAAATCGCCACCCACTTTAATATTATCCGTTATCCTTATTTCCTCGCTTAATCGGGCAACAAATTTTTTGAAATTGTTACTTTTCAAAACTCCGTCTTGGTTGTTGTAGCCAATGTTTAGCAAGGTCGTACTTTTTTCACCACTATTTGAAATGCTTAATGAGTTCGTGTTAATTACCGCATCTCTAAAAATTTGGTTTTGCCAGTTTGTGTTGGCCGTGTAATTTGTGTAATCAAACGGAGCTGCGTTTAAATTTGCAAGCTGGGCAGAATATAATTTTTTAAACCCAGCGGCATCTACTACATCAATAACGTTATCTACATGCTGTATGCCGAATGTACTCTGAAAATTAACAGTAGTTTTCCCTTTAGCCGCGCGTTTTGTAGTAATGGCTATCACCCCGTTCGCACCTTTCAAACCAAAAATAGCAATAGAGGAAGCATCCCTTAACAAATCTATTGTTTCGATATCAGCGGGGTTTAGATAATCTATATTGGTTTGAAAAATACCATCTACAACGTATAGGGGGTCATTTGAAGCACCGGTGCTGTTTATACCGCGAATACGTACTGTCGGACTGGAGCCGGGATTACCGGCATTACTGATGGTTAATCCTGGCACTTTTCCTTGCAATGCCGCAACCGGATTGGTTACCGCAAATTTCTCAATTTCGGTTCCTTTCACGCTAGTAATTGATCCTGTAACATCCCTTTTCTTCTGCGTACCATATCCAATGACAACTACCTGCTGCAGCTCATTAGAGGTAGAAGCTAGTGAAACGTTAACAGTTGTTTGTCCCGCAACTGCAACTTCTTGAGTATTGTAGCCAATGTAAGTGAACACCAGTGTAGCCCCGGCAGGTGCTGCGATGCTGTAGGCTCCATTCGCATCAGTTTGCATGCCTGTCGTTGTTCCTTTTACCAAAACACTCACACTTGGTAGAGAGGTTTTGTCGCCTGCATCTCTCACGACACCCTTAACGGTAACATTTTGTGCAAATGATGCGCTGAATAAGAGTAAGAAAAATGGCGCAAGAACATAAACTTTAGTAAAGATTTTTTTCATGCCTTTTATATTTTAAATTGGTTGAATGGTATAAAACTGAACATAAAAAACACGTTGTGCAAGTAACTCTACCTCTACATTATTACGTCAGCGTTAGAAACTGGTATTTTGAGACACGACAAATTCATTAGAGAATAGTCAAAAAATTAACTTTTATCAATTCAGACCTGTTTTTTTAAGAGAATTACCTTTTGAGAAAGCGAAGCGCTTTGTGGGGTAATTTTTGAATTTTGTGTGGTGATGATGTAGCGCTAGATCTCCATTAAAAACTCAGAAAGATTTTTATCATGTGGCACTTCGAGCTTTTTTCTCAGTCGATAACGGCGTATTTCTACTCCTCGAAGGGAGATATTCAATAAAGAGGACATCTCTTTACTACTCATATTCATATGCAAGTATGCACATAATTTCAAATCATTTGGTACGAGAGCGGGGTGTAGCTTTTTTAGTTTGATAAAAAAACTCTCGTGAGCTTCATTAAAACTATGTTCGAAAAGATGCCAGTCGCGCTCGTCGTTCATCCCATCGTTAATTACCTTTTGGATTTTTCTTGTTTGATCTTCCGGCAATTGCTTGCCATGGCCATCTTTAAGTTTGATGATTTCTTCGCTTAATTTCTGCAACAATTCATTCTTGTAAACCAAGCTCATGGCAGAATTTGCAAGCTCTCTGCTTTTAGAGGATAGTTCTGCTTGCAACTTCTCCGTCTGCAGTTTATGGATGTTACGCTCGCTTGCTTCGGCTTTGTGCTTTATAATCTCTTCTTGCTCTTTTTTTAACTGCAAAGCTATCCGCTCGCTATCCTTACTTAATTTGAGTTCATAGATCTTTTTACCCATAATTAATAGCAAAACAAACAAAAACAAATACGCAACAATCGCCCATAATCTAAAATACCAAGCTTTCAATATGGAAAATCGATAACTTGTTATCTGACTCACCTCTGTGCCATTTACCCTTGCTCTGACTTTAAAAACGTAATTGCCGCTTTGCAAATTGGTAAAATCTTTTTGCGTGTAAGAATTCCACTCACTCCAATCATTAGAATAACCTTCCAAAAAGTATTGAAATTTTATTTTGGCTTGTCTATAATAAGGAAGGGAGAAAGAAATACGAATGTTGTTGCGGCTGTTTTTAAACGAAGCAACGGCGGTGCTGTCGGCATCCTCGGCAATGTTAATGTATTTATTGGTAATGTCGTCTATTCTTCGGATAAGAACCTTGGGCAACGGTGTTTGCCTTTGCTCCAGAGCACCGCCAGCACTATAAATCACAAACCCATCATCTACACTAATTAAATACCGCTGAGCGCCTATTCTACTAATGTTTTCATAAAACTGCACCATTCTGCCATCTAGCTGACTAAATTGGCTAGAATCTATCGTTATCTTTCCTACTTTCGAAAAATTGACCAGTGCTGTTTTTCCATGGTTTATAAACCAGTAAGATTTATTACCTGCGTCGATTATTTTATTTGAAGTGGCAAAAGTTCCTAAACTATTGTTTAGCACAGCATATTTAGAAAACTTATCGCTAAACTCATCATAGGTAAAAAACCCATTATTAGAGGAAAACACAATCTTGTTTTCTAAGTTGAAGATATTGATGTTGAAATTACTGGGAAGGCCATTCTTTTTATCAAAATAATCTATTTTGCTTACATGCCTATAGTCGCTACTCAAGGTAAGTTTATAAAGACCTTTATAAGCTTGGCTTACCCAGATATCACCTTTACTATCTTGCTGTATGTAACGAGAAGGCTCCACAAAACCCGATATTTTTGTAATAAATTTTAGCGGTTTACCCGAAGTTTTCGCAAATAGTGCCAAACCAGTATAAGTTCCTTGAATGAACAAACTTGGATTTGATGTTAAGCGCTGAAGCGTCCAACCACCGCTAACTGAAGATATTTTCTCCAGAGTCGCGTCCGAAATCTTAAAAGTGCCGTCGTTATGTCCGCATATCAGTTCGTCATCAACAACTGATAAATCCCAAACTTGCCCTTGAGATTTAGGGATGAAAGAAAAATTAAAATCTGCCGAATTGCTTTTCGGACTCCATTTGCTAAAAAACAATCCCTGATTGGTACCAAGGTAAATTTTGTCCCTAAAAATAATACTACTGTAAACGGTGCCGAATTGGCCGGTTTTATCGAAATAATAATATAATGGTGAATTTAACTCGATTCTATCTATCCCATTATCTAACCCCGCCCAAAGGTTTTGATTGTCATCTGCATAAATACTTAGCAACGTATTATTCTGTAATCCGCTGGATTTATTAATTTTTTGGACCACGTTCCCCAGAGAATCAATAATAATTAACCCATTTAAAATGGTGCCAAAGGCAAAATATTTATCGTTGAGGACTACGCCATTGTTGAGCTGAAAAGTTCTTAAAAAATTATTGGCAGGGGACGAAAAAGGCAAAAATTGCTTGCCATCATAAACGAAAAGTCCATTTTTACTCGTACCAACTAAGAATTTGTCTTTCTTAAATGGAAGAATACACAACACCCCGTCAATTCCCAACTGTTCGCTATTCGGCAAAAAAACAAGCTTATTTCCAACCAGTTCAAACAAGCCTTTATTTAGAACCTCTACCAAAAACCTGTTGCCTAACTGGTGCAAGAATAAAAACGAAGAGGGCGCTTTAATTACGCTTAATTTATTGTCTTGATAAATAATTATTTTAAAGAAAGATTGAAAAAGCACTCTATCTTTATCGATGTATATTTTCCAAATCTCATCATTAAGCGCCAATCCTTTTGGCAATAATCCAGTCAATGAATGATACGTAAATTTATTGCTTTTTAGTGCCCAATATCCAAATTCGCCAAAACTGCCTACGTAAATTTTCCCATTTTTCCCTGCAGCAACTGCTCGAACAATTTGTCTATTCGGCATCAAATATCGCTGCCAATATGTACCATCATAGGTAAGCAGGCCTTCGGCATTGCCAAAATACATAATCCCTTTGCTGTCTTTTGTTACGCTCCAGTTCTGATTGCCAGAACCGTATAATGATTTTGGAAAATTTTCTATAAAAGGTACGCCAATGCTTTTAATATCATAACCAAAAGCATTTCTTTGAAATAGACAAAGAAAAATGGCAAATATTAATAAACGTATTTTAGGACACATGGGCTGTAAGCTAGCGCTATTTTTACCAAAAATAATTAAATTTTAACGGTTAATCATAGACATCAAGAAGCGGACTATAGCTTGATAAGCGAATCAAAACAAAGTATGACAGATAAATATGCCAATTATATTCCAACAGTTTGCGGAACTTTCACATAATAACCGGTTCCATCGTATGGTCTTAATCTAGGGTTGGTTATGCACGCGGTAGAACAGCAGCCACTTAATTCTATGCCGCAAGCATTGCATTGTGTAATGTGAGCGTTGCATTCTGGATTCGCACAATTAATCATTTTTGGGGTAACCTCGCCGCAATTGTAACAGGTAGATACCACTGTCGGGTTAACATTATTCACATCTACCGAAAGTCTGTTATCAAACACATAACATCGTCCATCAAAATCTGCTCCACCTGTTTCCTTTCCGTACTTTATAATGCCGCCATGTAATTGATAAACGTTTTCAAAGCCATGGTGTAATAATAATGCAGAGGCTTTTTCGCATTTAATTCCACCAGTGCAATAAGTTAATATCTTCTTGTCCTTATACTGCGCCAATTGATTTATTTGCTCCGGAAAATCTCGAAAATTTTCTATGTCTAGCGTTATTGCATTTTTAAATCGCCCCAATTGGTGCTCGTAATTTGAACGCACATCTAAAATCACCACATCTTCCTCATCTTTCATTGCCAGGAAATCTTTGGGCTCTAAATGTTTGCCAGTTCTTTGTGCTGGATTGATGATGGAAGTATCTCTTAAACCAGAATGCACAATTTCTGATTTATACCTACAATGCATTTTAATAAATGTAGGTTGATGGACCTCGTCCACTTTAAATTCAGTTTTTGCAAAGCGTTCATCAGAATGGATGGCAACCATATATTCATTGCAGGCTTCCAAAGTGCCAGATACGGTACCGTTTAATCCTTCTTCGGCAACAATTATGCGCCCAACTAAGTTTAATGATTTACAGAAAGCCAAATGGTCGGCTGCAAATTGCGCTGCTTCTGTTATTGGAGCATAACAGTAATAAAGTAAGGTTAAATATTTTTTCATGTCTGCTGTTGATACCGTTGCAAACGGCGTTTAAAGCGATGCAAATTTAGGAAAAAACGATGAACGAAAAAATAATTGTAGCGATGAGCATTTTATTTCGAATCTGTGTGATGGTTTGGACGCTTTAACACGCCAACCGCTGTATTTTTTGGGCAGAAAAAACCCAAAAAGTTGCCGCTGCTGTCGTGAGTGCAAATGAGGAAAACTTAAAACCCACTTAAATCCGCTCATTCTAAAAAATTCCATATTCGGATGATAATCTCTTTGCGGATTAGTATGAACAGATTATTAATCGAAAGTTAGCAGAATTGGCTTCTTAAATTGTTAATATCTTAAATTTGCCACTATGTTCAAAGTATTTTTATTTCTTCTAATTGTCATCAACTTTGCTTCATCGGCGCAAAAGGTGGCAAAGACGCGCACTACTCTATTAATGGGCGGCCGATTCGACATTACTATTGTAGCCAACAATGCTCAAATTGCGGAAAACAATATTGATACGGTAATTTCAGAAATTAGCCGTATAGAAAATCTAATTTCCGACTGGAAAGCGCGCAGCCAAGTTTCTGCGGTGAATCGAAATGCCGGTATTGCGCCAGTTAAGGTTGATCGAGAATTGATCGCGCTTACGCAAAGAGCTATAAAACTCTCAGAAATTACTAACGGCGCATTCGACATCAGCTTTGCGGCGATGGATAAAATTTGGAAGTTTGATGGAAGCATGAACGAAATGCCAAGCGAAGAGGCAATAAAAAACTCGGTAGAAAAAGTAGGCTATAAGAATATTGTGGTAGACAGCATAAACAGCACTATTTTTTTAAAACGTACAGGAATGAAAATCGGTTTTGGTGCATTGGGCGAAGGATATGCGGCAGATCGATGTAGAGAAATGATGAAAAGAAAAGGTATTGGGGCGGGCATTGTAAATGCAAGCGGAGATATGAGCGTTTGGGGCAAACAACCAAATGGCAAACTTTGGCGCATTGGCATCGCAAATCCATTTAATGAAGACACCATTTTTGAGGTGTTAAAATTGCACCAACAGGCAGCTGTCACATCTGGCAGCTACCGAAAATTCGTTGTGCTAAACGGAAAGCGATATTCGCACATCATAAATCCATCTACAGGCTATCCTGCAACTGGGTTAATTAGTGTTACCGTTTTTGGGAACAGCACGGAAATAGCAAATGGTTTGAGCACTTCCGTTATGGTTTTAGGCTTAAATAAAGGGCTAAAATTGCTGGATGAATTTGTAGGATATTCTTACATCATTATTACCGATGCTGGTAAAGTGATTTCTTCAAAACGATTTAAAAACTTACCGAAAAACCTGCATCATGTAAAAATTTGACGATAAACGCTGATAAATCACCTTTAAAGACAGCTCAATAGCAGTCTGACAGGATTTGTTTGCGGGCTTGATAGTAAGCTAAATCTCTACCGACCGTTTGTTTAGCGGTCTCTTCCAAAGCCCTAAAAACGTCTTTCTGCATTGATAGCGAACCACAAATTAAAATTTTTCCACCTGTTGTAAGCGTTTCATGCAAAAACGCTGCATCCTTTTCTATCAAATCACTTACATACTGCTTGTTGCCTGCTCTAGAAAACGCAACATGTAAACGCATAAGTTTATTTTTTTCTAAATTTCCTTCTAATTGCTGCTTATATGGTTTGAATGAACTCCCATCTTTAAAACCACAATAAAGCCGACAATCAATGTTTTTCAAATTGTCATCTATCATTCCTAAAAATGGTGCAATGCCCGTTCCGTTGGAGATAAGTACGACGGATTTTGCTTGTTTAGGGAAATAAAAATGTGGGTTTTTAATAATTCGTCCGTTTAAAGTAGCACCTATTTTTAAAGCCGCTAAAAATCCCGAACCCAACCCATCGATGTGTAGCCTAACGCTTAGGTTTATCTTACCGTCGATTATTCCGATGGAATAAAGTCTCTCTCGATAATCGTTTGCCGGATAAATAGCAAGCAAATCACCCGATTTGATCTTCAGTTTTTTTAAAGGGCTAACTTTAAGTATAAAATGCTCGTCGACCATATTCGCTGTCCCGTCTTTCTCCAATACCGTAAAACGATGTAATTTATTTGGCATTGCAGTTGACGTTTGCGGCAATTCTTCAAAAGAAATCCCCTGTTTCGGCAACCAAGTTGTTGCCCAAAGGTTAAAATCTGCGCTAGATTTATCATTTACAGTATGAATGTCTAACAATGCTTTTGCCCATTCTTGCTTCACAAGCGCATTATTTACTTCAAAACCAAACTTGCAAAAATCGGGGTAAGCTTTCGATCCAAACCCTAAAACGCTATAAGATATTTCTGCACTTTGCGCAGTCGCCGTTAGTAATTCCAAGAATTTTGAGCCGTTTGCAGGCGGATCGCCTAAACCATAAGTAGATGTAAATACCACTAAGTTTTCGCAATTTGGTAATTTTCCGTAAGCGTCTAGCCCTGCTAAATGAGATTTTATCCCTTTTTTCAGAAGTAATTTGTGCACAGTTTTTCCGAAGCCGTAGGTACTTCCGTTTTCTGACCCAACTAAAATAACTGTTTTTGCGTCAGCTAACTTAAACCTGTTTCTCACCCGCCCAGAAAGTCGTTTATAGGCAATTGAAAACCCAGAAAAAATAAAGAAAACAATCCCCACAGAAGACAATCCTAATAATATAGAAAGTGGCGTACTTCCTCTGCCTGTATGCAGTTTTAACATTATGTCACTAAAAAATAGCTGCCATCGGAAAGCTGCTTTCTGCAAGCTTATCACCTGTAACTTGGTTTATGGCTACTTCTTTCTCATTAGTTTTGATGATGAAATAGTCTTCGACGTCTTCCGAAAAAGGAAATTCCACACTTTGAACATCTGCTAGTTTAGTAGATTTGAAAAATTCGAAATCTTTGCTCAACTTTGACGGAGTAGATTTAATCGCATCAAAATCTACTTTAGCGCTTTTTGTAGCATTATCTATCAGCCGTAAAGTACCCAAAGACAAGAAGGCCCCGGTAATTGCAATCAATAAAATTGGCAATAACAGAATCCTACCAAAAATTACATGCCAATATTTAGAAAAACCATCTTTGTTAATTTTTGCGAAAAATCGTTTAATACTCCTCTGCCGTTGGATGGTTAAGGCAATTCCCGAAACTGCGTAATAAAAAGAAAAAACCTGCCTAACTCATGTAAAAAAAGTGAACGATGGACGGCTGTAATCCATTCAAAAAACTCTTGCTGTTTTTTTACTTTTCCAAGAATTTTTCCTGTTGTAGGATTCACAAAAACGTGAATATTCTTTCCATCGGGGGCAGAAGCATTTATCTTTACAAAGTTATTGGCATCCACTTCCAACTTGCTTATATCAGGATATTGCGCTCTTAATTTTGGTAAAATATCGGAAAGCGTTAATTGGTCAAAATTAGGGACCTGATAGGGTTGCGACTGATTAACAATAGGTTCTACAGCGAGAATAATCCCCGTGAGGGATGAGATGAATAAAAAGAGTGAGGAAACGACAGCTAACGATAAATGGCTGTAACGCCAAAAGGATCTAAGCATAATAAAAAGCAAATGTTCTTTTAATTGGAACTAAAACGTACATACCTAATAAATCCTGTACCATCTGTTTTCGCTGAAAGTGCTTCGGTGGTGAGCGGAATTTCCACATCTTTAACAAAATAGTTTTTATCCTCTACCGCGCTTTCAAATCTTAGCTTAAAACCAGCATTAATCTTAGCAGATTCTATGGCGATATTAGCCACCGTTCGGTCGCCACCGGTTAAAGAAGCACCAGTTATCGCGCTTATATTCTCTTTATTCTTTACCTGGAATTTGTGCCATTCCTTTAAGCTGTTGTACCATTTTTTATTAGAGCCCAACACATATAATGTTTTTACGTATTGATTTTTAGCATCAATTAAAGAAACGATGATATAGGCTCCTTCGCCCATATAGTTCGTCATCTGCACCATACACCGGTATTTTGAAGTAGTTTGAGCAAAAGAATTACTCGGTTTAAAACTTGTAATTGCGAAAAGAAGACAAGCCGTTAGGATAAGTTTTTGCATGTTATTTTAAAAAATTTAGTTCAATATGATTCTTTGTTAACAACTCGTTTTCTTTAGCCAGATCATAGGCTGTTTCATCAAAACTAGTTTTCAAATCTTTTTTAGCTCCGATGGAAATCAAAAATTTCATCATCTCATCGTTGTGAGAAAGCATTGCCGCTCTATGAAGCGCCGTATATCCTTCCTCATTTTTGGCATCAATATCGATGTTAAATGACGGAAGAAATTTTAACAAAGATAAATTTCCCTTCATTACGGCAAAATGATACATGGTATTTCCATTTTTTGATTTCCCTGCTAAGTCAAAACCTTTCGCTTTCAACAAAGCCAATTTTAACTCGAAATTTGCTGCTGCAGATACTTTCCCAGAGTTCTCGCCTCTCTGCTGACGTCTGTAAGCCTCGACCAAATAATAAGTCAAATTGTTTCCTTCAGCATTTACTAACGCCACATCTGCGCTGTTGGCCAGAAGATAATCAACTATTTCCGCACTGTTATTTGCTACCGCTAGCATTAAAGCAGATTCGCCTTTTTTATTCTGCTGATTGATGTTTTGAACTTTTGATTGTAATGTTTTTAAAAGTTCGACGTCGCTATTTGCAGCAGCAGCATTTATAAAAACGGTATTTCCGTTTCCATCAAGTTGATTTACATCGATCCCTTTCTCAAGAAAATAATTGATGACTTCTGTTTGTTTCTGACGCTTCACTAAATTATGAAGGGCATTCGTTCCATCGGCCATTGCAGCTTTTGGGTTCAATTTTAAGCTTTCTAAATATTGATAAACATCTAAACCAGAATTAGCGCTTCTACCTTGGGTTGCAAGCACCATTGATCTAGCATCTGGCAAAACACCCATTTTTAACAAACCCTTCATGTTGGATAAACTTCCCCCTTTTGCTGCATAACCGAATGCATTAATGCCCTCTGCATCTTTGCTTTGGATGCTTAATCCTTTACTAATAAAGTAGTTTGTAAGCGCTAAATCCTTATCATTTGAAATCGCAAGCAGTAGTGCATTTGCACCTTCATCGTTCAAATCCGTTTTTATGTTTTCTCCCTTTGCCAAAAGCAAATCATACACTTTTGTTTCTTGTTGTCCGCTCGATGCAGCAAAATTGAAAGCACTCATCCCATGACTGTCTTTTAAATGGAGGTCTGCTCCTTTTTTTAGCAAAAGGGCAACCACATCAGTATTGCCTCTAACTGATGCCCAATGTAAATAAGTGCGGCCATCGTGGGTTAATTTAAGTGTGGAGTTTCCTGGTTTATCTAGAAGATAAATGATGAGATCAGTTGCTGCATTAGAATTAATGGCGAAAACCACCGGATCAAAACTACGATCATTTAGCGCAGTGGGATCCGCTCCCTTTACTATTTCAGCCTTCACTTGATCTATTGATGGATGCTCTTGCCAAAAGGTTTGCTGCAGTAAAATATTTGTTTGTGCGCTCACATGCAACATTAATCCAACACAGCACGACATTAACAAAAGAAACTTTTTCATATATACTTTTTAATGACTTAAACCAATTCGCTCCAAAGTTAATTAAAATCAGTCTAAATAAAAATAACAAATAGAAATGTTTCTATAACTACCTGTTTACTTTATGGAATTCAGGGCTTTTTAACATCAATACTACTAATTGTAAGCATAATGGGATTTATAAAAAAAAATAAAATGCATCATCGCCAAGTGTCTTTTCTTGCGTTTTTTACTCAATTTGTTAAAAAAAGTTAATCCGTTTTGGAAAACTAATGCATTAGTTTATATTTGAAAACCTGAAAACTAAATCCCGAATGAAGATCTTACTGCGCGCTCGTCCTCACACAATTTTAATTACTTTTGCCACAATATTTCTTTCTTCCTTACTAATGTGTTTGCACGCAAATGCGCAAATCCTACATATTCTTAAAGGAAAAACGATAGATACCACTTCTACCAGCATTTTAGCAGATGCCTCTGTGGCGATATTAAACGCTAAAGATTCTACATTGGTAAAATTTACGCGTGCGTTGCCTAACGGTAATTTTGAGATAGACGGACTTAAAAACGGAAAATTTATTTTATTAATTTCTTATCCAAAATATGCTGATTTTGTGGATCAGTTTACATTAGACTCTGCAAAACAGGTGCTAGATTATGGAAAAGTAAATTTAACTGGTCTCGCAAAATTATTAGCCGATGTCGTAATAACCGGCAATCGGACTGCAATAAAGATCAAGGGCGACACTACTATTTTTGATCCGAAGGCTTACAACATCGAGCCTAACTCTAAGGTAGAAGATTTAATAAAGCAGTTTCCAGGTTTCCAGGTTGATAAAGATGGGAAGATTACCGCACAAGGAAAAAGCGTACCAAAAGTATTGGTAGATGGAGAAGAATTTTTTGGAGATGATCCAACGCTAGTTACAAAAAATATACGTGCCGATATGGTAGAATCTGTACAGTTGTATGATAAGGCAAGTGACCAGGCTTCTTTTACTGGAATTGACGATGGAGAAAAAACCAAAACGCTAAACATCAAACTTAAAGAAGATAAGAAAAACGGGTATTTTGGAAAATTGCAGGGCGGTTATGGAACCGATAATTTTTACACTGGCCAAGCCATGTTTAATAAGTTTTGGGGCAAAAAGAAATTTTCTGCTTACGGCATTTTGGCCAATACCGGAACCGTGGGCCTCGGTTGGGATGATCGGGATAAATATAGTGGCTCGAGCATGACTGTTAGCGATGAAGGTTATTTTTATTACAGCAGTGGCGGAGACGATTTCGATAGTTATAACGGACAGTATAACGGCCAAGGAATTCCGATTGCTAGAACAGGCGGCCTACATTTTGATTCCAAATGGAATAAAGACAAAGAATCACTCAACACCAACTACAAAATTGGTTCATTTAGCGTAACCGGCGATCGGAATACCATCAGCCAGAACAACTTAAGTACGGGCGTTATCAATAATGTTTCTGACCAAACCAACGACAACAGTTTGTTTAGACAAAAAGTTGATGCAACCTACGAAATAAAAATAGATACCACGCTAACGTTAAAAGTAAGTGTAGACGGAACATTAAAGAACGGCAACACGCGCGACAACTTTACTTCATCAAGTAGAAATGGCAACAATGATTTATTGAATACAAGTACGCGCGCACTTACAAATAAAGTTGATGAGCAGCAACTAAATATGAATGCGTTGTTGACAAAGAAGATGAAGAAAAAAGGAAGAACTCTTTCCCTAAATGTACGCGAGTCGCTGAACACAAATAAAAGCAATGGGACTCTTAACAGCGACAATAAATTTTACGATACAGTAAACGGAATTAAGGATAGCCTGATCAATCAGCTGAAGCTAAACGACATTTCCAATTCTGCATTTGTGTCCAATCTGGCTTACACAGAGCCACTTTCTAAAACGGTTACAGTCATTGTAAATTATGGCCTAAGTTTAATGGATGGCCAGTCTGACAGAAAGTCTTTTAACAAAGTTCCGGGCGGGGATTATAGTATTTTAGACACAACATTCAGCAACAATTACCAGCTCAATCAGGTAATTAACGAAGGTGGCGCTATTTTTAACTATAAAAAGGGAAAAACAGTATTCAATTTTGGTTCCAAATTTAGTGGTGTAAACTTCAAACAAAAAGATGTGTATACTGACAAAACCTACGGTAGGAATTTTATAAACTATATGCCTCAAGCGTCTTATCAATATCGGTTTTCTCAGCAAAAATCACTCAGAATCAATTACAATGGGAACAGCAATCAGCCTAGTTTAGATCAACTTCAGCCGGTTAAAGTAAATACAGATCCGCTGAACATTTCAGAAGGAAATCCAGACCTTAAGCCTTCTTTTAGAAGCGGTGTGGGATTAAATTACAATTCTTATAAAGTGCTCACAAATCAATCTATTTATGTCGGTGTTTATGGCAGTTTAACTGCAAACCCCATTGTAAGCAATGTAAAAACAGACCCAACAACGGGAAAAAGCACTTTTAAATCTGTAAACATTCAAGACAAAACTCCGTCAAGTTTCTCTGCCTACAGTGGTTTTGGTAGAAAAATTCAGGCCATAGATCTTAATGTTTACTTCAATTTAAATGCCTCAACAAATTCGTCTTATAATTTTATAAATGACGTATTGAATAATACTCAAAACAATTCCATTTCTGGCTCGCTAAGCTTATCGCAGTATAAAAATAAAAAATACAGTTTTAATGTCTCTTTTGGACCTAGCTATAATGTTTCCAAAACAAGTGTTGGTACTTTTGGAAACAGCGAAGGATGGGGAACAAATGGTGATGCAAATGGAAGTGTACAACTTCCCGGTAAATTTGAGGTCTCTACTGACGCCAGCTATCTATATACTGGAAAAACCCAAACATTTGCCAAAAGTTTCGAAAGGTTTTTGTGGAATGCCGCTTTAACTAAAAAGTTTTTTAAATCTGAGAATTTAAAATTAGAAATGCGTGTAAACGATCTTTTAAATCAAAATGTTGGCTTTGATCGAAGTGCATATAATGGCAACATCACCCAAAGTAGTTATACGACAATCAAGCGTTACTTTCTTTTTTCCATAATGTGGGATTTTAGCAAAATGGGCGGCGGTCTTGAAGTAAAAAAATAAATCTATGAAAACCACCCTAATCTACCTAATCCTTGTTGCCTCTATTTTTGGTGGCAATCAGCTACGCGCTCAAAACATTCACTTTATTAAAAATGGGGTTATAGAGTTTGAAAGAAAGGCCAACATGTATGCGCTGATTAAAAAACAAATTAATGCCGACAACGAATCTTATGCAAATGCAGCTTTTGAGCAATACCAAAAAAACAATCCGCAATTTAAGGTTACAAAAAGCTATTTAAGCTTTACCAAAGACAAAAGTATATACAAGTGGCCGAGCACGGAGGAAACCCCTTCAAATAGCTTTTTTGACACGCCTTTGGCTAATCAAAAAAATATTGTGTTTACAAATTTCGATACCCATAAAAGCACAACAGAAAAGCATGTTTTCGAAGACAAATATATCGTTACAGACAGCGTGCGGAATGTTACGTGGAAAATTACAGACGAAACTAGAGACATTGCTGGTTATCAGTGCCGTAGGGCAAATGCCGTAATTATGGACTCTGTTTATGTGGTAGCTTTTTATACCGATCAAATTGCAGTTTCTGGAGGGCCAGAGTCTTTTACCGGTTTACCCGGCATGATTTTGGGGGTTGCCCTGCCGCACGAAAATGTGAGCTGGTTTGCAACCAAAGTTTCTGAGATAGCTGTGCCCGAAAAAGACTTAGTAGCGCCAAGTAAAGGAAAACCTGTTGACAATAAAGGGTTACTAGCTGTTTTAAAAGGCGCCATGAAAAACTGGGGAAACTACGCGCAATATTATTTACAAGCATTTTCGTTTTAACAAATTTCCCAAATATTTAATAAATTATTTTTTTAGGCACTGATTAGCCAATAATCTAGCTATTAAAATGATTTAGGCCATACAATATCTTTCTGTCTGATAAACGGTGTAACTTTTAGCGTCGTTATTTTACCGTTTTTATAAGTTAACTCTACGGTTGTATTTTTTGGTGCGTGCATTTTAAAATTTACATCCCAGTCTTTTGGCCAAGCTGGTAAAAGATATATTTTATCATCAGTCGTTTGCATCAGCATTTCTTGTAGGCCAATCATCCCAGAACCGCCCCAGTTATGGTCTGGAACCCAATCGTACCCGGGACCCCAAAACGTTGGGAAACGACGCTTGGAATTAGAAAGTTTTTTCAAAGTAATGTGTTTTGCTTCATCTGTTAGGCCCATTCTGGCGCAAAAAATAGCATCTTGGTGCCAGCCGATGTAATTTTTTTGATTTTCGTTATCCACGCCAAACTTCCACGTATTTATGGCTAGCTGCAGGTTAGGCTTGCCAACCCCAAATAATCCCCAAGGAAATACTGGATACAATTGAGGAATTTCTTGATTGATAATTTTATCCCATTGTTCTGCTGGAGCAATTGTTAGGACCCCTTGCATCATTCTTAAGGGTATTTTTGGCAAACGAGAAAGCATTAGCGCACAAAATTTCCTTTCCTCACTTGAAACATATTTCAACGGCAATTTTTGCATTCTTGTTGTAAGTACTGTTAAAGCGGCAATCACGTCAGCAGGATTTTTTACGTGGCCAGTATAAGTTTCCAATGCCATGCATGGATAGAGGTTGTATTTTCCGTCTGGCGTAAACTCGGTGCCAAAATTCTGTACGCTCAGCATCCTATAATGTTGATCGAAAAACTGAATTGCCGATTTAATAAAATGAATGTAAGGCTCAATGTCTATGTTCGAAAAGCGATGATACTCCAACATCATAAAGGAAAACTCGAGCTGGCTTGTAAAATAATATTCGTGATATGGCGTATTTTGAGTACCCATATCTAGCGTGGTTGGCCTAAGCCAGCCATATTCTCTCCCGCTGATAATGCCAGCTTGATTCATTTGATCTGTAAAATAAGCGCCTTTGTGTCCCCAATAAAATTCCGTTCTCAGCTCTGCATTTTTACAGGCCCTTCGATAAAAATCGAACTGTTGCTGCATCGTGGTAAAATCACCGGTTTTTAAAAGTGGCCAGTAAAGTAACCTTTGGTTTTGCGCAGTCATCACGCCTCCGCCCCACGCCCTAAAATCTGGATTATCTTTTCTAAATGCAGTATCTACCAACATAGGGTCCACGGTAAAAAGTCCTCCATTAAACTTGGTAGGATATTCTCCATGGCTGTTGCAAGCCATTTGATATCGAAAAATATTGTAATTTCTTCCTACTTGCCAAACAGAATCTGCACGATTTTTTTGTGAGCTATTCAGCACGATCCAACTCTTGTCCCAAAAGCTCTCCCACCATAGTTGATGCGCTGTAAATTTCTTTTTAAATTCTTCCTCCGTCGAATTTACATGATTCGTAAGCTGCTTTTCCCAAATCTTGGCTTCCTTTGAGTATCCTGAGCGAAGTGACAAATTTATTTGGAAGCTTTTTCTCGGCGTTTTGCTAATTAGGGCTATAGATTTAAATGGTGTATTTAAATAGGTGCCTGTATCTTTTTTAGCGGCGATCATGTGCGTCCCAGACAAGACCCCTCCAAAAATAAAATCTTTTAAAGGATTCCAAAGGGAATCTTTCAAACTAGACAAACCTTGCTGTACAATTTCCTTATCTATTACTAAATTATTGATGTTATTTTGATGGTAGAATACGATCTTATCGCCTGCTTTCTTTAAAGTGTCCGGAAACCAGTACACATCTTTTCCCGGATAATCTATGTACGATGGAACCACCCATCTACTGCTGATAGGCTTTTTTTCAGTTCGCCAATTTTGATACTCTGCCTTTACGCTAATGTTCGAATTTGAAACAACATCTAAGTGGATTTCCGGTGCATCTGGCTCAACCCATAAGCGCGACGTTACTTTTAAACTCCCATCAGTACCAATAATTTCTACATACCCAACTTTCAATTTTAACTCCTGACTAAATTTCTTAAATGGATTTGGAGTGAAGGTAATTTTGATTCTGCCTGACTTTAGTAACGCGTTGTTCTCATCAAAACTATTGCTTCTACCAACATAAAAATAAATGCTGTTCTTCTCCACCCAAACATTACAGCCAATATCGTTTCCACCAACAGGCATAGACTCCAAGGCATTTTTACTCTGGCTTGTCCACCTGACATTATAGCCGTTTAAATTCGGTTGTGCGGAAACTCCCAAGTTTAATACCAAAAAAAATAGTAGCAATGCCCCGTAGATTTTTGGTGTAGATTTTTCCTTCATAATCAAACTTACGAAAAAGAAAAAAGATAGAATCTAATAGAATACTTTATTGAACTTAACTCATCTATAGAATGACCTCTTATAAGTTATAAATTAACTAATTCATTAATAGCTACTTATACAATATAATTGGAAAACATTTCTTTATTACAAAATCATGTTATACTTTAGTGTATTATTTAACTAATACACTAAACAATGATCAAGATTGACGACTTAAGTTTTGAGTATAAAAAAGGTCGAAACTTATTTAATAATATGAGTTTGCAATTAAATGCAGGTCATATTTATGGCTTATTTGGAGAAAATGGCGCAGGCAAATCTACCTTACTCAAAAATATAGTCGGGCTGGTGTTTGCCCAAACTGGAACTATTGATGTGATGGGTTACAATCCAAAACAGCGAAAGCCTGCCTTTTTGCAAGAAATCTGTTTCATTCCAGAAGAGTTCGATTTACCCAACATTAGTATCGATGCTTATGTAAAAAGCATTGCCTGCTTTTATCCAAAATTCGATGAAAGAGAACTACAAAACTTAATAAGAGAATTCGATGTTCCGAAGGATCAGAAATTAAGTGAGATGAGTTATGGCCAAAAGAAAAAATTTATCATCGCGTTTGGTTTGGCTACCAAAGCCAAGCTCATTGTTATGGACGAACCCACTAACGGATTAGACATCCCTTCTAAAACCCAGTTTAGAAAAATTATGTCGTCGGTACTTACCGAAGAACGATGCATTATTATATCTACCCATCAAGTTAGAGATTTAGATAATTTGATCGATACAGTGATTGTATTAAACGAAAATAAGGTTGCATTAAATGCTTCTGTTGAAGAAATTACTCAAAAGCTGCTTTTTAAAAAAGTAAGAGAACTTGATGAAACAGCCATTTATGGCGAACCTTCTTTAATGGGTTATCAAGCCATTTTTAAAAATACTGCAAAACAGGATAGTAAACTAGATATAGAACTATTGTTTAATGCAATGTTGACTTCTAAAGAACAGCTTTATAAAATCTTCAACAAAACCTCTTAAACCATGAACAACACATTTGATATAAATAGATTTGGGCTTCTAATAAGAAAGCAGTGGTTAGAATATGGAAAACTATACCTCATTTCGCTTGGCATTGTGGCCGGTATCCTGATTTCAATTTATGGGCTCACGTATTGGCAGATTACAAACCTCCATGGAAACCCAGACATAAATGATGGCTTGGAATTGAATTTTAGACAGCCTCTTTTCGTCTTTTTGGGTATCTTATTCTTTACACTTGTTGCAAACCATTACTTCGCGCCACTTAGCCAGAAACCGAAAGCAACGTTAGATTTAACATTGCCGGTATCTTCGTTAGAAAAATTCTCAAGTGGAATTCTTTTCTGCACTGTGTTACCAATATTGAGTTACTTGATAATATTCTATTTAATAGATATCGCCTATATCACCAAACTAAAAAGCTTGTTTCCTACGGCTGTTGCGCCTGATTATGACCAAATTTCAGGAATATCAACTAGTCATCAAATCCCAGTAAATTTTTTCGAAAGAGTTGGAGGAATGCCAGATCAGCTATTCGCAGCGGTTGCGGGCGCCACTTTCCTTACCAGTGTATTTCTATTGGGGTCTTTATTTTATAAAAAGTTTCAATACATAAAGACAACTATAACCACTATGGTTTTTCTAGGTTTTTGGATAGTCTCCACTTCCTATTTGGGTAAGTACATCTTTGAGGATAAAATAGCGATAGATATTGGTAACCGATGGAATGCAAATCGATCTGTTGTCGGATTTGGAGCCTTTGGAATTCTATTGGCGTTGACTGTCGTTATTTACATCATCGCCTACATACGATTTAAAGAAAAGGAGGTTTAACTATGGAATTTAACGATAACAAAGCCATTTACCTTCAAATTGCAGAGTATGTTTGCGAACAGATTTTACTTGATAAATGGAAACCCGCAGAAAAGATATCATCGGTAAGAGAATTAGCGATAACCATGGAGGTAAACCCAAACACGGTGATGCGAACATACGAACTCTTGCAACACGAAGGCATCATCACCAATAAACGAGGCATCGGTTTTTTCTTAGATGAAGCGGCAGCAAAAAAAGTAAAAGCTTATCGAAAGAAAAACTTTTTAGAAGAGGAAATGCCTATTGTTTTTAGAACTATGTATTTATTAAATATCGATTTCGATGAACTGAAATCACGTTACGAAACTTTTGTTAACCAAAACTTTAATTCAAACAACAATGAAAACAAGTAATAAATTATTAATAGCATTTGGCATTTTTCTTTTCGTTGTACCACTATTGGGTATGGTGGTTATTTCTAAAGTCTTTTATAAAGATGCGTCTAACATGAATATTGCAGAAATACAAAAGATAAATAATCAACCTTTTCAAATCGTGACAGAAGGTAGAAAAGCAATTTCTGTAAACGAGCCTTTTTCGGCGGTTAACTTTCCAAATGGCAACAATTCTAGTGTCGAGTTACATTTTAATAAGAGCGCAAACTACGGCATTAAAATACCTGAGGAACTTGTAGGGGCTATTAAATTAAATGTGGTCAACGGCGTTTTAAACATCAATTTCGCTAAAGATCTATCTATATCCGACTTCCGCAATAGAATCTTCATTGTAGTATATGCACCGAACTTTCACAAACTAAGCGCATACAATCTCTTCAACTTGAATTGTATAGCTCAAACTGACAGCTTATTTGTAGACCTAGATAAAACTAACTTTTCAATCGGAGAATCTAACGTCACGGAGAAAGAAATCAACAAAAAAGGTGACATAGTAAGCTACAAAGTCTTCAACCATACATTTTTGAAAACGCTGAAACTTGTGGCTAACAATTCAAAGATAGATATTACTGAGTTAAATTTAAATGGTTTGAGTATTGAAGCGAACAACAATTCAGAAATCTATTTAGATGGAAGTCATTTTGATAAAGGTGAGTCGACAATTAGAAATTTAGCAGTAAAAACCGTTGGCCAAAACCAAGTAAACATTAAGCACATAAATCTAGAAAAAGCAAGTTCAGATTTCTCTGACAGCACACAATTAAACATCCCGACACCTATGCTCAAGCTCTTGTTAAAGGATTAAATGTGATTGAATGACAAGACGCTGAATTTTGCAAGAAATGACGGTTGGCCAAAAATAAATCCCTACCACCGCAAGCCAATTAATAAATGCCGCAAGATCCTTCACCATTATGCCGAACTTGTTTCGGCATACTTTACGTTTCCCACATTAAGTAAGCTAATGCCACGATAGGCGTTGAATAATTCTGAGAAAATTTCTTACCAAACTCCCGTAAATATTCCTAATCTAAAACGCTGTTTTTCGATAACTAACGATCTTTTACTATTATAATCGCTTTGGTCACAAATCGAATCTATAGTATGCTTATTGAACGTTTAAGAAAGTATTTTTCAACTGTCGTATTGCTGATTGCATTTGTTTTAAACATTCCAAATGCAAATGCACAATTTAAAAAAGCGGCTTTCGGAAAGGCGGAATTAAAAGTAGGTGTCGCAGGAACTCCTCCATTCGTAATTAACGAGAAAATGGCGAATTTGCTGGTATTGCAGTAGAAATCTGGGAAGACATTGCAAGCAAAGCAGGCTGGAAATTTAAATATGTCCCGTTTAACTCAACGCTCTCTGGTCTCGGAAACAATACAATAACCGCTGCAGAGCAACTTGCTGGAAAGAGAGCGGCCACAATCGCGGGATCGCCTTCCGAAGCGTTTTTGAACGAAAGTTTGTCAAAGGTTGTACTTGAAGAAAACTTAGCAGACCCCTTTTCGCAGCTTAAAAACAAAGCTATTGATGCTGTTGTTTACGATCGACCGCAGTTGATGTATTATCTTAAAAACAATAAAGACAAGAAGTTAAATATCTCTAAAGCAGCATATTACAACCAAGGTTATGGCTTTGCTTTTCCAATGAATACAGAAATTACCCACCATGTTAAGGTAGAGTTACTAGAATTGGCAGAGCGAAAAGAAATTGATAGAATTTTAAGCTATTGGTTGGGAGAAAAAGAATAACTTATAAAAATAGCTCAGATTAAAAAACCTATCCTTCCATATTTAGAAACCATTCTTGAGCTTCTTTAATTGCCAATTTAGTCAAATCTGATTTATCGACATTTTCAAACTGTTCCTTAGGATTGTTCAAAATTTCTATCGCTTTCTCGCGAACCTGAGGATCTAAAGCAGCCATTTCTGCAGGAAAATTATCGAATGTCCATTCCATTACGAAAATATTATTATGAGGTGATTAGATAATGTATTGGGCATAGGGCTAGGAGATATTTTTTTACAATATTGATCACTCAAATATAACCGTTTAGTTTTCCAAAAACCTGTTAAATAGAATTTTCTAATTTTTGTTGCACTTTTAATGCACTTTCCTCGGTCTAAAATTTTTCTGATGGATAATTTGACAGATGTCCACTAATAATTTTTTGAAGAAGTAAGGATGAACGGAAAAAACATTGAAAAAAAAGAGTTGTACTGGCTCTGGCTTTCTGTTCTTTTAAAGATTTAAGCCTTCAGTCTGGCGAGATTCGTTTTCTATCTTTATATAACTTTTATCAAACTCAAATAAAGGTAAAATTTTTATAAAATCATTCTATCCGGTTGCAAATTTATTTCAAATTGGTTAAGGCTAATAAAAAAAACATTCTTAAACAGCGTGTGTTATTGAAAAAACAAAATCCATAAGACATGAAAAAATTAATTTACGGGGCTGCTATAACGTTATCGGTATTTGCATTCCAAGCTTGCAACTCGAACAAAGATTCTAAAGAAACGGCAGACAGTTTAAATAAGACTAAAGACACTACGACCAATGTAATGAATACTGGCGGTATTGCGGTAGATAAGTCTGATGCTGAGTTTGCCACTAAAGCCGCAGCTGGCGGAATGGCAGAAGTACAAATTGCGAAGTTGGCTTTAGATAAAACAACGAACGCTTCTATTAAAGAATTCGCAAAAATGATGGTTGATGATCATAGCAAGGCAGATGATGAGTTGATGAACATTGCGAAAACCAAAAATATCACGCTTCCAACTGCTTTAGACGCAGATCATCAAAAGAAATACGATGAGTTAAACGGTAAAACCGGCGCAGATTTCGATAAAGACTATGTTAGTACAATGGTCGACGGTCATAAATCTACGTTAACGTTAATGCAAGATGAGGCCAAAGATGGTAAAGATACTGATTTGAAGGCTTTTGCAGCAAAGACAGCACCTGTTGTTCAAATGCATTTAGATAAAATAGATGCGATTAAAAAAGCAATGAAATAATTATTTCATTCTCAATTACAGAATTAAATCCCTCGATGCCCAGACGTCGAGGGATTTTCTATGTAACGATCTTAACGCAAATAGTGGGATTTAGTCTTTAACAGGTTTTTCGTCTGTAGGTCTTATTAATCCTCCAACGTTTATATTGTCAGGCAAAGACCTTATATAAAGATCCCTTTGAGGAATGGAAATATCTATTCCTGCCTCATTAAAGGAATTATAAATGGCTTTATAGATGGCTGCCTTAACAAGAAGCCATCCATTTACATTTGTCCAGAAGAAGATGGTCACCGCAACCGCATTATCGGCAAAGCTCTCGATAAAAATGGTTGGTTCGGGAAGTTTGTGCACATTCGGGTGCGCGGCCAATATCCCATTTAAAATTTCCTCTACTTGATCTATATTAGAGCCGTAGCCAACACCAACATTAACCGTTATTCGCTTATTTTGATTGTTTCTTGTCCAATTTATAAGATGTTGGGCCAACAAGTCTCCATTCGGTATGATAATTTCGGATCCTTCAAAAGTATTTAATTTGCTAGACCGTATTCCAACTTCTTTAACATAGCCCGTTCTGGTTCCAACCTCTATTAAATCTCCAATTTGAATTGGTTTCTCGAAAGCGATAATAATTCCTGAAACCAAATTGTTTACAATATTTTGTAAACCAAATCCAATACCAACGCCCAGTGCGCCAATAATAATGGTTATTTTATCCAATGGAATACCAGAAACAATAAAAGCCAAGATAATTCCCAAAGAAAAAATTGCCAATCTAACAAGTAGAACGGTTGATCCTAATTTGCTCTTTTCGGTTTTTATATTGTCATCTAAATTCCCGAATATAAACGAAGTCATTTGAGCCAAAATGGTCGATATCCATATAATTAATATAAAGATGACTACATTTCCAAATGTAAATGTTACGCTTCCAAGCTTTTGCTGGTCGGACAAGAAGGTAACAATATTTCCAAAAATATAATCGTACAGATGTAAATTACTTGTAAATACAACAATCCAAAGAAGTACAGCTAAAAACCCTAAAAATCTTGTCATTTGCTTTTCCATCCCGTTGTACTGAAAATAAGCCGTTAGCCGGGAGGTTGTTTTGCTTGCTTCGAGAGATAGAAAAATGGCATCGATTAGAATTTCTACAAAAATAAAGAGATTAATGGCGGCAATCATACCATAATTTGCGCCAGTATTTAAAACTTTTGCCAACGTTACTCTGCCGATAATATTTAACAACAGAGCTAGTACATTCATTACTAAAAAAAGAAATAACAAGGACTTTAAATATTTCGTTCCAGTAAAATAATTTTCATCTTTCTTGGCAATCATCCAAAAACCTAGGGCAATAGAAATAATGCTAATGGCAACCTGTATCCATCTCTCGGTGTAGGTAGTTTCTATCAGTAAGTTGGAAAAACCAGTAGTGTAAAATAATAAGAGCAAGATAAGCAACTGGATGCGAGAAGTGGCGTTTAGTTTTCTGCGGACAAGAACGCTTAGCGCGATGATTTGCAAACCCCAAAGAGAAAGGGTAAAAGCTTGCGGAGCTGCACCATAAACAAAAGGAACAAGCAAAAGACTAAAGATAATCGTGGATAAAAAAACATGACTTACAATGTGCTTCGTTTTAGTAAAAACTATTTCTGGCGCATCACTCTGCTTCCTAATCCGCCTGATATTTCGCCGCATTGTAAAATAAAACAAAAGCGCCATACAAATCACTATAATCCTAGCAATCCAATTGGTATCTCCGTAAATATCTAAAAGTGTGTTGCTCTCGGCCAAAGATCTTTTTACAACCGTTTTAAAATCCCGCTTATTTTCAGGATTATATTTATGATTCCATAAATAACCAAATTCGTTCTCTAACACCAAACTACTAAATGTGCTAATTTGATAATCTGTTTCACCCAAAAGATCAGAAACCACCAAAAAATTACTTGAAATGGTATTCTGTAACACTCCGAGTTGCTTAAGCTGTATAGTTACTGCAGAATCTGCCACCTGTACCTTTTCTCCAAGCGACCTAAGTTTTTCTACATAAGCAGCAAACAAAACACTGTCTGTGGGCATTAAAACTAATTTCTTATCGGCTCTCGTTTTGTTAATGTTATCTTTTTTATCGTTCAACTGATCGTTAATGAGCGATAGCTCTTTCTGCCATTTGCTTAAATTCTTTTTTTGTTCTAGCAGTAGTGATTTGGTATTGTATAAAATTCTTAAACTAGAATGCCTTCGCAGGCCGCTTAAATTTGTTTTTGCAATACCAATAATGGTATCGTTTATTGGCAATCCCTGATCTATTTCTTTTGTCGAAAACCCACGTTTTAGCTGGCTGTTTATCTTATTAAAATCTAAGCTATATTGTTCTATTTTATTAAGTTGGTAAGCAACTAAGGTGTCAGAACCTGTAAAATATTTCTTTACAGGATCAGAGTTGAATTTAAGCAGTTTGGCAGAGTCTATTCCACCAATAATGGTATCACTCGACTGTTGTGCCCGCACGTTTTTACAAAGTATTAAACAAAACAGCGCAAGCAAAGCGCATTTTAAATAAGGCATAAGAGGAACACCTGCGCATTTCTTTTTCATAAGCCCTTAAAGATAAGGAATCTGTTTAAATTGCCGTAAAATATCCCTCTGGTAAAAGCCAACTGATTTAAAAAAATTTATTGGCAGCTAAGTAAAATGAAAATAGGCCAAATATGTTGGGCATATTTTATAAATTGCCCTTACGTTTTTTAACCAAATCATTATGTCGAAAGATCATTTATACAAAACTAAAGTAACCTGGACCGGCAACAAAGGTTCTGGCACGATGGACTACCGTTCTTATGATAGAGATTATATGATTTCCATTGATGGGAAGATAGATATTCCGGGTTCCTCTGACTCTGTTTTTTTGGGTGATAAATCGAAATACAATCCGGAGGATTTGCTTGTGGCATCTGTTTCGAGCTGCCATATGCTTTGGTATTTACATTTATGCTCTAAAAATGATGTCGTGGTCATGGAGTATAAAGATGAAGCAGTTGGCATGATGGAAGAAATAGAAGACGGCAGTGGAAAGTTTAAACAAATTACACTGTTTCCAAAAGTTACCATCGCCGATAAAGTGCACCTATCTCTGGCGCAAGCGCTGCATAAAGAGGCTAAAAAAATGTGTTTTATAGCCAATTCCCTAAATTTCCCTATCGACCATAAACCAGAAATTAAGGCGGAAAACGCCTAATTCGATTGGTTCAATCGAGTTTACTAATTGCACTTATAATACGATAGAAAACGCTGTCTTTATAAAATTCTATAATCAGTAATGGATATTGCTTTGAGCGTTTTTACATGCGCTTTGCTTTATCATTTTTATACGCTAAGGCGCAGGTAAAAGTTTGCCGCGGCGATCGTTGATGCGTGCCTCACAACAAAACTACGCTTCATCTATACAACCAACAATCCTAAAAATTTTGGAATCATGCTATTTCTTATTCCAAACGTTATTGGCCGGCGTTGCATCCATAAAAATACCTCCATCTAGCTTAATAGATTTTACTGCTTTGCTTGTATTTAGCACAACGATAATGTCTTTATAGTTCGCTTTCCAAACAGCTGGAGATTGATGAATGGTCTCATTTCGTCCGTCTTCATACGCAATGATCATATCAAAAGGGATGGCAAAACCACCTTCATTTTTTATTTCGATATTGGTTTTTCCCTTCGAGACCGTTACGGTTTTTACGGCTATGTCTATGTAGTTATTGGTGAAAAACCAATTGGTGAAAAACCAATTTAAATTTCTCTTCGCACCACTGCTCATCGAATTAAAATAATCCCAAGGAATTGGGTGCTTACCATTCCAATTGCTCATATAAGTGTGTAAAGCGGTTTTAAAAAGATCATCTCCAAGCATGTCTTTTAATGCGAGGTAAGATAGAGAAGCTTTTCCGTAAGAGTTGTTTCCATAACCCGCACCAGATACCTGATCTGACATCGAAATAATCGGTTGATCTTCTTCTGTAGATTTATCGTTGATGTATCTCCTGACTCTAAAATTTTGGTAAAATTTATCTGCAGCTTGTTTTCCATTATGTGCAATGCCGATAAGATATTCAAAAGTCGTTGCCCAACCTTCATCCATATATGCATAACGGGTTTCGTTAATTCCCATGTAAAATGGAAAATACGTATGCGCCACCTCATGATCTTGCACAAGCTGTGCAAATACCGGATCGCCGGTGTTAGAGTCGTTAACCATCATTGTATATTCCATATCTGCAAATCCTTGAAAAGCAGTCATTTTACTAAAAGGATAAGGGATTCCTGGCCAGTTATTGGAAAACCAAGCCAATGTAAATAAGTTATTTTTTACCGAGTTGATAAAATCTGTACCCTTAACATCATAAGCAGCTTGCGCACTTGCCCTACGATTTGTTTTTTGATCTACCACAACGCTAGCCGCATCCCACAAATAATGGTTGCTTAGCCCAAAACATACATCTGTAATGTGGTTTGCAGAGAATTTCCATGTATTCCAATCGTTTTGCAAGGTTACTTTTCCATTTTTTAATTCCTCTTGAGTAGCAATATGCATAACCTCATCGCTAGTGTAAGATTTTTTTAACCTTGCTGCAATACTCGGCATCAGCACTTCATCCGGATTTAAAAAATCGCCGGTTGCGTACACCACATAATTTTTTGGTGCGGTTACAGAGAAAGTATAGTCGTTAAAATCGTTGTAAAATTCTCCCCTATCGGTATGTGGAATTCTATCCCATCCATTATAATCATCATAAACAGAAATCCTAGGATAACTGTAAGCGACGTAAAATGTGGTAGAGTCTATCTGTCCTTCTCTACCACTTTGCTTAGATAGCGGATAATTCCAATCAATTTTTAAGTCTATTTTTCCTCCCGGGATTAATGGTTTTTTCAATTTGACGTTGCCAACCGTACCCCAGTTTTTAGCATCGACATCGTACACTTCACCATCAACAGAAAAGGAGCTAATGGTCAATCCAGCGTCTAAAAAATCTTCGCTTACCGCGCCACCACGGGGTGAAGTTGGCTTATGTAGGTTGTTCACAAATCTAATGGCGAGCGTTTTTAATGTATCCGGACTGTTATTTGAGTAATTAATGTGCTCTTTTCCACTAACAACTTTCGTATCTGCATCCACTTTGATATCCATTTGATAGATGCCATGATTCTGCCAATAGTTTTTACCAGGTTTTCCATCCAAGCTCCGGGTTCCATTGGCGTAAGCGGCCTTTATGTTTCTCGGCATATACAATTCTTGCCCCTGCGCAAAAGGAAGCACAACACAGATCAATAAGGCAATGAGGACTATTTTTTTCATCTACTATTATATTTTAGGCAAAACGGAATTAATGTATACTTGTGATGTATATTTTAACAATTATTGGTTTACTCAGCGTGTTTAATATGTTTGTTGCTGACAAACATATTTAAACTCCGAAACCAAATTTCTTTGGCAATTTAGATATTTTTTAAAAAACATCTAACCTTAGTACCGCAAAAATTTACCAATAGTTATTAATTCCAATCTGTATTTTTAATCTCCTCATAAACCTTAGCAATACCCTCTTTAAGGCTAGTTTTCGCAGCCCACCCAAGCGTGTTCAATCTACTTACATCCATTAGTTTTCTTGGCGTCCCATCTGGTTTCGATAAATCGGTTTCTATTTTACCTTTAAACCCCACAATTTCCTGAACCAATTCGGCAAGTTCCAAGATGGAGATGTCTTCCCCCACTCCAATATTCAAAAATCCCGAATCGTTGTAAGTCTGCATAAGAAATAGACAAGCTTCGGCCAAATCGTCAGCGTGCAAAAACTCCCTTCGTGGCGTTCCAGATCCCCATATAGTTACTTTCTGTTCGTTGTTTTTCTTGGCTGATATGAATTTTCGTAACATCGCCGGCAAAACATGCGAATTTTTTAAATCGTAATTATCGTTGGGACCGTAAAGATTTGTTGGCATAACAGAAATAAAGTTACAACCATACTGTGCGCGGTATGCATCGCACATTTTAATACCGGCAATTTTTGCAATGGCATAAGGCTCGTTTGTTTCTTCTAACACACCTGTTAACAGATATTCTTCTTTTAAAGGCTGTGGCGCCATTTTAGGATAGATGCAAGAAGAACCCAAAAAAAGCAACTTTTTCACACCGTTTTTGTAGGCTTGATGAATAACGTTGTTCTGAATCATCAAGTTTTCGTAGATAAAATCTGCACGGTAAGTGTTGTTGGCTACAATTCCACCGACTTTTGCTGCCGCTAAAAATACATATTGGGGTTTTTCCGTTTCAAAAAACTGTTTCACAGCCGCAGGATCTCTCAAATCTAACTCAATTGAAGTTCTAACCACCAAGTTGGTAAATCCGTTCGCTTCTAGGTTTCGCTTAAGCGAAGAACCTACCATTCCACGATGCCCAGCAATAAAAATTTTATCTTCTTTTAACATGTATTTTGATATTCTTTGAAAACTGATTTGCAACTCTATCTCGCTCCATCAATTTCTGTTGATGAAATTAAACATAAAAAAATTTACCGAAAATAAGTGCTTAGTCTTAAATTGTCGTAAAACTAGCTATTTTATTCAGAAATATGATTGCTGCTCCTCGCTTGACCTCCAATTTCACGCTTTTAAATATTAATAATATAAATAGCTCATTTTTAATTTGCTTTTACAATTCCATCAATTTATCTTCGTTATAAATACCGCAAGACTATGTAGCAAGAAGCTATGTAGTCTTGTTTGCTTTTTATAGGAACTTAAAACACATTGAGCGATGACAGACGTTATATATTATACCCAAGAGGGATTGGACAAATTGAAGGAAGAGGTAAAGTATTTAACTACAACCGGCCGTCAACTTATCTCAAAAGCAATAGCTGAAGCGAGAGACAAGGGAGATTTATCTGAAAATGCAGAATACGATGCTGCGAAAGAAGCGCAGGGATTGCATGAAGCGAGAATTTCGAAATTGAAAAACGTTTTATCTAATGCCAGATTGATTGATGAATCTAAACTAGACCTTACCAAGGTTTTGGCATTATCTATCGTTAAAATTAAGAACTTAAAAAACTCAGCAACGATGAGCTATCAATTGGTTGCAGAAACGGAAGCAGACTTAAAGACCGGAAAAATTTCTGTAAAATCGCCCATAGCGCAAGGACTTTTGGGGAAATCTGTTGGTGATGTGGTTGAAATAGAAGTTCCGGCGGGAAAAATGCAGTTTGAGGTACTGGAAATAACGAGATAAAAAAATCCACTGCGTTTTTAGCGTGTTTATTAAAACAGAAATTCGAACCGACTGTTAACTGTTTTAACAGTAAATATTTATATAAATAAAATGAGTGTATTTTCTAAAATTGTTTCAGGCGATGTAAAGGCGCACGTGGTAGCCGAAACGGTTCAGTTCTTGGCTTTTTTAGACGTTAACCCGCTAACAGAAGGTCATGTTTTGGTGATTCCAAAAATCGAAGTGGATTATATCTTCGATATGGATGAGGATCTATATGTAGGTTTATGGATGTTTGCAAAAATTGTTGCCGGAGGAATTAAAACAGCTTTCCTGTGCGAAAAAGTGGGCATTTCAGTTATAGGGTTAGAAGTTCTTCATACGCATATCCACTTAATGCCAATCAACAGTGTAGGAGATATGAATTTTAGCAAAGAAAAGTTAAGGTTCACTGAGGAAGAGTTAGAAGCAACTGCGCACAAGATTAGAGAAGCATTACTACAAAATTAGTTCTTAAAACTGTTGAGATAAGCGCTCCGAATCTGTTTCTAGCATTTAATTAGGTCTGATAAAGCTGATTTTTCAGAATTGGTGTTCGGTCAACTCTTTAGGCAGTAATGTTTGTTAATTTTTAGGAGCTTTTTATTCCTCTTCATTGATGCTCAGTCGAACCTGTCAAAGTCCTGCATAATAGTCATATCCTCGCTCAAACCAATAATCTGGAGGACGGGAGTTGCTAAAAGACAAATCACCAATTCTTTTTAAGCTTTTTATTCCATATTTAACCGGAATAATCAACCTTAAAGGATATCCCTGATTTACAGGAAGCGGCACACCATTCATTTCATAACATAAAAGCGTTTGAGGTTGCATCGCGCTTTCCATATCGATACCTACATAATATTGACCATCAGGTGTAATTAATCCAATGTATTCTTTTCCAGCTTGCTTTTCCAAGTGATATGCTTTTATAAAATCAGAAAACTTAACGCCGCCCCAATGAGAGACTTGGCTCCAACCTTCTATGCATTTGAAATTAAAAATAACTTCTGTCTTTGGTAACTTCTGAATGTCTGCCAACGTAAGTTTGAGGGTATCGCCGGCAGATCTTATTACATTTAGACGCCAATTTTTATTATTGAAAGATGGATTTAGTCCAACATTCCCATTTACCCGAACAATTTTAGCAGCTTCAGATTTTGGAAATTCCTTTGCGAGATTTCTCTTGCTAAACGCTTTATTAAAAACTTGCTCGTTTGCATTTAACCCCTTTCTTAAAGGAATTTGCACACCGCCTCGAATTCCCCTATCTGTACTTGCATTTTTAACCTTAAACCATAAAAAAGTGGCTCCTACAATAAAAACTGCAAATGCTGCAAAGGATAGCGAAGTGCGTAAAACAATTTGTCGTTGGCTGTTTTTTTTTGCTTTCATTTCCATATCAATCTTCTTCGCTTTTGTTTTTTACCACTTCAAAACCCGCTACCATACCTCTAAAATTGTTCCATCCAGCAATAATTACCTGAATAATATGGATTAAAAAAAACAAACAATAGCCAATGGTCAATATAAAATGAATGAGTCTGCAGCTTGTGTATCCACCAAAAATATTGCAAATAAACTGAAACTGTACGGGCTTATAAATGGCTAAACCTGTTAATAGAGAGCCCAAACCCATTACAATAATTGCCGAATAAGCAATTTTTTGGGCTGCGTTGTACTTTCTTTGAAAAGGTAAAGGTTTTTTGCTTAAGTGTAAATCATGCAACAAAACAGTCCACGCTTCTTTAAATGAACTCCTATCAGGCAACAAATAACGCCACTCGCCAGAGATCCAAGTATAGAATACGTAGAAAAATCCATTCAAAAAGAAAAGCCACATAAACACAAAATGAAAAGCCATGCCTTCTGCCAAGCGCTGCTTTAGGTGAAGTGTTTTATAAAAAGATTGAGGAAAAAACTTGAAGATCAGCTGGTCGAAAATTCGAATAGAATAGGCATCGTTCGCCCAATATATTAGCAATCCACTCCAAATCATGATGGCCAAAATTGGAAAATTCACCCAATGGAACCACCTTATCGCAAGCGGATGTTTTTCTATTATCGTTTTCATGCAATTTTATAAAGCCCGTTATAAATGTAAGAATTTTGTTGGAAAGCTTCCCCCTAAAAAATAATTTTTGACTGAATAAAAAGAAAAGGTAAGACTTACAACTTCAGGCTCTTAACTATTTCTTTAACTTTTACTTTCGCAAATTTTGTTGACAATACCTCCCGAACTTAAACGCCTCCTTAAATTGACAAATTACAACATCAAGAATCGTTGCACAGCCCTAAACAATTTTGTACATTCGTTGAAACATTCTAACCAAATGTATAGCCACAGTAATTTTACCGATAAAGAACTTTTTAAACTTAGCCAAAAAGGCGACCAATCTGCTTTTGAAGAAATTTATATCAGATTTAGTGGCTTGCTGTATATCTATGCAAAAAAACTAATCAAAAACAAGGAAGAAGCGCAAGACATTGTTCAAGAAGTTTTTGTCTATCTATGGAATAATAAGAACATAAATATAACTGCGGAACTCTCTGCTTACTTATATACAGCTGTCCGTTATAAAATTTTCGATTGGATAGACAAAAACAAGGTTCGAAATAACTATTCAGTCAGTTTTAGAGCATTTGCAGAGCGAGGCGAGTGTACTACAGACAATTATTTGAGAGAAAGAGAACTTATTGTGATTATAGAAAAAGAGGTAACCAAGTTGCCTAGTAAAATGCGTCAGATTTTTGAAATGAGTAGAAACCTGCACTTGTCTCAAAAAGAAATTGCACTACAATTGCATATATCTGATAAAACAGTTAAAAAACAAATGGGAAATGCGCTAAAAATACTTCGGCTAAAATTGGCATCGTTTTTAACGTTGGTTACACTTCTGATAGGGTTAACGAAGTTTTAAGAAAACGTTTAATATTTTTGCACAGCTACGCATTTCTGTTCAATAACAATTCCTATCCGCCCAAACATCAAGCCCTGATTTAAAAAAAAATCTTTTTTCTACTACCTAGCTTGGTGTTAACCTACATGTCTTTGTAATCCAAATATAACAACATAATGAGCAAACCAGAAGTAGAAAAACTTCTCCGCAAATATACCGATGGTCTTTGTACCGACCCGGAGAAGGCTTTGGTTGAATCATGGCATCTGGATGAACTCAAAAAGTCTGTTGAAACTATTTCTGAACAAGAAATTATAAGTGCAAGCAACAATATTTGGTCTTCTATACAACAGGAAACAGCAATGAAACCGAAGCGCACTAAAATTGCGCTTTACATTAAAGTGGCAAGTGCTGCTGTTCTTTGCGTGGCTATTGCTTATTTAATTAGAAGCAACCTCGCGACATCAAAACTGGGAGGAAAACTGGCAAAGTCTGCTAAATTAACGCCTATAAAGCCGGGTGAAATCAAAGCAACTTTAACACTCGGAGATGGATCTAAGATTTCACTTACCGGAAAGAAAACTGGCTTAGTTGCTCATCAACAAGGTATAAAAATTGATAAGACAAGTGAAGGTGCTTTGGTTTATACAGTTGTCTCCACAAAAACCGATAAAATAAATGAATTCAATACGCTGCAAACTCCCACTGGCGGGCAATTTCAGGTTATGTTACCAGATGAAACCAAAGTATGGCTAAACGCTGATTCGAAATTGACTTACCCAGCAATCTTCAATAAAGAGGATAGACAGGTTACGTTGATTGGCGAAGCATATTTTGAAGTCACAAAAAAAACGGATAAGGCGGGAAAAAGGATTCCCTTTAGAGTGAAAAGCGTGCTTGCAGATGGGCGAAGCCAACTGGTTGAAGTCTTAGGGACGCATTTTAATATTAACGCTTACAACAACGAGCCTAAAATAAGAACCACTTTGCTTGAGGGTAGCGTACGCGTAGCGAATATAGATGGAGATAATGCGCGCATTATTAAGCCCGGGCAACAGGCGGTTTGGGCGGATAATAAAACGCCCATCATGATAAAGAATGTTTATGCAGCGGATGCGGTAAGTTGGAAAGATGGCTTCTTCAGTTTCAACGATGAAGATTTACAAACCATTATGAATAAAATTAGCAGATGGTACAGCGTAGACGTTGACTACGTTGGCCCTAAAATTAACAAAGTTTTTGGCGGCCGAATTTCTAGATTTAATAGTGTAAACGAGGTGCTTGATCTTTTACAAACTACGGGAGCTGTAAAATTTAAGATTACAGGAAGGAGGATTTTAGTTATGCCGTAACAACTACTAAGACAACAACGAATACCTTTAACTGGAAAAAAACCGGACGCGCTGATACGCGCCGGCTCTTAAAATCAGGTTAAACCTCCGTTGAATGCTGAGCTAACAAAATATTAAACCTAACTACCAAATATATGAATTTTTACAATGAAAGGTTCCCTAAACCCAAGGGCTATCTATTTAAACTTTTGTTGATTATGAAACTGACTGCCGTGCTACTCATCACCGCATTACTCCAAATTGGCTATGCTGCAAAAGCGCAGAAAGTGAGCTTATTAGAGAAAAATATAGAGCTAATCAAAATTTTTAGAAAGTTGAACAGAACAACAGGTTACAATTTTTTATACGACCTTGATCTTTTAAAAGAAGCGCAACCTGTTACAGTAGACTTTAGAGATTTAGAATTCGACGATGCGTTAAAACAGATCTTTAAAGATCAGCCGTTCGGCTACACAATAAAAAATAATACCATCATCATCCGACAAAAACGGGCTGATGGAACTTTATTGTCAGAACGCTTATTTTTAAACATTAGAGGAACTGTTTTAGACGAAACAGGAGTGCCATTGGCTGGCGCAAGTGTAAAGGTAAAAAACAGCAATCAAGGTACTGTTACAGATGCAAAGGGAAATTTCTCTCTCACTAGTGTATCAAAAGGTGAAACACTTCAGATAACATTTCTTGGCTACGAATCAATAGAAGTATTAATTACCGACGAAAAGTTGTTAACCATTAAGCTTATCCCACAAGCAGGTGTGCTGGCGGATGTGGTAGCCATTGGCTACGGCACTCAGAAAAAAAGTGTAAACACCGGAGCTATTTCTCAGGTTAAGGCATCTGATTTAACCAATATGCCAGTTACAAGAATAGAGCAGTCTTTACAAGGACGTGTATCAGGCGTTACCATCACTACCTCATCTGGCCAGCCGGGCGACGGTGCCACCTTAAGAATTAGAGGAACAACATCTATCAACAACAGTGAGCCGTTGTACATTGTAGATGGCGTACAAGTTGGTGGCGGCATAGATTATTTGAACCAAGCAGATATCGAATCGATAGAAGTGTTGAAAGACGCAGCTTCTGCAGCCATTTATGGTGCACGAGCAGCAAACGGTGTAATCATTGTAACTACTAAAAAAGGCAAAATAAATGGCACAATGCAGGTAAATTACAACATGTATGTAGGCACGCAAGCACCAGATCGAAAATTAGACCTGCTAAATGCGACCCAGTATGCAGCATTATACAACGAAGCGGAATATGCGAAGACACCTAATTTAACTACCCCTAGATTTCCAAATCCATCACAATACGGAGTGGGCACAGACTGGCAATCTGCAGTTTTTAACAACAATGCAAAGGTACAGAATTACGAACTGAGCATGTCTGGCGGAAGTGAGCTGTCTAGTTATTACGGTTCATTTGGCTATTTTGACCAAGATGGAATTGTGGCCACAAGCAACTCAAAATATAAGAGGTTTACAGCGCGATTTAATTCAGAGCATCAACTTACAAAAGCAATTAAATTCGGACAGACAATTGGTTATACCCGTACAAATTCAGTTGGTGTAAGCACCAATACAGAATACGGTTCTCCATTAAACAGAGCGATAAACATCGATCCCTTGACGCCAATTATAGAAACAGATCCTGCAAAATATGGTGCTGCACCTTATATCGGCAACCCTGTGGTAAGAGATGCAGATGGTTTTCCTTATGGTATTTCGCCATATGCGCAAGTAGAAATTCTAAATCCGATAGCTGCACTACAGGTTGCACAAGGTAATGGCTGGTCGGATAAATTGGTTGGAAATGCATTTTTAGAAGCAGAAATTATAAAGGGATTAAAAGTGCGATCGCAGGGAGGGGTAGATTTGGCTTTTTGGGGAAACGATGCATTTACACCAATCTATTATTTGAATTCCATTAACCAAACCACCATCACGTCGTACAATAGAAATTCCAACCGAGGTTTATTCTACTCTTTAGAAAATACCATCAGCTACGCGAAGCAAATTAATAAACATGATTTTACTGCGTTGGTGGGTTACTCTTTTCAAAAAAATAAAGGAGAAACACAGGGAGGATCGAAGGATGGAATACCCGTAACTAACATTTCAGACGCCTCTTTGCAATTTCCAGTATCTAGATTAAATGATGTTTTTTATGGTGGTGAGTATCTAAACACGCTAAACTCAGCTTTTGCTAGGGGTATTTATAGCTTCGACGATAAATATTTGTTTACCGGCATTATTAGAAGAGACGGATCTTCTAGATTTGGGACTAATAACAAATTTGGCTATTTCCCATCAGGATCTGTAGGATGGGTGGCTACTAGAGAAGACTTTTTCCCGAAAAATCAATACGTTAACTTTTTAAAGTTTAGGGCCTCCTATGGTGTCACAGGAAATGACAATATTGGGGATTTTAGATACCTCTCTACCGTTAGTGGGGGCAGGAACTACACACTCGGCACTTCTGCAGGATTAATGAACGGCGTGAGTCCAGATGCACTTTCAAACCCAGATTTGAAGTGGGAAGAAACCTCTTCAACAGATATCGGTTTAGATGCCATTTTGCTTAGAAATTTTACATTAACCGCAGACTGGTATAATAAAAAAACAAAAGGGATGCTGTTGCAAATTGCTGTCCCAGGGTATGTGGGCAACTCAGGCCCAATTGGCAATATAGCAGATTTAACCAATAGTGGTTTTGAATTGGAACTTGGTTATAGCAAAACATTTGGCAATCTTGCCATGAAGATTTCGGCAAACGGCTCATTTGTAAAAAACCGTATCGACTACTTAGGCGCAGACAAAACATATCTTGGAGGTCAAACCGTAACGCCCCAAAATTTAGAAGTTACGCGTACCAAAGTGGGCTACGCAATAGGCTCCTTTTATGGTTATAAAAGCGATGGTTTGTTCCAAAACCAAGCGCAAATTAACGACTATAAAGCAAGTAGCGGCGTTCTAATCCAGCCAAACGCCAAACCGGGCGACATAAAATTTATCGATCTAAATGGTGATGGCGTAATCAATAACGACGACCGAGAAATCATTGGCGACCCTACACCAAATTTTACTTATGGCTTTAATCTAAATCTCGCTTATAAAAATTTCGATATGGTTTTACTTGGCCAAGGCGTTACAGGAAACCAAATTTTTAATGCTTTAAGACGTTTCGATTTACCAACTTCCAATTATACCACGGCAATATTAAACCGTTGGACAGGCGAAGGAACGAGCAATACCATACCGAGATTAACTTTAGACGATACGAACCAAAATTACAGTAGGGTGTCTAGCTTATTTTTAGAAAGCGGTGCCTATTTTAGAGTGAAGGTTTTGCAAGTAGGATACAGTTTGCCAATAAACGTGGTTAGAAAAATAGCATTGGATAAAGTTCGGTTCTATGTGATGGCGAACAACCTGTTTACCCTCACAAAATATAATGGTTACGACCCAGAAATTGGTGGCGGAAGTTATGGCGTTGATAGAGGCTTCTATCCCCAAGCTCGAACTTTCTACGCTGGCATTAATGTTGGATTTTAATTGATGAAAAATAATGAGAAATAAAATTAAATTATACGTTATGGCAACAGTTGTCATAATAATCAGTTTAGCGGGATGTAAAAAGTCTTACTTAGAGCTTACTCCTCGAGGAACTGCATTAGAAGATAATTTTTACAAGAATGAGAAGGAAGTAATGCAAGGGGTTATTGCTGTTTATGATGTAACGCAATGGGGCACAACTGGAGGTTATACCATGAAGATGCCGCTACTTTCTGCAGCCTCTGATGATTGCTTTGCCGGTGGAAGTAACGCCAGCGATCAACCAAATTGGGTCGCTTTTGATAACTTTAATATGAATTCAACAGTTGGACCTCAAAGTGGATTGTGGACTAAAAATTTTACCGGTATTAATAGGGCAAACCTCATACTAAGTAAAATAGATGGTGCGCAAGGATTAAGCGATGAATTTAAAACAAGAGTAGTTGCAGAAACTAAATTTCTGAGGGCATATTTCTATTTCGATTTGGTAAGACTCTTTGGCAACGTGCCACTTATTCTCACTGTTTTGCCGACCAACGATCTTTACACGCAGGTACAGGTTGGACCAAAAGACATTTATGCTCAAATAGAAAAGGATTTAAGAGAAGCCATACCGGGTTTACCTTCAATTATCGACGCTTCAGAAAAAGGTAGAATTTCTCAAGGTGCCGCTAAAGCGCAGTTAGCGAAGGTGTTATTATATCAAAACGACAATACCAAAATTGCAGAGGCAGCGACCTTATTTGAAGATGTAAATAAAGTTGGTAATGCTTACGGCTATTCCCTTCTCCCTAATTATGCAGATATATTTAGGCCTGATAATAAATTCAATTCAGAATCTATTTTGGAAATTCCGCATTCTAATAATGCAGCTTGGTCTGATTGGGGATATATAAATGGTGGCGAAGGAAATGTAGGAACTCAATTTATAGGAATGGATAGCTACAATGGCCCCACCTATTCTAGTGGTTGGGGCTTTTGTCCGGTGACGTTAGATCTCGTAAACGTACTCAAGAATGATCCAAGATTCGATGCTTCAATCATCGATGGTCAAGCACTAAAGGCAGCCGGCGCAACTTATAATGGCCGTTATCAAAATACCGATTATTTCATTAAAAAGTATGCCCCTTTAAAAGCATTTAGATCTGCTAGTGGAGTGGCAGAGCAAAACTGGCCGATGGATGAAATCGAAATTAGGTTGGCCGATACCTATTTAATGGAAGCTGAAGCACTGGTTAGGTCTTCTGGAAATGCCACAAGAGCCCAAGAATTACTCGATGCAGTGAGGGCACGCGTTGGTTTGCCGTCTATTCCAGCAACCCTCGATAATATTTACACCGAACGAAGGTTAGAGTTGGCTTTTGAAGGACATCGGTTTTTCGACCTAGTGCGGACTGGAAAAGCCGTTGCCGTACTTGGCGCATCAGGCTTTAAAGCCAATAAGAGCGAATACTTACCAATTCCACTTACAGAAATTGAAGTGACTAAAGGTATCATCAAACAAAATCCTGGCTACAATTAATCAATTGATTATTATGAAGATATTAAATAAATTAACCACAAGCGTTATCCTCGCGATAGGATTTATGCTGTGCATATTGATTTCCTGTAAAAAGGGCGAAATCACAAAGAGCGTTGGCACGCCACCAACTGCAGACCAGATTCAGTTTTCAGTAACTCCAAATGCTTCCAATCCGAATATTATCACTTTTAAGAATAACTACAATGGTATAAATGCTTATTGGGATTTTGGAAATGGAACTACCATAAATGGCAACGAAGTTACAGGCTCCTATCCAATCGCGGGCACATATACTGTGGAACTAATCGTTTTGGCGGATGGCGGCTCCGTATCGACAACCAAAACAATAACAATTGCCAAAACCAACCCGAGCATGCTGAGCGACCCTGCTTTTGCAATGTTGTCTGGCGGCCTTTCAAATTCTGCAGGCAAAACCTGGGAAATAGATAAAACCCAACCAGGGCATTTAGGAGTTGGCCCTGTTGATTTGCAAGTGCCGAGCTGGTATCAGGCCGGCCCAAATGAAAAGGCAAATGCAGGTTTTTATGATGACGAAATGACCTTCTACATGGATGCCAATGGGTTAAAATATACCTATGCCAATAATGGAGATACCTTTGCAAATGCGGCGAATGCAGCAGGAATTGGCGGCCCAACCAATGGCGGAGATCCAACTGTTAATTACACACCTGCCAAAAATCTTAGCTGGATTGTGAACCAAGTTAACGGGGTGAACTACCTAAACATTAGCAATAACGGTTTTATTGCATATTACTTAGGCGTCTCTTCTTACCAGATCTTATCCCTAACAGATGATGAAATGTGGTTGCGCTGTCTCGATAAAGCAAACGCTGCAAATGCCTGGTATTTAAAACTTATTAGAAAAGGATATGTAAGACCTGTGGTTCCGCCTGTGTTAAAGCCATTAAAGGCTGCAAACGTTTTTGATGATTTCGACGCCAATGCAAACGTAACTTGGACAGCAGAAAATGTAGATTATACGAGACCGTATGACAACCCCGGCAAATTTGGCATCAATACATCCGGTAAAGTTGGGTATTACGGAAAAAGAACTGGAGACGACGGCCAATACGGAAACCTAAATGTTACCTTACCTTACCGATTCGACCTAACTGCAAAGAATAAAATTTTGTTAAAGGTATTTTTACCGGGTCAGAACGACTTCACGAAGGTTAAATCAACAGTATCTGTTAAATTACAAAACTCCTTGCTTGGCGGCAATGCATACACCACGCAGTTAGAAATCGTAAAAACAATTGCGCCTACCGACTATAATAAGTGGATTCAGTTAGAGTTTGATTATTCGGGTTCTTCTTCGCAAGCACTTTATGATAAAATTGTCATTCAACTTGGTGGAGAGGGACATCCAAACCCAGGGATATTTTACATAGATGATTTCGAATTTAAATAGATTCACAATTAAAATGGCCTGATCTAAGGATCGGCCTTTTTAATTTTATCAAAAAATACCATGAAAAACTACAGAAAACAAGTTAATATTTTTTTAGGTGTGCTGCTTGTTTGCGCCACCGCATGCTCTAAAAATGCTGCGCAAGAAAAGCCGGTTTACGTTCCACCAAAGGAAACAAAACCGACGGATCAAAACTGGACTTTCGAGAGCACCGCAACTTGGAGCGACGAGTTTACAAATGCAGGAGCGCCACGCTCTACCAACTGGGATTATGACACAGGGGGCAGTGGCTGGGGAAACAACGAATTAGAATACTATACCAATAACATAAATAATGCAAGCGTAGGGAATGGCGTTTTGTCCATTACCGCTAAAAAAGAAAATTTAGAAGGAAAAAACTATACTTCGGCCCGTATGGTTACACGTGGTAAGTTAGATGTGCTTTACGGCAGGTTTGAAATTAAAGCAAAGTTACCTATTGGTAAGGGCACTTGGCCGGCCATTTGGATGCTTCCAACAGATAGAGCTTACGGCGATTGGCCAAAATCTGGTGAGATTGACATTATGGAACATGTGGGTTACGATCAGAACGTTGTTCACTTTACAACACACACAGAAGCGTATAATTTTAAAATAAACACTCAAAAATCGGCTACCAAAACCATCGAGACTGCAAGTACAGCGTTTCACGTTTACAGGGTAGATTGGACACCATTTGCAATACGTGGTTATTACGATGATGAAAAGGTTTTTGAATTTACAAATGATGGACAAGGATCAAAAACTTGGCCGTTTGATAAACGTTTTCATTTGTTGTTAAATTTGGCAATTGGTGGCGATTGGGGCGGAACACAGGGCGTAGATGACAGCATTTTCCCCCAAACAATGCAGGTGGATTATGTAAGATACTATAAGATGGTAGAAAAGTAATTTTCCTTAATCGGCAACCTGGTGAAAATATAAGATAAAGAATCGGGGATGAATCATACCGACTCATCCCCGAAATCTAAATTAACGCTCTCATTTATATAGACGAAGAATAGTTGGGTTTATTGTAGCTATCCAAAAAAATTTGATTTTTGCAGAGATTAGGGGGACCTACTGTAATTATTTGGGTGCTTTTTCTCGCTTTGCACGGTAATTTTTCTAAAAGAAAAGACTAAACGCTGGTTGCTAGAGTCATGAGCGAAAATTCTCTAAAAAATAAACGGGGATGAATCATACCGACTCATCCCCGAAATCTAAATTAACGCTCTCATTTATATATACGAAGAACGGTCGTGTTTATTGTAGCTGTCCAAAAAAAAATTTGATTTTTGCAGAGATCAGGGGAACCTACTGTAACTATTCGGGTGCTTTTTCTTGCTTTGCACGGCAATCTTTCTAAAAGAAAAGCTCAAACGTTGGTTGCTAGAATCATGAGCGAAAGCTCTATAAAAAATAAACGGGGATGAATCATACCGACTCATCCCCGAAATCTAAATTAACGCTCTCAGTTATATATACGAAAGAAGTTGACGGATATTGTGTTGAGTCTCATCTTTTTTATAATTAAGTGCAGTAAGAGGAGGTAATAAACGTTCGTTTACCCAAAATACTCCTAATTAGAATAAAAAAACTATTTTACCACCTTAGATTTCTTTTCTGTTGCAGCTTTTTTCGGCTTTTCCAAGATAGTTTTTTGCTTTTTTGGAGTTTCGGCGTTTTCCTTTTCTTCAGATATTACTTTGGGAACAACTTTTTGGGGTAAATCTGCCTTTTGCTCCTCTACTTTAACAAGCTCAACATCTTTTGGGGCGATTGTTTTCTCTTCATCTCGGCGAAGATAATTTTTGAGCAATTGCTTCAGATACAAATCCGGCTTTGGCATATTGATGATACTGCCTTTTTCTTTATCCTGAGATTGTTTGATGTAAGCAGATTTTATTTTTCCCCATTCTTTAGAAAAAAGTTTTATAAACTGCTCTACAAACTGATCTTCTGAATATTTCTTGGGCAATTTTTCAATTACCGAAGCTATTTTAAATTCTTTATTATGCAAAATTGCCATAGTTGTAATTTTATCGGTGTAAAGATACAACTATCTACCCCTTATTCTTCGAACGCTAAATTTCTAAAAATAGGATATCCACTTCTGCCATAGGCAAGATCTACCGAACGAAAGCAACGGAATACGGAGAATAATTAATTCGAGCAATTGCCTTTCTTGAGAAATTCTTACTTAATAAGAACGGAAAACTGCGTTGACGATAGTCCCGAGATCCTTTTTTTTGTGCTGCCTTAGCCGAGATGAGAATGCGCAAGGAACCGAGATGAAAATGCGCAAGGAAAGTGTTAGAACGCCAAATCATTCAACATACACCATCGTAAGCAATTTTCATTTGATTGATTACAGATTTAAGTACAAAAAAACATTGTTAAAATTTACAAGTTTTTAATTTTTCTACAAGCACTTCAGAGATTTTTCGATAGCTTTCAAACGTCCAACCAGCAACATGCGGCGTTAGTAGCACATTTTCTTTTTTTCGCAGTTCATCAAACCACGCTGTATCTTTTAAAGCTGGAAATTTTTCGGTTTCTAACACATCTAATCCTGCCGCCAAAATCTTACCATTTTTCAGATTGCTCAAAATCGATTTTGTATTGGCAATTTCACCTCGGGCGGTATTCAAAAAAAATATGGATTTTTTAAAATGGTAGAAATACTCGTCGTCAACCATTTGTCTCGTCTCTGTAGTTAAAGGAATGTGTAAGCTCAAAACATCACAATGTTTCACGATTTCTTCCATGCTGACTTCGCGTGCGTATGCGTCAGAAAAGTTAGTTTTATATTTGTCGTAAGCCAAAACATTTACCTCAAAACCGGCTAATTTCTTTGCAAAACTCTGCCCCATAAATCCGTAACCAATTATGCCAACAGTTTTACCTTTAAGTTCATGCCCTCTATTTCCCTCTCTATCCCATTTTAATTCTTTTACCTGTTGGTCGGCTATATTTAGCCTATTCATCAGCGAGAGCAACAAACCTATTGTATGTTCGCCAACGGCATCTCTATTTCCCTCTGGGGCATTTATAAGCTTAATGTTTAGCTTTTTTGCCAGAGCTATATCTATATTGTCTAAACCTGCACCGGCACGTGCGATGAACTTTAAGTTTTTTGCGGCGCTCAAGATCTCTTCATCAATCTTAAATTTTGTCCTGACAGCAATGCCGAAGTATTCGCCAATTTTCGCAAGTGTTTGTGCTCTTGTGATGAGCGGTTCATCATCGACAAGATATCCCAAAGCAACTGCTTGTTCTCTAAAAGCGGGATGCAGATCGTCAACAATTAATATTTTGTTATTCATAATTAAGCAAATTTAATCATTTTCCTGCTCAGCTAAAATAATCGAAAGGTAAAGCTATTTCTGATTTTAGAGAGGGAAAATCATATTTCATCTATCTAAAATATTACTTCTAAATGCTGTAATAAAATAGTTACCACAGTTGTTCCTAAACTTTGTTGCCGTTTCTTTGTCAATCCTATAAAAGATAAAAAAACTAAATAACTTTACTTCATTGAAAACTAACTTACTTACCATCACGCTCTTATTGTTTGCGCTATGTTCATCTGCTCAGAAAAGCAATCTAGGAAAAATTACCGGGGTTTTAAAAGACGCCAAAACGCAAGAAACCATCCCTTTTGCTACCGCCGTATTGCTTAATCCAACTACTCAAGCGAAAGTAAAAATCGTACAAACTGATGTAAATGGTGCTTTTACCATCACCAATATCCCGCTTGGGAAATATACATTTAAAATTAGCTATGTTGGTTATCAAACTATGGTGAGAAGTAATGTTGAGTTTACTTCTACCATACAAACCTTAAGCTTTGGAAACATACAAATGACTAGCGGAAAAGGGAATGTGCTCAGCGAAGTACAGGTAAATGGAAAAAAAGCCGCTATTCAGCTTGGCATTGATAAAAAGATTTTTGCGGTTGATCAAAGTTTGGTAAGTGAAGGAGGCTCGGCATCAGATGTGTTGCAAAATGTTCCTTCTATTCAAACTGATATAGATGGAAATGTAAGCTTGCGAGGCTCTACTGGCGTTAAGGTTTTGATAGACGGTAAACAATCGCTTATTGCTGGTGGAGACATTACTCAAATTCTGCAGTCTATTCCGGCAAGTTCTATAGAAAGTGTTGAGGTGATTACAAATCCAAGCTCTAAATATGATGCAGAAGGACAATCTGGGATTATAAATATCGTACTGAAAAAGAATACCAAACTAGGTTTTAATGGATCAGTTGCACTAACTGCTGGCAATAAAGACAATTACAACGCAGGCACCAATTTGAGTTTTCAAAACAGCAAAGTAAACCTGTATGCAAATTACAGCTATCGCTATGGAAATCGGTATTTCGGTGGATTTCAAAACATCGATTATTTCAAATCCGTGCAGGGAATCAGCTTTGCAGATCAACTTACCAATTCTAGATCTACAGATAAAGGAAATAACGTAAAAGCAGGTATAGATTATTACATTACGGATAAAAGCGTTGTTAGTTTTTCTGGCGGCTTTAACAGCCGAGACAACAATAGGAACGAATTGATAGATATAAGTCAATTAGACAGTATTTTACAACCCGTTAAATTTAGCAACAGAAACAACCGAACCGATGGCACTGGAAACAGCTACGATTTAAATTTAGATTATAGTCAGAAATTTAATAAACCAAAAGAAGAGTTGACCTTTAATTTCGGTTATAGTAACGGTATAAACGATAACAATCAATCTTACGACACACAAATTACCAATCTAAATGGCACGGCTACCGATTTAGAAGCGGCGTTACAGAACATCTATAATTTAGGAAATAACAGCAACTATAATATCCAGGCAGATTATACGGTGCCGATTGGCAAAAATGGCAAAATAGAGGCAGGTTATCGCAGCCAAATCAAGTTGGCAGACAATACGCAAATGGCAGATTCCTTATTGACGGGAAGCTCAGTGAATATTAGCAATAACCTACTAAATAATTTCTTCAAAAGTAAAGATCAGGTTCACGCAGTGTACTTAAACTATCAAAATCAAATCAATAATTTTGGTTATCAACTAGGTTTACGTGGAGAAGATGCCCAGTTGGATACTTATTTACAAGGCTTTAGCAACAATTTAGCCTATTCTACGCCTGGCAAAATTAAATATAACCGACTTTATCCAAGTGTATTTTTAACAGAAAAACTTAAAGGCGACCAACAAATACAATTAAGTTATACGCGTCGGGTAAACAGACCACGCGCTTGGGATACAAACCCGTTTCTTGATGTTTCTGATCCCTTAAACTATCGACAAGGAAATCCGAATCTTTTGCCAGAAGATGTACATTCGTTTGAGTTAGGCTATAGTAAATATTGGCAAAATCTTACTTTCACCTCGAGTATTTATTTGAGAAAAACAAACGATGTTGTAGAACGCGTGCGAAGCGAACCTGATGCAAACGGAATTATCATAACCACGCCTCAAAATCTAAGTAGCGAAGTGAATACCGGTTTGGAGCTTATTGGGCAATATACCGCATCTAAAAAGTTAAATTTTACAGGAAATGTAAACCTTTATCAAAGTGATTTAAAAGGTGCGCCCGCGTTTGGTATTGCGCCAAACAGCGGCTTTAGTTACAATGGCAATTTAACTGCAAATCTAAGCTATGTTAAAAACTTAACTATTCAACTTAGAGGGGAATATCGTGGTGCTGAGGTACAGCCTCAAGGAAAACGAAATGCAATCTATAACATAGATGCAGGGGCTAAATATGATTTACTAAATGGTAGAGCATCTTTGAGTTTTAATGTGAGAGACGTTTTTAACACTAGAAAATACAGTTTTACTAATATTGGACAGTATTCTAGTACCGCATTCGAGCGTCAGATGAACGGTACTATGGGCAATTTAACTTTCTCTTACCGATTTGGAAAGAGTACTTTTAAAATGAATAAACAAAAGAAAGCCGACCAACAACAAGAAGGTAGGCCAGATGAAACTTCATTTTAAAGCCAACCATAGAGTTGATCAAAATCTTATCTTTGGTGATGGAACAAAAAAATCCTTGGCAAACGTTAAGCAGCGAAAACAAATATGATAACAACTGGATTAGCCTAACGGAGCACCAAGTTATTAATCCCTCTGGCGGAAGCGGAATTTACGGCGTTGTACATTTTAAAAACATTGCCATTGGGATATTGCCTATAGATCATCACCAAAACACTTGGTTAGTTGGACAGTTTCGCTATGCAACAAATACTTACAGTTGGGAAATTCCAGAGGGTGGTGGCCCTTTTAGTGAAAGACCTTTAGAGAGTGCTAAGCGAGAACTGCTAGAAGAGACAGGTTTAAGTGCTTCAAATTATCAAGAAATTTTGCGTATGCATCTGTCTAACTCTGTAAGTGATGAACTTTGCATTGTTTATTTGGCAACAAATTTAATTGAGGGAATTAATATGCCTGAAGAAACGGAACAGTTGCAGATAAAAAAATTACCTTTCTCTGAGGCCTATAAGATGGTTTTAGATGGAGATATAACGGATTCTGTAAGTGTTGCTTCCATTTTAAAAGCCAAAATTATTTTAGGTTAATTTTCCAAAAAACTACTTCGCTTTTTGAACACAACTTGCGCCAAGGACTTTAAAAAGTTCAGTGATTAACTGCGCTTAAGGAGAAATCTTCGCCTCGGTCTTTCAGCTTTAATCTTACCTCAGCCTTCTAGCTTTTCAAAAAAGTCTATAATCAACTTAAATAAATTTTTACATGCAGTTAATGGCAAATCCTTCGGTACATCATAAATGTCGTGATAAGCTGTAGGACCGCCTTGGGTATATATGAAAAATGCAGGAACACCCATTTGGCTGAAGAAATAATGATCGCTGTTTGCAGCCTTTCCTCTCGAATGAATACCAGCTATCAACTGTCTTGAGTTGTTTATCTTATTCAATAATTGGAATGCTTTTGGATATTCGGTCGCATTTACAACTGTCAATCCTTCAGAACCTGTGCCGACTAAGTCTAGATTGATGAGAAACTTAATGTTCGCCAATGCAAATGGAGGATGTTCGATAAAGAATCCGGAGCCAATCAACCCTGCTTCCTCTCCTGCGAAGCAAACAAACACCACTGTATAAGACTGCGGATTTTTTATATAATACTTTGCTAAACTAAGCAAAGTAGCAACACCAGCTGCATTGTCATTAGCGCCTGGAAAATAAGTATCCGCACCCATTCCCCCTAGATGATCGTAATGTGCGGTGACCATTAAGATAGAATCTGGACTACTTTTACCTCGCACAAACCCGCAAATATTAGAGGCTCGAAACGCAGAATCGAATTTATTTTCAATAGATACTTCTACCCTCTTTGGTACTTGCTTTACTGTATTTGCATTAAGCTCTATAGTTGTAATGCTGTCCAAACTTGTGGCAACAGACCAGGTAAGTTTATTTTTAAAAGTTAACATTAAACTACCTGAAGTAAAAGTTACACTGTCTATTTTTTTAAGCTTTGTACTTTCTTTCATTCCCGGACTTCCATTTCCAACAATAAAATCTTGACCAGGAATTAAATGTTTACCATCCAAAATTACGTCCATTTTGCCTGGGAAAGTATTAACCGGGTATTCAAAACGCTGATGGAAATCTTTCTCTAAAGGAGCTAAACCAATTTCTTTAAACTGATCGGCCAAATAATCTCCAGCCAATTTCATTCCGTTTTTGGTATAACCCCTTCCCCAATATTTCGATGAAGTTAGGGTATCAATCACATTTTTTATATAGTTGATGTCTTGCGCTTTTGCTGAAAAAGCTGTCAGAATTGTAAATAAGAAAATAAATACTCTCTTTATCAATTTTCGATTTATTAGAAACTTCCTGAGAAATTTGCGTGGAATTAAAGGTAATACTTTGAAATCAAAAAACTAAACACAAGCCATTGCGCGATAGAAATTGGGTGCTTAAACCAACAGAAAATTGTATTTTGATGGCTGAGCCAGCTGAGTTAATTTTATCGTGCTGCTTTCTTTTAAAAACATTTTCTTCATGACCCCGTAAATTTTTATAAGGCGCTCAAATGCGAGCTTTCAAAATTTAGCGTTATATTAGATTAAATGCAGGTGAGATGAATCCAAAAGTTAATTTTTACTTCGACAAGTCTAAAAAATGGCGTCTAGAACTGGGCCGATTAAGAACCATGATTTTAGGTTGTGGGTTGGAAGAGGAATTGAAATGGGGCGTCCCGTGTTATACGGTTGCTAGTAATTCGAAATCAAATAAGCCTGGCAATGTTGTATTGATTCATACTTTTAAAGCGTACTGCGCAGTCTTGTTTTTTAAGGGAGCGTTGATGAAAGATGAGGCAGGGATCTTAATTCAGCAGACAAAGAATGTACAGGCCGCAAGGCAGATTCGTTTCACCAACGTCAATCAAATCAAAACATTGGAAGCGGACATAAAAGCTTATGTTTTTGAAGCCATTGAAATTGAGAAAGCCGGTTTAAAAATAGTATTAAATAAAAGCGTAGATCTAAACTTAACCGAAGAACTACAACAAGAATTTCAGCACGATTCTAATTTTGAAAAAGCTTTTTCAGCCTTGACACCGGGCCGGCAACGCGCGTACAATCTTCATTTTTCTGGTGCTAAACAAGCTGCAACTCGATTGGCTAGAATAGAAAAAGCCAGAGAGAAAATCTTTTTGGGTAAAGGACCAACAGATAGATGAGAGGCGGATTTTTTTAATTCTGAAACTCAATTTTTTCAACTAAATAAGCCGAATCGAATTTTGCAGAGTCATGTTTTGCGGTAGCTTTAACGGCTCTCCATTTTAGTTGTTGGTTATTAGGCCAATTGCTTCTAATTTCTTGCGCATGTTGCCAAATTTCTTCTAATTGTTTTCTCACCTCCTCATCTTTATACGTGAGTTGTATTTTGTCAGATAGGTAGAAGAAGTTATCGTCACTTTTGTTAAGCTGAATTACGGGGCCGCCGGGAACATAAGATACAATTAACGGAATTGTGAAGCTTTCGTTTCCGGCATATCTCTCTTTACTAATAACATTTATGAACTCAAAATAATATGCTGGGCCATCTTGCAAATCTTTTGGTGCTACAACAAATTTAGCCTTTACTTTGTATGTAAAGCCTGGTCTTCTCTCAGTAAAAGAATAAAGTGATGCTTCTGCAGCATTTCTAGCCGGCAATATTAATAATTCATCTTGGTCTGAACCATATTTATCACCAACTAATAATTCAACCACTTGACCGTCTTTCAAATTTAGTGGACCGAATTTTTCTTTCGAGCATGAACACAAGCATATGGCGAAACACAGTAAGAGTACATTTTTCATATCTAATTATTTTTTACGCTTTTAATCAATACGAATGAAGTCTGCTAAACGCTACAGCAAAAACATTTATATTTAGAAAAGTAGTTAGTGACCTATTAACACAAAAACCCCGATTCAAATGAGTTGAATCGGGGTTTTCTTAGTAAGTTTCACTATCAGGCGGTATTCCATAATCTATGCGCTTTTTCTCTAACTTGTCGGGAATCTTTTCGGCAACCCAATGCTTTGCAGAATTAAATAACATAGTAAGTTTTTTCGCATTCAGCGACTGTCCAATTTTTTTAGAAGCCAAGCCAACAATTGCTTTAGTAATAAATCCTGATCCTCTAAACAAAGTCTTTCTCATAACCATAGGAAGCAAAAAAGACATCGCATTTCCAATCAGGTTAAATTGCTTGTTTACATCCAACATATTGTCCTTCGAAGTTAACTTCTTAAACAAAGCTGAAGGAGTAAATTGCATCAGGTAATTCTTACCATTCTGCTTTATCTGATCTTCCAACAGCAGGTAATCAATCCTAAGCTCTATGCGCTTATTCTGCAGTTCCTCAAGGTTATTGATGTTATACTTTCTCATTTTCCTCCTCTTCCTGTAGCTTACTAAAATAACGTTTAATTGCAAAATTTGTAATGGCTTTTTCCAAAAATGTATCCTTTGTAAGGAATACAGCAATGGCCAAAAGCACATAAATTATAGCAACACATCCAAAACCACCAGTGTAACTTCCCAAAACAGTCGATAAATAAAGCGCCAGAGTTACACTACCGAAAAGAAAAGCTAAAATAAAACTGATGGCGACAGTTAAATTTGTCACCAAATCGGCAACAATCTTCGCTGCCTTTTCTACCGCGTACAACCTAAGATACTCGAGGCGAACAGTTACATAACCCTTCGCATCGGCAACTAGGTCCTCAATAGATTTTTCTTTGCCTTCTTTTTTAGTTTCTTGCATTTTCTAAATTTGTTTTTGCGTAAAGTAATGTCTAAGCGTGTTCGGCCTCATCATTGTATTCTTCTTCTACACCCCTAAGTTTGGTTTTAATAGAACCCACTACCTTTTCTTTAAACTGATTCAATGCATCAATTTCCTCTGCAGCTTTATCCTTGATAGTATCTGACAGGTCTTTCAATGACTGGCTTAATTTGTCGCGCGTTTCATCGCCCCGCTCTGGCGCAAATAGAAGTCCCAAGGCAGCTCCGGCTGCCAAACCCGCCAATAAAGCAACTACGGTTTTTGAATTATCATTCATGATTTTTTAATTTAAGGTTTAACAATGTTTAATACTATACAAAAGTCAAATGACGGTCTTGATTGATTAAATAACCATTTTTAGCACTTATTGTTTGCTAAAAAATACCCGATTTATTTCGAAATCACCTAAGACTACATCACTTTTATAAACCAAAATTAGGCCAAAAGCTTAGAAAAGTTATTTTTTTGTAAATTTTGGCTTGCGCTTTTCAAGGAAAGCAGATACGCCTTCCTTAAAATCCGCTGTGTTAAAGCAACCGGCAAAACCCTCAATTTCGGCTTCGAAATTCAAAGAAAGATTCGCGCCAGCTTGTACAGATTTTAACGCTGCGGCCACTGCTAAAGGCGCGCGCTGCGTAATTGCTCCAAATAATTCCTCTGCTTTATTGATAAGTTCTTCCTGCGAAACCACATAATTTAAAAGACCTATCCTTTCCCCCTCGGCGGCACTGATTATGTTGGCCGTTGTGATCATTTCTATCGCTTTTCCCTTCCCAACCAGTTGCGTTAAACGCTGAGTGCCACCGTAACCTGGAATTAACCCAAGGGTAACTTCTGGCAAACCGAGTTTTGCATTTTCTGATGCAATTCTTATGTGGCAAGCCATTGCAAGTTCCAGTCCTCCGCCAAGGGCAAAACCATTAATCGCAGCAATGTAAACCTTACTGGCATTTTCTATTGCATTAAAAACCTCATTTTGGCCATTTATGGCCAGCTGCTTTCCTCCCTCTAAATCGAAATTTGCAAATTCTTTAATATCTGCACCTGCAACAAATGCTTTTTCCCCTGCACCGGTGACTATAACACCCAGAATTTCGTCATTCTCTTCTACGTGTTTTACCACAAGAGCCAATTCTTCAAGCGTAAGCTGATTTAGCGCATTTAGCGCTTTTTCTCTATTAATGACTATGTGTAAAATGTGGTCTTTTAAGGTAATTAGTAAATTCTGATATTCCATGACTTAAAAATTTCTATGTTCGGTAACCCAATCTTTAATATAACTTGCGATGCTAGCCATTGTTGTGCCTGGAGGAAAAAGCTCGCCTACACCCATTTCTTTTAATTTTATCCGATCCAATTCAGGAATAATCCCGCCACCAGTAACGAGCACGTCATCCATTTTTTTTTCTTTCATACATTGAATAATTTTTGGAAAAACGGTCATATGTGCGCCCGACAGAATTGAAATTCCAATGGCATCAACATCTTCTTGTAAAGCAGTGTTCACAACCATTTCCGCCGTTTGCCTTAGCCCAGTATAAATCACTTCCATTCCGGCATCTCTAAGTGAGGTAGCAATAACTTTTGCACCTCTATCGTGTCCATCCAAGCCAACTTTTGCCACAAGCACTCTAATGGGACGGTTTAATATTTTGCTCATCAATAAGTTTAAGTTATTGTAATGTATCGAATTTAGCAATTTTATTTAATCGTTTGGTCAATAGCTCCTAAATACGAGCAATGTTTTTAACTTTGCTATTTAATTTTTGTGAGTTAGGTATGAATGAGGAAAAATCTCTAAACTTTATTGAAGAAATAATTGAGGGCGATTTACACAGTGGAAAGTCGAAACAACTGGTAACCAGATTTCCTCCAGAACCCAACGGCTACTTGCACATTGGACACGCAAAAGCCATTTGTCTAAATTTTGGCCTCACCCAAAAATATGGTGGCTACACCAATCTGAGGTTTGATGATACCAATCCAATTACCGAAAAAACGGAATATGTAGACAGTCAACAAGAGGACATTAAGTGGTTAGGTTTTACTTGGAAAAACGAATTGTATACGTCAGATTATTTTGAAGAACTGTATCAATTTGCAATAGATTTAATTAATAAGGGCCTGGCTTATGTTGACGATAGTTCAGCTGACGAAATTGCTAGTTTAAAGGGAACTCCTACCGAGTTGGGGAAAGATAGTCCTTTCAGAAATCGATCGATCGAGGAAAATTTAGCGCTTTTTCTTCGTATGAAAAATGGTGAATTTCCAGATGGTGCTTCCATTTTACGAGCCAAAATAGACATGGCAAGTACAAACATGTTGATGCGCGATCCGATTATTTATCGCATAAAGCATGCAGCGCATCATCGCACAGGAAACAATTGGTGTATTTATCCAATGTATGACTTTGCGCACGGACAGAGTGATAGTATTGAACACATTACACATTCTATTTGCACACTAGAATATGTTTCCCATCGCGAATTGTACGATTGGTTTATAGAAAAATTAGAGATATTTCCATCTAAACAATATGAGTTTGCCAGACTAAATTTAACAAGCACAGTGATGAGCAAACGCAAGCTGCTGCAATTGGTTAATGAGAATTTGGTGAGTGGATGGAACGATCCTCGGATGCCAACCATTAGCGGTTTGCGAAGGCGCGGATATACGCCAAAAAGCATTCGCGAATTTTGCGATCGCATTGGAATTGCCAAAAGAGAAAATTTAATAGAACTTAGTTTGCTTGAGTTTTGTATAAGAGAAGATCTAAATAAAACTGCTCACCGCGTAATGGCCGTTCTGGATCCCATAAAGATGTTTATTACAAATTATGAGGATGGTAAAACCGAAAGTTTAATCGGCGAAAACAATCCAGAAGCAGAAGATGGTGGAGGCACGCGCGAAATTCCTTTTAGCAATCAACTCTGGATTGAGCGCGAAGATTTTATGGAAGAACCGGCCAAAAAATGGTTTAGGCTGGCTCCCGGAGCGTCGGTACGCTTAAAGTCAGCCTATATAGTAAGGTGCGATGATTTTAAAAAAGATGCCGTAGGTAACGTAACTGAAATCTATTGTACCTATTTTCCAGATTCTAAAAGTGGCAGCGATACAAGTGGAATAAATGTAAAAGGGACCATTCATTGGGTAAGCGCAGCACATGCCATAACTGCCGAGGTTAGGCTTTACGATCGCTTATTTACTTCTGAAACACCCGACGACGAAGAAGGGGATTTTAAAGATTACCTAAATCTAAATAGTTTAACCGTATTGCCTAATGTATATATGGAACCAGCTTTGGCAGAAGCTCAAATGGATAGCCGCTATCAGTTTATAAGAAAAGGCTATTTCTGTTTGGACACAACCTCTACCCCAGAAAAATTGATCTTTAATAGAACAGTTTCGCTGAAAGACACGTATAAGAAAAAGTAGACCTTATAGTTAGATTTGAGCAGAAAATAAAGAACAAAGATCACACGTAGCAAAATCTCGAAACGATACTATTTTGCTGACAGCTCTATCGAGACACATTTTTTTTAAATTCGACGCCTTAAATACAATCACATAATGAAAAATTTTCTTTTACTTCTTCTCACTATTATTTCTGTACAACAAATCCAGGCTCAAGAAAGCTATGAATTAAACACTGGCTGGCTTTGCAAAAACATTAAAGAAGTGAAAGAAGGCGGCATTCAACTTTCTAACCCGAATTTGGTGACTACCGATTGGATGAGTGCAACCGTTCCTGGAACGGTACTAACTACCTTATTAAACAATAAGAAAGTTCCAGATCCATTTTATGGGATGAATAATGAGAAGATTCCAGATGTTTACAACACCGGCAACGATGTCTATACCTACTGGTTTGTAAAAGATTTTAAAGAAAAAGCCAGTGGTAACGAACAAGTTTGGTTAAATTTTAGAGGGATAAATTATAAGGCAGAAATATTTCTAAATGGGAAAAAATTAACTGATGCACCAATAGAAGGCATGTTTTTGCGATCGGAATTTAATGTAACCAAATTGCTCGGAAAAGATGGTAAAAATAGATTGGCCGTAATTGTTTATCCGCCAGATTTTCCTGGAAATCCAAACGGTGGACAAGGTGGAGACGGCACAATTGCAAAAAATTTGACTACACAATATACTGCCGGATGGGATTGGATTCAGCCAATGAGAGACCGCAACACAGGCATTTGGGATAAAGTTACCATTGAAAAAACGCAAGGAATAAACCTAAAAAACCCACATGTTATTACGTTAGTTCCTGGCAAACGTTTGCCAAACGAAAAGCAAGCGCCCATAACGCTACAGGTTTCAGTAGAGGCAGAAAATCCAACCGATAAGTCAATTACAGGAACGCTGAAATATGAAATCGGTGGCGTTACGCTAACTCAAACCACTACGATAGCAGCGCACAGCACTAAAGAAGTTAAATTTACAGACTTTATTTTCTCTAATCCAAAACTTTGGTGGCCAAATGGTTATGGTCCTCAAAACTTGTACGATATGAGTATTAACTTTGTTTCGGATAAAAAAATACAAGACGTCGAAAAACTAAAAATTGGGATTAGGCAAATAGACAATGTGTGGAATCCCCAGACCAAAAGTATGGAAGCGATGGTTAACGGGCAAAAAATTTTTATCAAAGGAGGAAATTGGATCATTTCTGATGCCATGCTGAGGTTGAGCGATGCGCGTTACGATGCAGAGATGCGTTACCACAAAGACATGAACCTAAATTTGATTAGAATTTGGGGCGGCGCGTTGCTAGAACGACCAGAGTTTTACAATGCCTGCGATAAATATGGCTCACTTGTTTTTCAGGACTTTTGGTTTAGCGGTGACTGTAATGGACGGTGGGTAGATCCTATGAAAAAAGACGATCAATGGACACGTCGTAAATATCCAGATAACCACCAATTGGTCTTATCCGCGATGGAAGATCAAATTAAGATGATTAGAAACCATGCCTCACTTGCGTTTTGGTGCGGAGGAAATGAAATTACGCCACCAGATGATATTTTGAATCCGTTAAAAAACGATATTCTACCACGACTCGACGGCACACGTATTTTGTTCGATTTTTCTAATAGCGATAAAATGTCTTATAGCAGCATCGGCGGTAATGGAGATGGACCATACGGCATTCAAGATCCCAAGAGTTTTTGGGGAACGAAAACCTATCCCTACAACTCTGAAGTTGGTTCGGTTGGCGTTGGTGACTATGTGTCCTTAAAACGTTTTATGGATGACAAAAATTTAATTCCACCCGAGGGTAAAAGGCTAGACTCTGTCTGGGAATACCATAAATACATCGCTTACGATAACCATATAGATGCTTATGGAAAGCCAAAAGATGCCAAGGATTTTGCCATGAAAGCTCAAATGGTTAACTATGATCAATATCGAGCCTTGATGGAAGGTTTTTCTAACGAGATGTGGAACTGGTACACAGGTTCTATTATTTGGAAAACCCAAAACCCTTGGACAGCCTTACGCGGTCAGATGTACGATTATTACCTCGATCCAAACGCCTGTTTATACGGACTTAGAAAAGGTGCGGAGCCACTACATGTAATGATGAATCCTTTAGACAGCATGGTTACCGTGGTAAACAACGGCTTTAAAACGGAGAATAGCTTAATGGTGCAAGCAAAAGCTTACGATATGGAGGGTAAAAGTTATTTCAATTCGCAGGTATTTAACTCGTTTGAACCCTCCTCGGTAAGACGGCTATTTTCTATGAGCGAATTTCTAAAAAAGCTCGATAAAAAGGAAGGCGTGTTTGTATCTCTAAAGATTTTGAAAGACAAAGATAGTGTGCTTAGTGAGAATATTTATTGGTTATCTGACAAGAATGGCAATTATGAAGGTTTACAGAAAATGAAACCTTCCGCACTAAAAACGGAGGCCCGAATAATTGCAGATGGCAAAGTTGCCATTACGATGACCAATGCTAAAGAGAATCCGATTGCTTTTTTTAATCGGGTTGCTTTGATCAATTCGATTACTGGTAAGCGAATTTTGCCTACGTTTTTTAATGACAATTATGTAAGCGTTTTACCGGGAGAAAGTAAGACGATTACGGCAGAGTATACCGGGAAACCTGAAAATATTGCTGTAGAAATTTATGGCTGGAATGTAGCGGAGGAGAAAATTGAGGTTACCAAATAGATTGTCTCTGGCACAGCGATAGAAGCTCTAAAAAAATCGTCAAGATTGGTGGGTCTACTATTTTTTTTAGTTGGTCTTTAATCTTCGCGACTGTTTTTTGCGCTCAAAAATGACTTAAATTTCTTTTGCCATCACAAAATCGTCCATAAAAAAGCCGGCGCCTATATCAACTTTTACGTCTTCAATAATTGCAAAGCCTAATTTCTTATAGAAAAGCTTTGCTTTATTTCCCTTATTTACGTTTAGTATGATGGATCTGCCTTGTTCAGCAGAAATCATTCTAATTATTTCATCAATAAGTTTTTTCCCCAAACCGAAACCCTGAATTTCCGGTAACACATACAATTTGTGCAACTTGTAGGTATGTGTGTTTGGAGTTATTAAGGAAAATCCGGCGAAGCCGACTGCCTGACCATTTTGTTCTGCAATCAAAAAAATATGGCCGTCTTCCATTTGATTGGAAAGCTCAATTTCGCTATACATTTTATCAAGCATGTAATCGATTTGCGCTTGACCTATAATTTCTAAATACGCACTTGGCCAAGTCTTTTTGGCAAGGTCGGAGATTAAAAGGATATCTTGCTGCGTCGCTTTTCTAATGTCAATCATAGTTCTTCACCAATAAAAATGGTCAAACCCGAAAATCCAAATTTCACAAACCCATCATCTACCACCTCGTATTCGCTGTTTTGCAGTCTTCTCAAATTAGTGGGTTCTAAATGGTTGCTGCCAAACACTTTAAATATCGTTCCAGCAGGTTTCCAAACCGAGAAACCAGGACTGATCACATAATATTTATGAGTGCTGGTAAATACAACAACATTTATTTTGTCATACCAACCATAAAACCGACCAGATTCAAAGACATCAGTTATTACGTTTACGTTCGGGTATTGTTCTCGCTGAAGATAAGAGAGTGCTGTGGATAAGGAATCTGCAGAAGAATTGATGAGTTTTGTATGTTCTTGCACCTCTTCTTTCTTTCCATTTACCAATACGTCAACTTTTATATTCCAAGAAGAAATTTTATCGTATGATTTAAAATTCACCAATAACGTCGGGCTCCATTCTAACAACTGACCTAGTAATTCCTCGTCAAAGTCACCTATCTCATCTATGTATAAAGCTGGTTCTTGTTTTTCTCGTACAATGTGGTGTGAAGACATGTTGTAAAGTTAGGAAATAAAAAATTCCTACTATACCTTAGTCTCGTAGGAATTTACAGGTAAAGCGGCAAGCTTTACGATTTTATTGCACTAAAAAATTCCTCATAACGTTCTGCAAAATTATCTGCAAAATTTAACGCATGTGAAACCGCGATTCCGTAAATTCCAGTTTCCATCAGCTCCGGAACATCTGTAAGCGTTACGCCACCCACAGCAAAAATAGGAAGGTCGAGATTTAATTCTTTGAACTTTTCGACCGCATTTTTATACCCCGGCAACGCAATAAAGGGGTGATGGGTTGGCTTCGTTTTAGTTTGTGCAAACGGGCCCAGCCCTACGTAATCTACGCCAGTTTTTGCCAATCGAAGTAAGTTTTCCAGCGTATTTGCAAAACCTCCAAGGGTTAAATCATTTCCAAGTTTTTTCCTCAAAGCGATAAAATCTGCATGCACATCTTGAATATAAAACCCTTGGATGTCGGCTTTTCCAGCGAAATGAACGTGATCTGTGACAATCAACGTGCTCCCCCAATCATCGCAGATTTCTGCGATGGCATTAATATCTTCTAGTAACTCATCATCGGCTTTGGTTAAACACCGGTATTGTATCCATTTAGCGCCAGCTTCGCAGGCTATTTGCGCCTGTTCAACATGGCTTCTATGCGCAATATCATGAGTGATAAAATGGAATTTTTCTACGTATTTCGTCATCGCGTTAAAATATCCGATTAATGGTCGATTCTTTAAATTTTAATATTCAAATTTAATAGAAAATTGGTTCCCGCTTGAGGATAGTAGAAATTTTCTGTCACTACGCCATTGTATAAATAGTTGTAGGTGTACCCGTTGCTTGCATATTTTCTATCAAAAATGTTATTTACTAACAGACCCAAATTTAAATTTTTTAATCCGAATGCTTTAAAGTTATAGCCTAAACGCACATTATTTACCCAATATCCATCCAGTTTTCTGGCATTGTTTTGTGTGTTGTCTAAATACTGCTTACTCACATATTTACTCTGAATCGCGACAGCAAAACCTTTTAGAGATTTATAAACCAATTCGCCAAAAAGTACCGCATTTGGCGAGTAAGAAATATCGGGCGAAGCATAGTTATTAATTATTTGCGCGGGATCATTATCCTCTCCAATATACTCGATGAAATTTTCAATTTTATTCCGACTAATCGCAGCATTTGCGTTTAGGGCAAATTGATTACTAATTTGGTAAGAACCATCTAATTCTATTCCTATACGATAACTTTTATCCACATTTTGTCGATAGGCTGAACCTACATCATTAATTTTTCCAGTAAGCACCAATTGGTTTTTATAGAACATGCCATATACATTTGCACCAACATGCAGGTTTTCTGCTTTATATCGATAGCCAATTTCTAGATCATTCAAATGTTCTGATTTCGGAAAAATCTTTAAACCCCCATCTACATAATCATCACGCGTCGGCTCTTTATTGGCTACACTAAACGAACCATATAGATTCTGCTCAGCGTTGATGAAATACGTGGCTCCAACTTTCGGATTAAAGAAGTTTAAATTGTCGTTAATATTCAGACTATTCAATTTATTTTCAGTTCCCCGGATTGTATAATTTATCCTACGGTATTGTAAATCAACAAATAAATTTAGCGCGTCAAGAGGACTATAATTAGCCTTTAAAAAGGTGTTAAAGTCATTTTTATTTCCTTGGTTATCATAATAATGCCTGTCAATGCTTCCGTTGCTTGCATATTCTGCCCAAATTACTTGACCATAATGTGCGCCCGAATATTGATTATAAGCACCGCCTAGCGTAAAATTTACCGCTTTTTTTGGCGCATAATTAAATGCGTAAGTCAACCCGTAAAAATCGTTATCAAGCCATCTTCTGCGAACCAGATTTGTAGTATTTATGGTGTCTTTTCCGACGATAACTGGTTTTAAGCCATAATTGGCTAGCGCGTCGTCGGGGCGAAATTCTTCATAATATCCTGCACCTTTTGTATAATGTAAAGCACCATTAAAAGAAAACTGATTAGAAATTTGTCTTGCATACAACAATTGATAATGGTTTTGAGTGTAATTATCTGTTTGATTGTTATAGGTAAAACTGTTGTATTTAATGCCAGAGTTCAACAGGTTGGCGGCATCTTCCGCATTTAATCCATTTCTGTCAATGTAGGCTTTCATACCCACCACATCATTGTTATACCTTGATTCTGGAATTCCGTTCCACGATTGATAAGTTTTTTCTTGGCCCGAAAAAATATTTATTCGAAGTAAATCTTTATTTCCTTTGTAGGCTCCAGTTACAAAATAAGATTTCAATAAAGAGGCTCCTCGATCTACGAAGCCATCGCTGGTAATTCTAGACAGCCGACCATCAAAACTAAATTTATCATTTATTAATCCCGTACCCAGCTTAACCGTATTTTTCCAAGTGTTAAAACTTCCGTAAGTGTTGTTCACTTCTGCATAAGCATTTTGCTGTCCGGTGTTGGTTTGGATGTTTAAACTCCCACCAAAAGCTCCCGCGCCATTAGTAGAAGTGCCAACGCCTCGTTGAATTTGGATATTGTCTACAGAGGAAGCGAAATCGGGCATATTTACATAAAAAGTTCCCTGGCTTTCGCTATCATTTATCGGTATACCGTTTACTGTTACGTTCGTTCTGCTGTTATCGCTTCCGCGGATGCGAATACCGGTATAACCCACTCCTGCGCCTGCATCAGAAGTGACTACCACTCCTGGAGTATTCTGCAAAATGAATGGCAGATCTTGTCCAAAGTTATTCTCCTCAATTTCTTTCTTGCTGATGTTTTTATAAGTAGTTGCCGATTTATCATTTGCTCGTGTTGCGCTAACGATTACATCTTCCGCAAGAAAAACGCTTTCCTTTAAACTGAAGTTTTGAATGATATTCGAATTTATATTGATCGTTTTTGAGATGGTCTCATAACCTACGAAGCTTACTCTAAGTATTTTAGGACCACTTTCTACGCTTTCGAAGCGGTAATTTCCTTCAGCATTTGTAGCGGTGGAAAAGTTTCCAAGTTTTACAGTAGCGCCGGTGATGGGTTTGTTTCTGTCTGTAATTTTTCCGTTTACCACAAACTGTGCGCATGCGAAGCAAGGCAGCAACGCGACCAATAAAGCCGCCAAATTAAACTTTTTCAATGTGTTGATTTTTTAGTAAAACTCCTCGAACATAGGGGTACGCCCGATTCTAGTTAAACTCCATAACTCCAATCCCTACGCCGGCATTATCCGGATCAGGTGCATTTGAGGTTTAGGGTTTAGAGGTTTAGGGTTTAGGGATTTGCATACGCATTACCTTTTACCTTTCACCTTTTACCTTACACCTCAAAATGGGTATGTTCTCAGCCTGTTTTTGTGTTTTACAAACAAGGCACCCCTAATGATGGGGCAAATGTATAAAATATTGCGAGATAAAATAAAAGAAATATTTTTGTGTGATATTGCGGTTAACTATTAAAGCTATTTATAGATATGGAAAGACGAAATTTTTTAAAATCGAGTGCAGCCTCAATTGCTTTAAGTGCGCTACCTACTATTGTAAATGCAGATCCAATAGAAGATGTTAAACTTTCTTTTGCTTTACTAACCGATGTACATTTAGAACAAACAGATGTTGCCATCGCTGGATTTACTCGAGCGCTGAGAGCAATTAACAACCAGAAAATAAAACCGAGTTTTATCATTAACGGCGGAGACTCTATTTTCGATAGTTTAGAGCGCCCGGAAAAAGAAATCAATGCACAATGGGAAATTTGGCATAAAATTAACCTAGAACAAAACAAACTACCAATATTTCATTGCATTGGAAACCACGATGTGTATGGCTGGATGAATCCAGATCCTGCAATTAAAAACTCCCCTGATTATGGAAAAGCCCGTGTATTAAAGGAGCTTAAAATGAGCAGGAGCTATTACAAATTTAAAAAGGAAGATTGGAATTTTATTGTACTCGATAGCGTCCACAAACATCCAAAAGGGTACGAAGCGAGATTAGATGAAGAACAGTTTAATTGGTTGAAAACTCAGCTGCAAGATATCCCGAGACAAGAGCCAATCGTAATTATCTCGCACATTCCTTTATTTTCTGCTGTTTACAATTATGTTTTTGAGGGAAAGATGGATGAATTATTCGCCGATTTAACAAATAGAATTTTAGTTCATAGAGATGGTTGGGAAATTAAAGAGTTAATCAAAAATTATCCAAATGTTAAACTTTGCCTTTCCGGCCATTTACATCTGCAAGAAGAAATAAATTATCTCCATACAAGTTATGTAAATTGTGGTGCTGTCTGTGGCAATTGGTGGAAAGGAAAATTACAAGAATTCGAGCCTGCTTATTTTAATTTTCATCTTTTTAAAGATGGCAGTTTTAAATATGAGGTGGTAACTTATTAAACTAATTTTGATCCAAAAAACTATCTAGAGCTGTGATGGCATTTTCTACCCGCTCTTTACCCAGTCCGCCTACAACTCTATAATTTGCATTTAGCGCTTTTAATTCCTTGTGCCAAACTTCCATAAAGTATTCCCGTTGGTTAGGGAAATCTCTCAATGGATCGTCTTGCCAAGGTAAGTCTATATCCATTAGTAAATATAAATCATAAAGCCTTTTTGGAAGCGCCTCTAACACTACTTTTGGAGTTTCTCCTAGTGTTTCATCACTCCAAATTTTTACAGTCACAAAGGTTGTGTCACAAATAATAAAATCTTTCTTTGTAGTGGCGAGCACTGCATCCTCCAATGCCAATTGTCCAAAGAACATATTCTCTTCGTCTTGCAAAGTACAGGGATGAGTTAGCGCTTCACAATAATAGCGGGCATACTCTGGCACCCAGTCTACCTCGTAATGCTTTGCGAGCTGTATTGAAATGGTAGACTTCCCAGTACTCTCTGGACCTACAATGGCAATTTTCTTAATTTGTCTGTTCACGATATGTTTTTTTCCATTCTAAATAACCCATCGCGGCGATGTATGTGTATATGGCATACATTAGGGATGTCGCATACAAGCCTTTGTAAATATATAATCCGATGTAGATTAAATCTACAAAAACCCACATCAACCAATTTTGTAACACTTTTCTTGCTAAGAAAACCTGTGCAATTAAGCTTATTGTCGTACAAAAACTATCTAAATATGGAGAAGCGGCATCGGTTTTATGATGAAGATAGAATCCTAAGCCCAAAGTGAAAAAAATTACGCAAAGCAAAGAAATCAAGAGTTCTTTAGGTTTGATGGAGCTTATTGTTCTAGGCTGAACGGTATGTTTTCTTTCCTTACTCCAATAATACCAGCCGTAAATATTCATCGCCAGAAAATAAAACTGTAAACCAGTATCCGCGTAAAGCTTTGCCTCAAAAAATATAAAAATATAGATGGTAACGCTAATAATGGCAAACGGCCAATTCCATATAACGTTTTTTGCCGCTAGATAAACGCACAAAATTCCCGTAAAAACGCCGCACCATTCTAATGCGCTGGTTTTTAGAAAATAACTTGTAATTTGATCCATAAAAGCTTTGCCAAATGTATAAAAAAGATGCAAAAAAAACCGGTCGTAGCGGGGAGCTGCGACCGGAATTTAAACCAAACAAACTATTTATGAAGACCTCTATGCGCGGTTAACTACTCCGCAGAGGTACTTTAGAATGACCTAAAGTACAAACAAAACGCTCGGGAGGTTTACTTATTACACAACAGTAGACAACATTTTCGTTACAATGATTTGGAGTGAGATTAAAGCTACTATAAAAGATAAATCGTCGAAAGAAGGCGAGGTTTAATGCGGTCTTTATACACAAAGAAGCGGTAAGTTTCTCGCATTTCTTGAGTAATCTTCATGCCAAACTCATAAATAACCCATTGCCAGTAGTTAAAATTTAGCTCGCGACGCTTAGAGCTGTGGATTTTATGCTATTATTGAAACAGAGCCAAAGTAGTTTAAAATGTCAGTACAATAAAAAATATGGAACGCAAGATTTATTTTTAAGTAATAAGTTACGTTGAGGACTGCAATGACTTAGTTCTTGGGGACCACGGGCGAAATAAGACATAATATAGAGCCTGCTAAAGCACCTAAATCAAATTTCAACTTTTTTTTAAGACCCAAAAATCTTTCTGCCAATAAACTTGGGATTCAAAACACCAAATTTCAATTCTTGTCGTTATGTCGACAAACTTGAGTATTTTAGAAGCTTATGAAAAACTACAGTAAATTGATTATCGGAATCTTAAGCGTTACCATAGTCTCCTTTGGCTTTTCAAAAATTAAAATGGGTGCAATCAAAGGTCAAGTTACACCTGTTGGCGCTGTTGGTTCTATTTACTTGATACGAGGCATAGATACTTTAACAAAAAATACAACGACACAAGTTTTTAATTTTAACAACTTAAAAGAAGGCGTTTTTTCGATTTTAATTAAAGGAAAAAATGATTACCGAGACAGTCTGATTAAAAATGTTGCAGTAAAAGACAGTTCCACTACCAATGTGGGGCTTATTCGTCTTCAACTTTAGTGATTGATGTCTTTAAAATTTTACAGCTTTAAAAATAGATTAATTTTCTAAAAAAACTTAGAAAATATCTTCAAAAAACTTACCTTTGCATCCCGACAGAACAGTTGGGATTTTTCTTTGAAAAAGCAAAAAACCTTCTTGCTTTCACGGCTTTCAAAAGTCGAATTACTAAAGTTTAATTTTACTGCTAAAACTTCATCATGCCTAAAGACACCTCCATACGCTCGATTTTAATTATTGGTTCAGGACCTATCATCATTGGTCAAGCTTGTGAATTTGATTACGCCGGCTCTCAAGCTGCGCTATCGTTAAAAGAAGAGGGAATCTCAGTCGCCATTATCAACTCAAATCCGGCAACAATAATGACGGATAAAGTGATTGGCGACCATGTTTATTTAAAGCCTTTAACGGTAGATTCTATTGAGGAAATATTAATTGCTCATGCAGCGTCTGCAGATTTGCCAACTATTGATGCTGTGTTGCCAACTATGGGCGGACAAACTGCTTTAAATCTTTGTATAGAAGCAGATGAGCGTGGCATTTGGGAAAAATACAACGTTAGAGTTGTTGGAGTTGATGTTGCGGCGATAGAAAAGACAGAAAACAGAGAAGCTTTCCGCCAGTTGATGGTAGATATAGGTATTGGCGTTGCCGAGTCTAAAATTGCTAACTCCTTTTTAGAAGGAAAAGAGGCGGCGCAAAGCATTGGTTATCCATTAGTTATACGCCCATCTTACACTCTCGGAGGTTATGGAGGCGGTTTTGTACATAAAAAAGAGGAATTTGACGCATTTTTAAAGCGTGGCTTAGAAGCCTCGCCAACCCATGAGGTTTTGGTAGAAAAGGCGGTGTTAGGTTGGAAAGAATATGAGTTAGAATTGCTTAGAGACAGTGCAGATAACGTAATTATTATTTGCTCTATCGAAAACTTCGATCCGATGGGAATCCACACTGGCGACTCAATTACTGTTGCCCCTGCGATGACTTTGAGTGATCGTTGCTACCAAGACATGCGCAACCAGGCCATAAAAATGATGCGTGCCATTGGAACTTTTGCAGGCGGCTGTAACGTTCAGTTTTCGGTTAACCCAGATAACGATGAAATTATCGCGATAGAAATTAACCCAAGGGTTTCTCGCTCATCCGCTTTGGCAAGTAAAGCAACTGGTTATCCAATTGCAAAAATTGCGGCTAAATTGGCCATTGGTTATAATTTAGATGAGATAGAAAATCAAATAACAAAGACTACCTCTGCTTATTTCGAGCCAACGTTAGATTACGTAATTGTAAAGATTCCCCGTTGGAATTTCGACAAATTTAAAGGCGCAAATAAAGAGCTTGGTTTGCAAATGAAGTCGGTAGGAGAGGTAATGGCAATTGGCCGTACTTTTATCGAAGCACTTCAAAAAGCTTGTCAGAGTTTAGAGATTGGCCGTGCAGGTTTGGGTGCCGATGGCAAACAAGAGCGCAACATAAACGAGATTATGGATGGTTTAGAGCATGCCTCTTGGAACCGCTTATTTTTAATAAAAGACGCCATGCGCATGGGCGTTCCACTAGAATCTATCCGTAAAGTAACAAAAATAGATAAGTGGTTTTTAAATCAAATACAAGAATTGGTTGCCCTAGAGGTAGAGGTAAAAAGATATTCACTTCATAATATTCCTTACGATTTCTTCGTCAACTTAAAGCAAAAAGGATTTTCTGATATTCAGATTGCTTGGATGCTTGGCAACGTTACCGAAGACGAGGTTTTTGATAAGAGAACTGAATTGGGAATTAGACGTGTATATAAAATGGTAGATACCTGTGCTGCCGAGTTTCCTGCAAAAACACCTTATTTCTATTCTACATTTGAGGAAAAATCTATCGGCGATACGGTGGAAGATGCAAATGAATCTATTCCTAGCAACAATAAAAAAGTTATCGTTCTTGGCTCGGGGCCTAATAGAATCGGCCAGGGCATTGAATTCGATTACTCTTGCGTACACGGATTGTTGGCTGCAAAAGAATCTGGTATCGAAGCAATTATGATCAATTGCAACCCCGAAACGGTAAGTACCGATTTTAATATGGCAGATAAGTTATATTTCGAGCCGGTATTTTGGGAACATGTAAGAGAGATTATCGAGTTAGAAAAGCCAATGGGTGTAATTGTTCAGCTTGGCGGACAAACGGCTTTAAAGATGGCCGAAAAGTTAAAAGAACACAATATTCCAATTATAGGTACGGCTTTCGATGATATGGATACTGCAGAAGATCGCGGTCGGTTCTCCGATTTGCTGAAAGAATTAGGAATTCCCTATCCAAAATACGGAGTGGCAGAAAACGCCGAGGAAGCTATTTTAGTCGCACATGAGGTGGGTTATCCCGTGTTGGTTAGACCAAGTTATGTGCTTGGCGGACAAGGAATGAGCATCGTAATAAACGATGAGGATTTAGAAAAAGCGGTAGTTAAATTGCTTGGCGATTTGCCGGGAAATCGAGTGTTGATTGATCACTTTTTAGATCGTGCAGAAGAAGCAGAATCAGATTCTATTAGTGATGGCGATGACGTACACATTATTGGTATGATGGAGCATATTGAGCCTGCAGGAATACATTCAGGAGATTCTTTTGCCGTATTACCAACCTTTAGTTTAAGCGAAAAAGTGACCAATGCAATGGAAGAGTATTCTATAAAGATTGCAAAAGCCTTAAACGTAATTGGTCTTTTAAACATTCAATTTGCGATTAAAGACGAAAAGGTTTACGTGATTGAGGCAAATCCTCGGGCATCTAGAACCGTTCCATTTATTGCCAAAGCGTATGATGTGCCTTACATTAACATCGCCGCAAAAGTGATGTTGGGTGTAGCGAAATTGAAAGATTTTACCATTGAGCGTAAGCTAACAGGTTACGCCATTAAAGAACCAGTATTTAGTTACAACAAGTTTCCGGAAGTTACTAAAGAGCTCGGTCCAGAAATGAAATCTACGGGAGAATCCATACGATTTATAAAAGATTTAGAAGATCCATACTTCCGTAAGCTGTACTTAGATAAGTCGATGTATTTGAGTAAGTAGGAATTGAGGTTGAGGTTGATTCTGAAATTTTCAGTCATACAAAATCCAATGGGTTTTTAAATAATTTGGGCGTTACCCTGAAGAGGGTCGCGCTTTACGTTGCAATCTTTTCACGCTCGTACCTCGCAAAAAAGGATTTCCAAGCAATTGCTAACGCGAAATAAATAGTACGCCCAAGCGCTAACGATGGAAATGACATCCTTTAATTGGCACGTTAAAGCCAATTAAAGATACAATGGACAGCGTGTAAAAGCACCCAAATAATCAGAAATAGAATAAGCCGAGTTAGAATAAAAGTCCTATTTGGATATTTTGGGCGTTACCATGAAGAGGGTCGCGCTTTACGTTGCAATCTTTTTAAGCTCGTACCTCGCAAAAGGAGGATTTCCTCTGCAATTGCTAACGCGAAATAAATAGTACGCCCAAGCGCTAACGATGGGAATGGCATCCTCCTATGTTTGAATAATAATAATTTATCATCAAATTTATAGAAATAAGTGAAGAGGCGAGAGAGTGAGTT
>NZ_JBSSEL010000016.1:0-97938 GCF_054061655.1 Pedobacter sp. UYEF25 | reverse complement strand
CCGGCCATGTACTGCGGCCGGTGCCCCCTTATACTCGCTTGCGCTACTTTGACATCTCTTGTAAGAACTTTTATTCGCTTAACCTCACGGCAGCTTTAATATATCTTCAACAGTTGTTAAACTGCTTAAATCTTCTGTTTTTCAACCCTTCCCGACATCCGCCGTTCCGGTCTCTTTTCCCTTCCCTTTCGGTTGGGAGTGCAAAGGTAGACAAGTTTTCCGATTCTGCAAGTCTTTTCTTGATTTTTCCGAAACTTTTTTCGGTTCCGGATGTCCTATACCAAAAAAACCTCCACTCACCTTTTCTTATCCTTTGTAATGCTCCCCCCAGATCCCCAAGCGGGATGCAAAGATAGAAAAAATAACCGCACACAGTCAAAACAACATCCAAAATAACAGGCATCTCCCGCAAAACCCTCTGACATAGCACCTTCTTTTTCACCGCCGCCCGTAAGGAACCCGAAAAGCCGCCCCCGGGAGAATTAAATTAATCCTTTTCCAGCCTTTAAAGGCAAAAAAAACAACAGTGAAAGACCCGGAAAACCATAGCAATAACCATAATGCGTACCTTATATAGGTATGATTGGGATAAAATCTTCAAAAATTTTTGATCATTTAATTCTATCATTGTAAAGCTTTAGCGCTCCAGAAGCATATATCGTACGCTCATAATGGTAAATAAAACGGAGACCTATATATATGTATACCTATTTAACTTTTGGTCTAAACCCATAAACTTGAAAAAAAATAATGGATTATAAAGCTGTTAAACAACAGCTGACTAAATCTTTTGAAATTAATATCCTATCGGCTACTAAAAATTAAAAATTTGGTTAGATTTGCCGAATTGTTCAAAACCAAAGAAAGAAAATTATTTTACAACAAACTATGCAAGGAAAAGGTTTTATTAAGTTTATAGCGATAGTATTGGCTATAGTTTGTGCCTACGCACTGTCATTTACACTTGTATCTAAAAGTGTAGAAAAAGACGCCAAAAATTTCTCGAAAGGCGATTTATTAAAGGAGAAAGCGTATTTGGATTCTATGAGTGGCGAAAAAGTTTACCCTTTGCTGGGTTTCACTTACCAAGAAGTAAAATCTAAGGAGATTAATCTTGGCCTCGATTTAAAAGGCGGGATGAATGTAACCATGGAAATTTCGCTAGCGGAATTGGTTAAATCCCTTGGAGATAATTCTACAGACCCAAATTTTAACAAAGCAATTCAACAGGCACAAGTGCAGTTAAATGCTGGTGGCAAAGATTTCATCAAGCTATTTGTTGACGATTTCGAAAAATTGAGCCCAGGCGTAAAGCTTGCTGAGTTTTTCTCAAATCAAGACAATGCCACTCAACTTAAATTGAATGCGAGCAATTCTGACGTTGAAAAATTCCTTTCTACAGAGGCAAAAAGCGCCATTGATAGGTCATTTATAATTCTTAGATCGAGAATTGATGGGTTCGGAGTGGTAAGCCCAAACATGCAGAAGCAAGAAGGAAGCAATAGAATTCTTATTGAAATGCCAGGGGTACAAGATAAGGAACGCGTGTACAAACTTTTGCAAGGGTCTGCAGAACTGCAGTTTTGGCAAGTATTCCAAATCCAAGAGGTGACTCCAGTGCTAGAGAATATTAACAAAGTAATAGCTGCAAACGAAAAAAACACCAACCCCATTAAAAGTGATACTGCTACTGTAGTTCCTGCAGCAGGAGGAAAATTAGCAGGTTTGGAGAAAACTGCGAAAGACACAAGTAAAACAGATAGTAAAATTGCAGGTTTAGGCAAGAAAGATTCGACTGCCATGCTTGCCCAGCAATCTAAAGCAAATCCTTTATTTTCTATATTAAGTGTCCCTACTTATCAAGGAGAAAATGGTCAACAACAACTTAGACCAGGTCCTATTGTTGGTTGGGTACAGCAAAAAGATACTGCAAAGGTAAATGCTTATTTTAAAATGCCATTGGTATCTGCCACTATTCCTTCTAACATGAAGTTTATGTGGAGCGTTAAACCGATGGAGAAAAGTAAGGTATTTGAGCTTTACGCCATTAAGGTAACAAATGCAGATGGTAAGCCAGATTTAAGTGGTGATGCAGTTAGCGACTCTAGGGCAGATTTTGATCAAAAAAATCAGCCTGAAGTAACCATGTACATGACAAGCGAGGGTGCTGCAAAGTGGAAAAAAATCACCGCGGATGCTTCTGCCGATGCTCAAAATAAGAAAGCGATTGCAATTGTGCTAGATAATGCAGTATATTCAGCGCCAACTGTTCAGAATGAAATCCCTAATGGTGTATCCTCCATTACAGGAAACTTTACACAAGATGACACAAAAGATTTAGCAAACATTTTAAAAGCTGGTAAACTACCTGCACCTGCACGTATTGCGGGTAGCTTTATTGTAGGACCAACTTTAGGCGCACAAGCCATACACGATGGCTTGATTTCATTCATCATTGCGTTCGTTGTAATTCTGGTTTTCATGTCGCTCTACTATCATAGAGCAGGTTGGGTTGCGAACTTTGCCCTCCTAATCAATTTGTTTTTCATTATGGGTATTTTGGTGTCGCTCGGTGCGGTGCTTACTTTACCTGGTATTGCGGGTATTGTACTGGTCATTGGATTATCAGTAGATGCCAATATTTTGATCTTCGAGCGAGTCCGAGAGGAGTTGGCCCATGGAAAAACAACTAATATTGCCATTAAAGAAGGCTTTAAACATGCAATGCCATCTATTATAGATAGTAATGCAACTTTATTTATTTTGGGCGCCATCTTATATGCATTTGGTAGCGGTCCGGTTCAGGGTTTTGCAACCACACTGTGTATCGGTATATTATCGTCTCTTTTTGCAGCAGTTGCCATCTCTAGGGTTATATTCGATTCATTGATAAACCGAAAGATTGAGGTAAGTTTCGATAACAAATTTACACATGATGCTTTTAGACATATTGCTTTTAATTTTGTTGGCCGAAGAAAGATTTATTATATGATCTCTACCGTGATCATCATCATGGGTACCATATTCTATTTTAAAAATGGCGGACTAAACTTAGGTGTAGATTTTAAAGGGGGACGAACTTATCTTGTTCACTTCGATAAAAACGTAAATACTGAAGACGTTAAAGCAAAACTAACACCTGTATTTGACAATGAAACCCCAGAGGTTAAAACAGCAGGTGGCGATGATCAAGTTAAAATTACAACTACTTACCACATTGCAGATCAAAGTACAAAAACAGACAAGCTGGTTGAAGACGCTTTAAAGAAGGGTTTAGTTAGTTTAGAGAACAAGTATGAGATTGTAAGTTCGCAGAAAGTGACCCCTATTATTGCAAGTGATATTGTAAACGGAGCATTTTATGCGGTACTCATTTCGGCGCTATTTATGTTTCTATATATTGTGGTAAGGTTTAAAAAGTGGCAATATGGACTTGGTGCTGTAATTGCGCTCTTTCACGATGTGCTGCTTGTACTTTCCTTTTATACCATTTTGGATGGCGTTATGCCATTCTCGTTAGAAATTGGACAGGATTTTATCGCCGCGATTTTAACGGTAATGGGTTATACCATGACAGAAACTGTGGTTGTGTTTGATAGAATTCGAGAGAAGCTGAAAGAAGCCGGCAAGGTTGATTTGCATGGTAAGGAACGAGAACACCTTATTAACTTTGCGTTAAACAGTACTTTAAGTCGTACGATCTTAACCTCATTAACGGTATTCTTTGTATTGTTGGTAATCTTCATTTTCGGTGGGGACAGCATTCGCGGATTTATTTTTGCCTTATTAATTGGTAGGATTATTGGAACTTATTCCTCACTTTGTATTTCTACCCCTATCGTGATCGATTTAGGTAGCTCTGCAGAAAAGAGAGCTTAAGACTCTTGAGATTAAAATTTGAGGCATCCTAATTTAGGATGCCTTTTTTATTGGCTTCCAGTCGTATTCCACATCATTTAATCCCGCTTTCAACAATCATGTCCCTGAAGCGATTTTTAAACCCAAAAAACGCTCTGCAACAAGCGACCGAAAAAATAGACGCGTCTTTTTTTTTGATTTACGAAAAAATCTTTACCAAGTGTAACTTGTAAATGCGAATCGACTCGCTCAAAAAAAAATCAATTTTTGTCTATTTAACAGAAGCGCAGTTTTTATGATCTTTAAACTTTTTATGCGTTCATTTGTTACGCAATTAAACAAAAATACATGGATTTAATTTTTCCAAAAACAGAAAACCCTAGAGTAGTTATTGTTGGTGGAGGGTTTGGCGGCGTTGCGTTAGCAAAAAAACTAGATAAAAAGAAATTTCAGGTAATCATGTTAGATAAACACAATTACCATACCTTTCAACCATTGCTTTATCAAGTGTCTACCGGTGGCTTGGAGGCAGACTCGATTGCCTTTCCCATTAGAAAAATATTTAAAGGACAGAAGAACTACATCTTTAGGGTAACTAAAGTAACCGAAGTAATGGCACAAGAAAAGCGGCTTATTACAGATATAGGCCTAATAAACTACGATTATTTAGTAATTGCTACAGGATCTGACACCAACTTTTTTGGAAACAAAGAAATAGAAGCAAATGCTGTACCGATGAAATCTGTGCCTGAAGCGCTCGATTTAAGGAGCATGATTTTACAGAATTTCGAAAAATCGCTGATAGAAAAAGATCCCGAGAAGAAAGATGCCCTGTTAAATTTTGTAGTTGTTGGAGGTGGTCCTACTGGTGTAGAACTTTCTGGCGCAATCTCTGAGTTGAAAAAACATGTTGTGCCGCAAGATTATCCAGAATTAGATTTAGATAAAGTAAACATTTATTTAGTAGAAAATTCTCCAGAACTACTTGGCCAAATGTCTACACAGTCGCAAGAAAAGGCAAAGAAATTTCTTGAGCAAATGGGTGTTACCGTCATGAATAATACTCGGGTTTTGGCTTATGATGGTTATAAACTAACCATAGCAGATAAAATGCCAATAAATACTTATACCGTCATCTGGAGTGCAGGTGTTAAGGGTGAAATTATACCTGGTTTAGACAAAGCAGAAGTGGTTAAAGGCGGTAAATTTATGTGCGACGAATACAATAAAGTTGTGGGTTACGATAACATTTATGCGATCGGCGATGTGTCTTCTATCGTTACAGAACAGCATCCGCACGGCTATCCTGGTGTTGCGCCAACAGCAATACAACAAGGAAAACATTTAGCTAAAAATTTGATTAAATTGCAAGCGCAGCAACCCATGGACAAATTTAGCTATTTTGATAAGGGCACCATGGCTACAGTTGGTAGAAATAAAGCAGTAGTTGACATTAAAAAAATTCATTTTCAGGGCATATTTGCATGGTATACATGGATGTTTGTTCATTTGATGACTCTCGTGGGTTTCAGAAATAAAATTATTGTTTTCGTAAATTGGGCTTGGAGCTACTTCAGCTATGATAGGGGGACAAGACTGATAATTCGTACTTTTGCCAAAGATAGAAGTATAGATTATCGAGGAAAACAGCCGCAGGAGGGTGAAACAAAACTGGAAGAAGAAAAAGAAGAACATGCATCAGCAGGACAGATATAAACTTATAGAGTGCCCAAGAGATGCCATGCAAGGCATTAAAACTTTTATACCAACCCAGACTAAGATTGAGTATATAAATCTTTTATTAAAAGTAGGTTTTGATACACTTGATTTTGGTAGTTTTGTTTCGCCGAAATCAATTCCACAAATGGCAGATACTTCCGAAGTGTTGGCCAGTTTGGATTTAACTCACAATAAAACAAAGTTATTGGCCATTGTGGCTAATATTCGCGGAGCGGAGGAAGCCTGTAAACACATCGAAATCGATTGTTTAGGTTACCCGTTTTCCATTTCAGAAACTTTTCAATACAGAAATACAAATGCAAGCATAGCCAAATCAGCGCAAACCGTAGACGCACTTTTAAATTTGTGCGATAAATTCAATAAAAATGCTGTAATTTATATTTCTATGGGATTTGGCAATCCTTATGGAGATGTTTGGAATTATGAAATTCTTGAAGAGTGGGCTGCAGCGCTTATCGAAAAAGGGGTGAAGACGATCTCTTTGGCAGATACTGTAGGTTCCTCGACGCCATCGCAAATAATGGAAATTATGCCTAAGCTCATAAACCGATTCAATAAAACTGAAATTGGCATCCATTTACATAGTACCGCAGATAATTCAGCCGATAAGATCGAAGCGGCTTACAATAGCGGCTGCTACCGGATAGACAGCGCATTAAAGGGCTTTGGTGGCTGCCCTATGGCAGAAGATCAATTAACCGGCAACTTAGCCACCGAGCAAGTCATTGCGTTTTTAGAAAAAATGGGGAAACCACTGTCGCTAAATGTCGATTACTGGAACAAAGCAATGGCTTTTTCATCCAACGTGTTTGTATGACAAAAGCGTTTTTGTGTAACAGTAATTTCTGTCGCGATTTTAATGACTCATCAAAGCATTTTTAACCTTTCTTGACCATTTTATAATGCATTATTCCAGCCTCTTCAAAAGAGCTGCCTTCAGAGATAAATCCAAATTTTGCATACAAGCTAGTTGCATCGAGTTGAGAATGTAAGTAAATGTACTTTGCATCTTTTGGTAGATCAGATAATGCTTCTGCAATAAGCGCTCTCCCAACACCATGCTTTCTAAACTCCTTTAACACTGCAAATCTTTCCAATTTATACCCTTTCTCTGTTTTACGCCAACGGCAAGCCCCTACAGGCCTACCATTTATGGTTGCTAAAAAATGCGTTGATTCGTCTTCATGCTCCCACTCCAACTCAGGCGGACAGCTTTGTTCTTGAACGAAAACCACATTTCGAATTGCAAAAACCTGATCTAATTCATCTACTTGGCTAACTTTTTGAACTTGTAAACTCATTTCTTCTGTCTGTATTTTTTATATAACGTAGCTTTCTTCTCATGTATATCTTGTGCGGCATCTATCGAATGAGAACAGAGAATATCACCATCTTTTTTAGCAAATTTCGCAAGCGCTGAATAAAATTTATGCAAATTATTCAGTTCGTCCTCGGTTAAATCTTCTATGTTTACCATACGATTACTAGCCCCATCAATCGCAGCAATTAATTCATTTAACTTTAATTGAATGGCTTTTCCATCTTTATTTTGCGATTTCTGAATGAGGAAAACCATTAAAAACGTAATGATGGTTGTCCCTGTATTGATCACCAGCTGCCACGTCTCAGAATATTTGAAAATTGGTCCGGTAATGCCCCAAATTATTACAATGGCTAGTGCAGATAAAAATGCTACTGAACTGCCTGTAAACTTTGTTGCCGCGTTTGCAAACTGTTCAAACAATCCGTTTTTTTTTAATTTGCTCATCACTTATTGGGATCAAGTCAATAATTCAACAAAGAAAAACGCCATAAGTTTTATAATCTTATGGCGCCTTAAAGTTAAATTTTGTTAAGCTGAATCCAAACTATTAATGGAATCATTTTTAAAAATTTTTCGTTACAACTTACTGTTTACATCGATACAATTTAAGTCTTCGAAAGCAGCTTTTAACCGAATTACAAATGTGTCTTCTGCTTTTCTCAACCATACGCGGGGATCATAGTATTTCTTGTTTGGCTTATCGTCGCCATCAGGATTTCCAATTTGTGCCTGTAAAAAAGCCTCATTTTTTTGATAATACCCTAAAATACCTTCCCAAAATGCCCATTGCATGTCGGTATCGATGTTCATTTTTACTGCACCATAAGAAATTGCTTCTCTTATTTCTTCTTGTGAAGAACCGGAACCGCCATGAAATACAAAATTTATAGGTTTTTCGGGCGAAAGATTTAACTTTTCCTTCACATAGTCTTGTGAGTTTTTTAGAATAACAGGCTGCAATTTAACATTGCCGGGCTTATACACTCCGTGCACATTGCCAAAAGCAGCAGCAATGGTAAACCTAGGAGATACTTCACTGAGTTTTTCATAGGCATAAGCAACCTCACTAGGTTGCGTATATAATTTAGAACTATCTACATCACTATTGTCTACGCCATCCTCCTCACCACCTGTAACGCCTAATTCTATCTCGATGGTCATATTCATTTTAGCCATCCTTGCTAGGTATTTCGCAGAAATTTCCATATTTTCTTCAATAGACTCTTCTGATAGATCTAACATATGAGAAGAAAATAACGGCTTTCCTGTTTCGGCAAAGAATTTTTCACCATGATCTAAAAGACCATCGATCCAAGGCAATAATTTTTTTGCAGCATGATCAGTATGTAAAACTACCGCAACACCGTAGTGCTCTGCAAGTAAGTGGACATGTTTGGCAGCAGAGACTGCTCCCAAAATACATGCTTGTAAATTATCGTTATTTAAAGATTTTCCAGCATAAAATTGCGCACCCCCATTCGATAACTGTATCATTACAGGAGAATTAACTGCTTTAGCAGTTTCCATAACCGCATTAACTGTATTTGTACCAGTTACATTTACTGCTGGTAAAGCGAATTGATGTTTTTTTGCTTCCTCGAACAATTCTTGGAGCGCATCTCCATACACAACACCTTTATAATCTTTTAAACTCATTTTTTTGTTTTTTGTTGAGCCCGAAGTTAAAAAAAAAAACAATAATCTATATATTACAGCACCTCGATCACAAAATTATCTATTTAAAATTTAGGATATGAAAGTACAGTGGAATGTTAACAAATGGTTATGTTAAAATAATTTTTCGTTTCTTTGTAGTCCAATTTTTGCAGAATACTATGACTTGGTTCAAGAGAGAAAATAAAGGCATTATTACCACTACCCAAGAAAAAAAAGAAGCTCCAGACGGCTTGTGGAACAAATGTCCAAATTGTAAAAAGGCACTTCATCTTGGCGAGTTACAAGAAAATAAATATGTTTGTCATTATTGCGATTATCATTTAAGAGTAGGTTCAAAAGAATATTTTGAAGTCCTTTTCGACGACAATGCATATACAGAATTATTTGAAAATTTAACTTCTGGAGACCCGCTTAAGTTTAACGACAATAAGCCATACACGGAGCGTATTGCCGAAAGTCAGAAAAAGACTGGCTTAAAAGATGCCTTACGCGTTGCTACCGGTAAAATAGAACATCAAGATTTAATTATCGCGTGTATGGATTTTACTTTTATTGGAGGATCTATGGGTTCTGTTGTTGGTGAAAAAATTGCCAGAGCGATAGATTATAGCATTAAAAATAGGGTTCCTTTTTTGATGATTTCTAAATCTGGTGGGGCACGGATGATGGAAGCAGCTTTCTCATTGATGCAAATGGCAAAAACATCTGCAAAACTAGCTTTGCTAGCCCAATCTAAAATTCCTTATATTTCTTTACTTACAGATCCTACAACAGGCGGTGTTACCGCATCTTACGCAATGCTTGGCGACATCAATATTGCAGAACCAGGAGCGCTGATAGGCTTTGCTGGACCTCGCGTGATCAAGGAAACGATTAAAAAGGATTTACCAAAAGGTTTTCAAACTTCAGAATTCGTTTTGGAACATGGCTTTTTAGATTTCATTGTAGATAGAAGGGCATTAAAATCGAAGTTGGCTTCTTTTATTAAAATGATGAATAACTAGCATTAGTTTGAATTTTGATCTTGAAAATACGGCGGCTTCTTCTACCAACCTTTCTATACATTCCAAAGATGAAAACCTTGTTTTTATCAAGCTGTTCGCTTTCCTATTTTGCTCGGCCGCTTTGTTTTGAGCCGCACATTTGCTGTAGATAAACCTTCATTTAACAAAACTGGCACTTCATCCTTTTTTCTCGAGAAAACTGTTTAAATCTCGGGTCGCGTTTTCATGTCTATCAACAAAAACATTGGAGTCTTAAGTACTGTTTGTAGTAATCCGATGTTTTCCCCAAGTTTTCGTTGCATAGACAAGTTTGTTGCCAAATTTCTCCACGAACAATCCCTATATTAGCAAGTCAGATAAACTAATTGTTATGAACAAAAAACTATGCTTAGCTGCATTTTTCTTGCTGCCGTCTACCCTTTTATTCGCCCAAAGTGATAAAGTTATCAATCAAATGGCAAAAGAAGCTCAGGAAAACTCCCAATTAGAGGGAATGGCGCACCAACTTCTTGATGTAGTAGGCCCCAGATTGGTAGGTACACCACAAATGAAATTGGCAAATGATTGGGCATTGAAAAAATATGCCAGCTGGGGGGTTTTTGCCAAAAATGAAAAGTGGGGCGAATGGAAGGCTTGGGAACGAGGCATCACACACATTGATTTAATAAGTCCGAGAGTTAGAAGTTTAGAAGGCACACAATTGGCTTGGAGTCCATCTACCAATGGAAAAGCAATAAACGCTGAAGCAATTGTATTGCCAGAAATTAAAGACAGCTTAGACTTTGTAAAATGGTTGCCGACAGTAAAAAACAAAGTGATCCTTATCTCCATGAGTCAAATTTCTGGTAGGCCAGAAAGCAATTGGCAAGAACATGCGACGAAAGAATTGTTTGAAAAATATAAAAAGGAAAAACAGGATTCCATGAAATCGTTTTACGGCAACATAGCAAAATCTGGTTTAAGCAATTCTAAACTAATTGGCGCCTTAGAATCTGCAGGCGCTGCTGCCATCGTGATAAACAATTGGTCGCAAGGATGGGGCGTAGATAAAATATTTGGCGCCAATACCAAAAAAATCCCAACCTTGGATTTATCGGTAGAAGATTATGGCCTCGTTTATCGCCTCGCAAAAAGTGGAGAAAAGCCGATGCTTAGAATAGATGCCGATTCAAAAGATTTGGGAACCGCGCCTACCTACAATACTATTGCAGAAATTAAAAGTAAGGAGAAGCCTAACGAATATGTGATGCTTTCTGCACATTTCGATTCTTGGGATGGCGCCAGTGGCGCAACAGACAATGGATCTGGAACAATTATGATGATGGAAACTATGCGGATTTTGAAAAAATTCTACCCAAATCCTAAAAGAACGATATTGGTTGGACATTGGGGTAGCGAAGAGCAGGGCTTAAACGGATCACGCGCCTTTGTTGAAGATCATCCAGAGATTGTAAACAACCTTCAAGCACTATTTAACCAAGACAACGGAACCGGAAGAGTGGTAAATATTGGTGGACAAGGTTTTGCGAAGTCAAAAGATTATTTGACGAGGTGGCTTGCAAAAGTACCTGATTCTATCAGAAATCAAATTAAAACTGACTTCCCCGGTGTTCCGGGCGCAGGCGGCTCGGATTTTGCTTCTTTTGTAGCAGTTGGTGCTCCAGGATTTTCTTTAAGTTCGACAAGTTGGGATTATGGAACTTATACCTGGCACACAAACCGAGACAGCTACGACAAGTTAGTTTTTGATGAAATTAAGAGTAATGTAGTATTGGCTGCGATTTTAGTCTACATGGCTTGTGAAGATCCAGAAAAAACTTCAAATGAGAAATCAACAGATTTGCCAATGAACAATAGAACCGGAAAACCAACAACGTGGCCCGAACAGCGAAAATCGACTAGAAAGGGAGGATTCTAATTCTACATTTTACAGATAAATCAAAAAGGAGTTTGCAATGCAAACTCCTTTTTGATTGGCAGTTTTATGTTTAACAAAATGACCGTATGATTTTGTTGTTTATTTATCCTCCGGTGCATCTTTCCGACCACGTTTGTAAATAACCAAACCATTTAGAAAGTTCCGTAAAATCTGATCGCCACAAAGCTTGTAATTTGGGTGATCCTCATTTCTAAAAATATCCCCTAATTCTGCTTTGGTTACTTTAAACCCTACCAAATTGCAAATTTCCATAATCTGATCTGTTCTTAAGGATAGCGCGACCCTAAGCTTCTTTAAAATATCATTGTTGCTCATAATTATTTGATTTCTTTTATCAAAAAGTTAAATAGTTACTTTCGAAATCACTCTAACTAGCAATTTCTATCTTAACTTTCTTTCCTTTAATCTTTTCTCCGCTCAACAGCGCTAATGTTTTCTCCACCTTCTTCTTTTTAATCGCAAGATAACTGGCTTTGTCTTTAACGTCTATTAAGCCCAAGTCTGATTTATCTAACTTTCCTTTCTGTAGAAACAGTCCTACAATATCAACTTTGTTAACTTTATCCTTTTTTCCAAACGATAGGTAAAGCGTTTGCCATTCCGTTTGCTCAAAAGGTTTTAAATTTTTTGGAAGTGAAAATTTCTTCATATCATTTGGTAAGAAATCGGCTTCCTCGCTTTGCGTAACAAACACAAATACGTTTCCATCGGCATGCATTCTAGCTGTTCGTCCGTTTCTATGCTCAAAAATATTTTTTGAGTGTGGCATTTGATAATGTATAATATTTTCAATTTCTGGAATATCTAAACCCCTAGATGCCAGATCTGTAGTGACGAGGACATTAACGGTGCCATTTTTAAATTTGAACAACGATTTCTCTCGCTCAATTTGCTCCATTTTACCATGAAAAATTTCATGCTCTACGTTTTTATCGAACAGAAAATCACTTAAATAAAAAATCGTTTCTCGTTCGTTACAAAATATAAGCGTTGGTTTTTCAGCTTTATGTGCAAGCAACTTTAAGAGTAATTCGTCCTTTGAAAGCGTGTTTGCATCAAGCGCATAAAAATTTATTTGAGGCACATAATCTTCAACTTTAGAAAAATCGAGCGTTTTTGGATTTGTCAACTTAATAAAGGAAGGCAATTTCCCCATTTTTGTAGCCGAAGTAAGTAGCCGTTGATTAAGTGTTATTAACCGGCTTACTATGTAAGCCATATCTTCCTCAAAACCAAACTCCAAAGACTTATCAAATTCATCCAACACTAATAGCGTTACGGCTCTAGGATCGAAGTTTTTTCGTTCTAAATGGAAAGCTATTTTACCTGGCGTACCGATAAGTACTGCAGGTGGAACTGTAAAGTTATTTTCTTCGATGCGAACAGAATGCCCGCCGTAACAGCAGCTTATTTTAAAATCGCTACCTAATTTTTTAAATACTTCTTCTATCTGCAAAGCAAGCTCTCTTGATGGAACAAGAATTATCGCCTGTATCTTGTTAATTTTTATGTCTAGCCGCTCCAAAAGGGGCAGCAAAAACGCCAAAGTCTTCCCAGACCCTGTAGGCGCGTTAAGAATTAAATCTCGTTTTTGATTTATTAGCTCTGCCGCAGCTATTTGTATATTGTTTAAAGAAGATATGTTTAACTTTGCAAGGGAGAATTGATTCATTTCAACTCAAAGGTAAACAATAATTAATTTTTGCGCCTAATTAAAAGATTGGGTTTATTTTTTCAACACAAAAAATTTTAATTTTTTTTCTAGCATCTCCATCATTTGTCCTTCCTTAGCAATACCGTTTGTAAGTCTTTTTTGCACAGATTTTACAGATTTCAAAAGTTTTCCTGTCCATTCGTCTGAAACTCTATAACACCTACTTCTCTGAAGTAACATTAGTTCTGCAATCATTTCGCTCTTCATCATAATTCTCAATTTTTTTACCTTCCCTCTAATCTAGGTATAATTATTATATATCAAAAGTAATCGAGACGCAAACATACGGCCACAGAAATTTACCGTTGCTCCTAACTAACCTGTTGACAATTAAATAATTGTTAGAAAAAAAAGACATTCAGCATTTCTATATTGCTAAACAAATAGCTTAAATTTAGCAAGAGGTTAGACAAACTACTTAGAAAATACATGGTATGATCTGGAAAAAATTTAGTGGAGAAACAATTAAAACTCCGATTTTGGAGGAAGTGGAACGCGCAATTGTTAGAGAAACCCGTAACGGCTATAAATTAAAAGTTTGCATCGGAACGGATTCCCAAGTTAAAGGAAACATTATAGATTTTGCTACCGTGATTGTGTTGGTACGTGAACATCATGGCGGTTTTATGTACATTAACCAGGATAAAAGTTCATTGCACATGACTATTAAAGAACGCATGCTTATGGAAGTCCAAAAATCTATTGAAACAGCTTATGCCGTGTGCAATTTATTAGATTTGTACGACGTAGCATTAGAAGTACACGCAGACATCAATACAAATCCATCATTTAAATCAAATAAAGCTTTAAATGATGCTATGGGATACATTTTAAGTATGGGGTTTATCTTTAAGGCCAAACCCGAAGCATTTGCCAGTTCTACATGTGCCGACAAAATGGTGCATTGATAAAAATATCAAATGATAAAAAAAATAATATTAGTTGCGATATGCACTTATTTTAGCATTGGAGCGATCGCTCAAACCGACCAAGATACTTATACAAAAGTTGGCGACCAAGTTCCGGCCTTTACCTTTCAAATTGACAAAGCAACAACCACCTCTATAGCTGCTTACAAAGGTAAATTAGTCCTTATAAATCTGTTTGCCACTTGGTGTCCGCCATGCAACACAGAACTGCCAAGGGCACAGAAAGAGATTTGGGAGAAATATAAGGACAATAACAATTTTTCTTTTTTAGTATTTGGTAGGGCCCAGAATTGGGATGTACTTTTGCCATATAAGGAAAAGAAAGGTTTTACTTTTTCGATTTTACCAGATGCCGATCGGACAATTTTTAGCAAGTTTGCCAAGCAATCTATTCCTAGAAACATTTTAGTGGACGCCCGTGGAAAAATCATCTATCAGTCTATCGGTTATAGCGCTGATGAATTTGATAGGTTATTAGATTTAATTGGGCAAAATCTAGACAAACCATCAACAAAATGAGCATTTATCTGTTATAGCGTAAAACCACTATTTTGAAGACATACCGTTTAGAATTCAGCCAAAAAGTCCCGATTGATATTGATAAAGCTTGGGATTTTTTTTCTTCGCCTTTAAATTTATCAAAAGTTACGCCAGCATCTATGGCTTTTGATGTAACTACGCCAAACATGGAACATACTAAAATGTATCCTGGTTTAATTATAACATATAAAGTTTCGCCCTTATTGGGCATTAAATTAGATTGGGTTACTGAAATAACCCATGTTAAAGAAAAGGAATATTTTATAGATGAGCAACGTTTTGGTCCATTTGCTTTTTGGAATCACAATCATCGTTTCGAACAAATTGAAGGTGGAACAATTATTCATGATTTATTACACTACAGCGTTGGTTTCGGCCCTATTGGGCGACTTGCAAACGCAATATCAGTGCACCACAAAGTTCAAGAGATATTTGATTTTCGATTTAAAAAGGTGGAAGAACTTTTTGGACTAATGAAATAATGCAATTATTTAAAGCGATTAGTGTTAATACATTCATTTACCAGTCAGACTTAATAACAACTTTTGGCGGAACAGATGCCGAAGAAGTAGACCGCTTTGCTGCCATAAATTTCTTTAATTCCTCGCCCAGTTGCTTAGCTTTTATGAAGGTTGCAGCTAAAATACCCTTCCACTCTGCAGCTTTTAGGTTGCTTGGATGGCTTTCTAACGGCTTTCCAAAATTTGTTTTTGGAACAAAGCTCCCATATCTGTCTCTAATGTAAGGCGTGTAAATAAAATCATCAAGCCAGAAACGATAACGACCGTCTTTGGCATTAAAATAAAATTTAAATGCTACTTCCCCACTCGGATGACTCGCAACCAAAATTGTTTTATCAATAATAATTTTACCTTCTGCGGCAAGCTTGTCGTTATCAATAGACGTAATTTTTAATTTTTGGTCATCACTTTTTTTTAAAAAAGTTTCTGCTTTCTGCATCAATTTGTCTTTGACCGCGCTAGTGTCTTTCACTACTTCATAATAAATATATTTATGATCATTGCTCATGGTGAGTAGCTCTTGCGAAGAGCCCGGTTGGGCAAGTAATAGGAAACAGATAAGTCCAAGTAATTTCATTTTTATTTAATAAAGCAAATACAAAGTTAATAGAAAAGCCGCCGAATTTCCGGCGGCTCTCTTATTCAATCCTCGAGACAAAGATTAAAATGCATAGACTGCAGCAAGCGAAAATTGACCTGCATTAGGTACTGACATCCCTCCTTTATCGAGAAACGGCTTTTCGCCACTATGGTCTAGTCTAACTTCCGGAATAAAAGTTAGTCCACCAGATTTTAGATTAGCAGTTAGCGTAACGGCTGTATAAGAAGACCCAGTCACATTGCCGTTATCTTTGGTTTTAAAATATTCTCCTCGCAAACCTACTGCTAGTGCATCAGTAAGAGCATATTGAGGATAAAGTGCAACTCCAGCATAACCACCTGCATCGTTGTTTGCATCATAATTGGCGGCATTTAACCCCAATTTAAATTTAGGATTGATTTGATAGGCTGTAGTTAAATCTTCGATTGTTCCATAGCCGTTTGGATCTGCACCAGAAAGTACGTTCAAGTAAGCTGTCCAACCCTCAACCGGAGAAACTGTTAATTGACCTCCAATACTAGACACTCCACGCGTTGCTTTATACACATTCCAATCATTAAACAACCCAGCCATTAGGCTTATTTTATCAGAAAATTTATAAGTGCCTTTAATTCCTGCGTTTTGAAATGGGCCACTGGTAAAAAGATAGGAAGTAGAGTAATTAAAATTGCCTACCGGCGATATTACTTCGTAACCGATAAAAGTTCCCATATAGCCCGCTGTCATTGAAAATTTATCGGTAAAATCATAGTTTACATATAAATTTTGAATGTGAAAGGATGAGTTTCCGTTTGCAGCATCAGGTATCGATTGTGATTGCCCCCTCGGGCCAAAAGAAAGTTCCCCAACAAAAGATGCTTTACCAGTTTTCTTTTTCAATGCTAAATCTAGCATTCCAAGCGAAACTGAGTTATGATCATTTGCAAAAGATGTATTAATGTTTGCTCCGCGCTGCGCAAAATCATATTTATAATACGTATCTACTGAGCCGGAAAATTCTAAGGGCGACGGCGTAGACTCTTGCGCCTGGGCTGCACAGGTAGCTATAAAAGCGGGAATAATAAGTAGAGATTTCAGTTTCATAAAAGCTTGGTTTAGTTTCTAATTGATTGAGTTTGTACTAATTTGATTTAATTAAAATTTTCGATTTCCTGACCGTTCGTTACGACCAGGGTTCCCTGAGAGTACTTTTCATTATGCTGTGTTGCATCTAGACCTTCTTCCTCATCTTCAGAACTTACTCTTATCGGCTGAATTAGGTTAATAAACTTAAAAATCGCGAAGGAAACAACGAAACTGAACAACACCACTATAACTACCCCTTTCAATTGAGTGAAAAAGAATTCAGGGTTTCCATAAAACCAACCGTCAACACCGCCACTATTCACAGTTTTGGTGGCAAAAATTCCGGTTAGCAACATCCCAACTATCCCACCGATTCCGTGGCAGGGAAAAACATCTAAAGCATCATCTAAACGTGTTTTTTGTTTCCAAGAAACGGCAAGGTTTGAAATGACCGATGCAATAACCCCAATAAATATAGAAGAAGGAATACTTACAAAGCCTGCCCCGGGAGTAATTGCCACGAGACCAACTACGGCGCCAATACAAAATCCTAACACAGACGGCTTTTTCCCTCTCGCAGCATCGAAGAACATCCAACCCAATCCTCCTGCACCCGCAGCGGTGTTTGTGGTTAAAAATGCCGAAACAGCTAAACTGTTAGCGCCAAGAGCAGAACCCGCATTAAATCCAAACCAGCCAAACCATAGTAAGCCAGTTCCGATTAATACATAAGGAATATTTGCGGGTGGAATTTCCCTATGTTCGATATGAGTTTTTCTACGTTTAAGTACAATTGCACCTGCAAGTGCTGCCATACCCGCTGAAATATGTACAACCGTTCCTCCTGCAAAGTCCAAAACACCCATTTTGAAAAGCATTCCCTCTGGATGCCATGTCCAATGTGCAAGTGGAGAATAAACAAATAGGGCAAAAAGAACAATAAATAAAATATAAGAGGTAAATCTAATCCGCTCGGCCACTGCACCAACTACCAATCCAGGAGTAATAATGGCAAACATTAATTGGAAAACTGCAAATAAAGATAGTGGAATGGTGGCTGCTAAAGGCCATGACGGACTAGAATTAACGCCATGGAAAAACAGATATGTCATTGGGTTCCCGATTAGACCATGAATGGAATCGCCAAAAGCGAGACTAAAACCCACAACTACCCACAATACGGTAATTACCCCAGCTGCAACCACGCTCTTTATCATGGTTGATAAAATATTCTTGCGATGAACCATGCCTCCATAAAAAAAGGCGAGCCCAGGAGTCATTATAAAAACTAGGGCCGTGGCAATAAGTACGAAAGCGATGTCTGGGCCGCTATATTTACCTTCATCAAAATTAGGCAACAAAGGAACAAAGAGCGCTGCAATTGCGAAAGCAGAGAGGATAGCAAAAGGACCCCATTGATTGAATAATTTTTTAGCCATAATTTTTAGTCTATCTAGTTGTTTATTTAAATTTCTGCTAAACTATAAATTAATTTTAATAAAAAATGGTAAATATTTGAATAAGCATCTGAAAAAAGAACAAATAACAGGTTTTTCATATAGTTATTGCCAAAAGCTGAATAAAAAGGAATATTTTAACCTTATAAAATGGATTATTTTTTAAAAAAACGGTTTTGTAAAATGAATAATTAATAAAGCACAAGAAATAAAAGCTAATTATATCTAGAAACAGAAATTTGAGAGAATATTGATTGCCAAACCTTAAAAATATTGCCTTTTATAGCTGTTTTCCTAATTCCCATCGCAAAAAAGTAAACGACGCTAATTACAAGAGACGCCGCAACGGAAACAATAATTGCAACCTTGGCAACACTTTGGAACTGCTCATTTTTAAACGCCAACATCCCTGTAAAAATAGACATGGTAAAACCGATACCAGCTAAGACTCCCATCCCTAAAATCTGTTTCCAGGAAGTGTTCTTAGGCAAGCTGGCCACTTTTAACGCAACCATAAGTCTGCTGAACAGGAAAATACCCAAAGGCTTACCTATCACCAAGCCCGCAACAACTCCCATAGCTAATGGACTTTCTAATGCTTTGCCAAATTCTTGCGGCATTAGTATCGCCGTGTTTGCTAAAGCGAATAAAGGAAGTATTAAAAAATTTACGTAGCCATGAATGGCTCGCTCTATTTGCGGCAAAATATTTATAGGAAGTGCAAAAGCGACTAATACCCCAGCGATGCTTGCCTCAACACCAGAGTTGAATATTGCAAACCATAACAGCAAGGACAAAACAATATGAATGGCGCCAAATTTTACTTTTGAATAATTTAGCATCAATAGACTGCCAAATAATAAACCTGCAACAGAAAGAAATATTAGGTTTAAATGCCCCCCATAAAACAAGGCTATAACCAAAATCGCTCCTAAATCATCGATAATTGCTAACGCCATAAGCAAGACTTTTAAAGCAATGGGCACCCGTTTCCCCAATAGAGAAGCAATTCCAAGAGAGAAAGCAATGTCTGTTGCTGTCGGTATTCCCCAACCCCTGGCATATCCCGTATGCACGTTTAAGGCAAGAAAAATAAGCGCGGGAACGATCATACCTCCTAAAGCTGCTCCGAAAGGTAATGAAGCCTTTTTAAACGTAGACAACTCTCCACTAATTACCTCACGCCTAATTTCCATCCCGGCCATCAGGAAAAAGAAAGCCATCAAAAAGTTATTAATCACACTTTTAAAATTTTCCGGTAGACTAACTATAGAATGTTCTGGATTCCAAGAAGAAGACCAAATAATTTTGTAAACGGATTGGAAGCTGGTGCTATTGGCTAAAAACAACGAAAGGATGGTGCAGGCAATTAACATCAGACCGGTAAATCGCGTATCGTTAATTAATAGTTTTAAGGGATTTAGTAACTTATCCATCGAAATTTATTTATCTGAAAACATCTGGATACCTAAAGTACCCAGATGCATAATTATCTAATCTACGTAGCCTCTAACACCCATTTCAGGAATATCCAATCCGCCAATTTCATCTTCTGGCTTTACCCTGATCGGGGTGATTTTATTTGATATTTTAAAGAAAAAGTACATCACAACAAAAACGAAAATACAGCAGGTAACAACACCTATCAATTCTGCAACAAACTGACCCGAATCCCCGTAAAACCAGCCAGTCACATTTCCTTTTACTCCGTTCCAACCGTCGCCATACGAACCATCTGCAAATAAACCTAGTGCCAAACAACCCCAGGCACCGTTTGCGCCGTGAACAGCAACAGCTCCAACGGGATCGTCGATTTTAAGCTTTACGTCAAGAAAGTTATAGACATATACTACTAAAATCCCAGCTATGGCACCAATTATTACAGACGATAACGAGTTTACAAAAGCACAGGGAGCGGTAATCGCTACAAGGCCGGCGAGCAGCCCATTACAAAGCATACCTGGATCTGGTTTTTTACCTTGAATATACAATACAATAAGAGTAGCCAATGTTGCCGCGGTTCCTGCCATCATGGTGTTTACAGCTACTATAGAAATCCTAAAGTCGTTGCCTGCTAGCGTAGATCCGGCATTAAAGCCGAACCAACCTAAAGCCAAAATGAATGTACCCAATAAAGCCATTGGTATATTGTGCCCCGGTATAGTATTAACAGAACCATCCTTGCCGTATTTGCCAATTCTTGGCCCAATAACTATTGCGCCAGCAAGTGCAGCAACACCACCAACCAAATGCACCACAGAAGATCCTGCAAAATCTACATGTCCATGGCCTAAACCGAAGTTAGTTCCTAAAGAAGCCAACCAGCCGCCTCCCCACACCCAATTGCCGTAAATCGGATATACAAACATTGAGATAAAGAAACCAAAGATTAGAAAAGATTTAAAAGACCATCTTTCTGCCATTGAGCCAGTTGGAATAGTTGCTGTTGTATCCATAAATACCATTTGGAACAAGAATAAAGCATATACGCCTACATCATAAACCTTACTATTTAAGAAAAAACCTGCATAACCTATAATCCCAAAATCATGCCCCAAAATTGACACTACATATTCGTGGGGAATAACTCCGGGAGCGCCACCCAGACTTGCGGCATTTAAACCCCCTCCAAACATGAAGGCGAACCCACATATCCAAAAACCCATCATTCCTACGGCGTATACTAAAAAATTCATGCCCATGGTATGTGCAACATTTTTCTTTTGGGTAAATCCAGTTTCAACAAGGGCAAAACCCGCCTGCATAAACATTACCAAAAACCCTGCAATTAGCGTCCACATAATATTCGTGGCAATTTTATTGTGCCCTACAGCGGCAGCCACTTCGGCTGAAGTAGGAGATCCGGGCTTAGCTGCTGCAATATCTGTTATACCACCAGTATGAGCACCGGTTGGATCTTGAGCAAACACACTACTAAAACTAAAAACAAAGATAATTAGCACTAAAAACATACCGTAGTATAGGTATGAAGGAATTTTTTTTGGTAAATTTCTTAATTTCATAACGATTTTTTAGGTTAAATGATATTATATTTAAAATACTAGTTTATTTAATTACTATTTTCTATAAAAATACAATTTATTGTAAATAATAATGAAATAAAAAATCAAATTTAACAAAATAATATTTTTTAACTAAAAAAATAATTAAAAATCACTAATAAATAGATAAAAATAGCTTTATAATAACTTATTTTTATAAAAATTATCGAATAATTAGATAAATATAATTTAAACTGATTATTTAATTTAGAAAGATCAATAAAAATGGATATAAAAAAGAAAATCCCATAAAAATATGGGATTTAAGGGCAATATTAAATTTTTTATACGTTTTTATTCAAATTCAGAACCTTGAATAATACCTTTTTTTTCTAAAGCTTTATCTATATAACTCTGAATGGCAGATTTATTTAATCCCCAATTGGGCGCAATAAGTAGATCCCAATCAGAAATACCGAAAAGCCGCTGAATTACAATGTCGGGTCGCAATTTTGGAATTAACTTAGATAGCAAGTCAGTATACTCCTCGAGCGAGAACAGTTTGAAGGGGTGTTTTTTATACTTTGCTCCCATTATCGAACCTTCTACAATATGTAAATGATGAAATTTAACAAATTTAATTTGCGGAAATCGGTTAATTTCATCAATATAGGCCAACATCATTTCTTCGGTTTCCCAAGGAAACCCAAAAATGGTGTGTACACAAAGATCCAACTTAGAATTGTCCAACAACTTTACTGCCGCAATAAATTCTCCATGGCTACAACCTCTATTTATTTGATTTAATGTCTCATCGTATATAGACTCCATGCCCATTTCAATATCGACATCAAATCTATCAGAATAACTTTCTAAAAGCGCTACTTTTTCCGCATCAATACAATCTGGTCTGGTTCCTACAGAAAACCCAACAACATCTTCAGTGTTTATGGAAAGTGCTTCATCATACATCATTTTTAAATAATGTACCGGCGCATAGGTATTGGTATTAGGCTGGAAATAAACGATAAACTTATCTGCTCGGTAAAAACTTTTGCCGCGCGCCATTCCCTGCTCTAGTTGTTCTCGTATTGTTGGTAATTTTCTAGAAAGCTCGGGAGTAAAAGAATCGACATTACAGTAAGTACATCCGCCGTAACCTTTGCTTCCATCTCTATTTGGACAAGTAAAACCTCCGTCAACAATTACTTTGAATACGCGTTGACCTTTGTATTTCTCGCGCAGATGCAACCCATAATTGTTATATCCTTTTATACCTAAATCTACTTGTGTGCCCATTTCATGCAAAAGTAAGCAAAAAAGACGACCTCGTCGAATGGCCATAAATAGGAACTTCTCAAAAACGTATAAGCAGGATATTTTAACTAAAAGCCCTTCAAAACAATTTAGCGGACAAGATAAACCATTTGAGTTGTAGAAAAACATTATAAAGGCATGAATTAAAAGCGAGAAAAAACCGAAAAACCATCTTTTTCTATTTTTTTTATAGCATCTTGGCAAATTGACCGGAATCAAAAAACCTATTTATTAGAATTATGAAAAGACTTATATTGTTTTTTTTCGCATTTACAGCGCCTTTTTGTGTTGTGGCACAAGAACTTAGCTTAGACACGAAAATTGATAAAGTTTTTGGCAATGCCACAGGCTGGTTTGTGGATGCGATATTTTATCAAATACCATTTACCGCCGACATCAAAATTTATTGGGTGCTTTTCCCTCTCATTTTAGGCGCATGCTACTTTACTTTTTATTTTAACTTTATCAATTTTAAAGGCTTTTTTACCTCCATAAAAATTGTACAAGGCAAGTATGACCATGTGGAAAGCCGAAAAGAACATAAAGTCGAGATAGAGAAATCTAAATTTTCTGGAGAAGCGGACAATCCTGATACGATTAGAGTGGAAGGACAAATGGGGGAAGTTTCTCATTTTCAAGCGCTTACCGCAGCCCTATCCGCCACAGTTGGGCTCGGCAATATCGCCGGTGTAGCAATTGCAGTGTCTATTGGCGGGGCGGGAGCTACATTCTGGATGATTGTTGCCGGGTTTCTGGGGATGGCATCAAAGTTTGTAGAATGTACGCTCGGTGTAAAGTTTAGAGACATTGCACCAGACGGCACTGTTTATGGTGGCCCGATGTACTACCTCACAAAGGGATTAAAAGAAAAGGGCCTGACAAACCTCGGAAAATTTTTGGCAGTTGTTTTTGCAGTATTTGTTATTGGCGGATCTTTTGGAGGAGGAAATATGTTTCAAGCAAATCAGGCTTTTAAACTTGTGGAACATATAAGTGGTGGAGAAAATTCGATACTCGCGGGAAAAGGCTGGGTTTTCGGATTGATTATGGCCGGTTTAGTTGGCATCGTCATCATCGGAGGGATAAAGAAAATTGCTAAAGTAACAGATAAGATCGTACCTTTTATGGTAGTGATCTACGTTGCAGCATCGCTATTCGTAATTTTTGCAAATTATCAAATGGTTGGCGAAGCATTTAGACAGATTTTTGACGGAGCTTTTACTCCTGTTGGCGTTGCTGGAGGAGCTGTTGGAGTTTTAATTCAAGGATTTAGAAGGGCAGCGTTCTCTAACGAAGCAGGCATTGGATCTGCGTCTATCGCCCACTCGGCTGTAAAAACTAAATTTGCTGCAAGCGAGGGCATGGTCGCTTTGTTAGAGCCATTTATAGATACCGTTGTAGTATGTACAATGACAGCTTTGGTATTAATTATTACTGGAAATGTCACTTCTGCAAACTCTGGCCTAGACGATGCGCAAGCTATTTTGTTAACCTCTGGCGCATTTGCATCCGTCATTTCTTGGTTTCCATATGTGCTCACCATTGCTGTTGTATTGTTTGCCTTTAGCACCATGATTTCTTGGTCTTACTATGGATTTCAAGGCTGGGCGTACCTGTTTGGCAGATCTAAAAAAGCGGAATACACCTATAAGCTTCTGTTCTGTATTTTCGTAGTAATTGGGTCTGCAGCGAGTTTAGGATCTGTTATTGGATTTTCTGACGCCATGATTTTTGCCATGATGATTCCAAATATGGTCGGATTAATTATTTTGGCCCCTGTAGTGAAAAAAGAGCTTAGTAGATATTTGGCTGCCATTCGTGAAAAATCGTAAACTGCATATAAACGAGTTAATGAATTATTACGTTTGTTCTACTTTTTTTGTGATGTAATATATAGGTATCCCCGCCAGCATAATGGCCACACCCCAGCCGCAAGTGCTCGTTTTAAAAATTAGCAAAGCGATGCATATTGCGGTGGCAACAACAATATAAATGCTTGGAAGAAATGGGTAGCCAAATGCCTTATATGGCCGATTTGCATGTGGCATTTTTTTGCGGAGAATAAAGATCCCTATGATGGTTAAGATGTAAAAAATCAACACAATGATGATGACAAAATCTAACAGATCGCCGTACTTTCCCGTTAAACAAAGTGCCGAGGCCCAAAAACATTGGATCCAAAGCGCCCAAGCAGGTACTTCAAAGCGGTTTAGCAATCCAGCTTTTCTAAAAAAAAGCTTATCTTTTGCCATGGTGTAATAAACCCGAGCACCGGCCATAATCAACCCGTTATTGCATGCAAATGTAGAAATCATAATCATTACCGCAATAACAATTGTTCCTTGGGCACCAAAAATCGGTTGTGCGGCAGCAACGGCTACCCGATCATCTGCAGCTGTAGCTATTTGTTGTAGCGGCAACACTGCGATGTACATCAGGTTTGCCAAAATATAGATTAGGCTCACTATAAACGTGCCTAAAAATAAACTTAAACCTACGTTTCGTTGAGGGTTCTTTATTTCTCCCGCAATAAAGGTTACTCCGTTCCACGCGTCGCTACTAAATAAAGAGCCAACCATTGCTGCCGCAATTCCAGAAACTAGCGCTTTCCCGCCAATTGTCGACCAAGTATCAGACTGCAGATCGAAAGATCTAGGATTCCATGCATTTGTCCAGTTTGCATTCCAAATATCTGCCTTTGCTGCCAAAGTAAAACCAAAAATAATCAAACCAAACAAAGAAAGAATTTTAATGATGGTTAGCACCGTCTGTAAAATCTTGCTGTCTTTTACGCCTCTACTATTTATGTATGTGAGTAAAACAATTGTAACAATGGATACTAATTGTGCTGCATTTAAATTAAACCAGCCTGTCGAAAACAATATATGCTTATCGCTAACCGGCGGATAAAGATAGGAGGCAAACTTAGAAAAAGCAACACCAACGGCCGCAATAGTTCCTGTTTGTATCACCGCGAAAAAGCTCCAACCAAATAGAAAAGCAACTAATTTATTGTAAGCTTCTTTAAGATAAACATACTGTCCACCCGCATTTGGAAACATTGCACTAAGTTCGCCATAACTAACGGCAGCTATCATTGTTACAATGGCCGTAACAACCCAAATGGCAATTAACCAGCCTGCTGATCCGACTTGTCTGGCGATGTCTGAACTGACAATAAAAATCCCTGAGCCGATCATAGAACCAACTACCAGCATCGTACCATCAAAAAGGCCTAAGGCCCGTACAAAAGAGTGTTCTTCAGCTTGCTTTTCCATTAACTAATTTGCTTTGCGCTAAATTATTTAAAATTTTAGCTTTTTGATTTAAAATTTATAAAAAATAATTTATTTTGCCACCGAGAAGATTTTCATACAGTAGTAAAATAATTTATTACCTTGCTAAGCTTTCATTCAAAAAATAAGCACTATTTTAATCAGCGCAAATGTGAGTGAGAAAAGCATTGTTGCCTTGAACAAGAAAAACTTTAAAACAACTTAACCAAATATTACACAATAATTTAACTATGGATTTTTTACAACAGAATTTAATTTATACCGTTCCTGCACTCGGGCTTGTGGGTATTCTGGTAATGCTCTTTAAAAGTGCTTGGGTAAGCAAACAAGATGCCGGCGATGCTACCATGCAAGAATTGGCTGGCTATATTGCAGACGGCGCAATGGCTTTTTTGAAAGCCGAATGGCGCGTTTTAAGTATTTTTGTTGTGATCACAGCGGCTCTTTTGGCGTATTCAGGCTCTGTTACAGAAGTTAATGGAATTGCGCTCCATTCCAGCTGGATCATTTCCATATCATTTATAATTGGTGCGGTACTTTCTGCAACCGCTGGGTATATTGGTATGAGAGCAGCCACAAAAGCAAATGTGCGTACCACTCATGCCGCCAGGACTAGCCTGAAAAAAGCTTTAAAGGTATCTTTTACCGGCGGAACAGTAATGGGATTAGGTGTAGCCGGACTAGCAATTTTAGGTTTGGGGAGTTTGTTTATCATATTCTTAAAAGTTTTTAATGTTGTTACAGTCGATAGCAGTGAAATGAGAACCGCAATTGAGGTTTTAACCGGCTTTTCTCTTGGCGCAGAATCTATTGCATTATTTGCGCGCGTTGGTGGAGGCATTTACACTAAAGCAGCAGATGTTGGTGCCGATTTGGTAGGAAAAGTAGAAGCTGGAATTCCAGAAGATGATGTGAGAAACCCAGCAACAATTGCTGATAATGTTGGAGATAATGTTGGTGATGTAGCTGGTATGGGCGCCGATTTATTCGGATCTTACGTCGCTACTATTTTGGCGACAATGGTATTGGGGCAAGAAATTCACGTGACAGATAAGTTTGGCGGCATGTCGCCAATTTTGTTGCCCATGGTAATTTGCGGTCTAGGTATTTTATTTTCAATTGTCGGAACCTTATTTGTAACCATTAAGGACGAAACTTCTAGCGTACAAAATGCATTGAATCTTGGCAATTGGTCGTCTATACTCATTACGGCAGTGGCATGTTACTTTATTGTAACTTGGATGTTGCCTGATACACTTGTTTTAAGAGGCTATGAATTCTCTAGCATTAATGTGTATTATGCCATTTTAGTAGGTTTGGTTGTTGGTACCATTATGAGCGTGGTAACTGAATATTTTACCGCAATGGGAAAAGGCCCTGTAAATTCTATCATTCAACAATCATCTACGGGTCATGCAACAAATATTATCGCAGGTTTGGCCGTAGGAATGAAATCGACGGTAATTCCAATTCTGGTACTGGCAGGTGGAATCATGGCTTCCTATCATTTTGCAGGCCTTTATGGAGTTGCCATTGCAGCAGCGGGCATGATGGCCACAACAGCAATGCAACTGGCAATCGATGCCTTTGGACCGATTGCTGATAACGCAGGCGGCATTGCAGAAATGAGTCAATTGCCACCAGAAGTGAGAGAACGTACAGACAACCTGGATGCAGTAGGAAATACGACTGCGGCTACCGGAAAAGGATTTGCCATTGCATCGGCCGCACTAACCTCTCTAGCATTGTTTGCCGCATTTGTAGGTATTGCCGGCATCTCTTCTATCGATATTTATAAAGCGCCTGTTTTAGCCGGCTTATTTGTGGGAGGAATGATTCCTTTTATCTTCTCCGCTCTTTGTATACAAGCAGTTGGTAAGGCAGCGATGGATATGGTCCAAGAAGTTCGCCGTCAATTCCGAGAAATACCTGGGATTATGGAATACAAAGCAAAGCCTGAATATGATAAGTGTGTTGCCATTTCTACCAAAGCTTCTATTAGAGAGATGATGATGCCGGGAGCAATTGCTTTAATTACACCGATTATTATAGGCTTTATTTTTGGTCCAGAGGTTTTGGGTGGGTTGCTTGCTGGTGTTACAGTTACCGGGGTGCTTATGGGAATTTTCCAAAGCAATGCCGGTGGTGCATGGGATAATGCCAAGAAATCTTTTGAACAAGGGGTGATGATTAATGGTGAAATGCACTACAAAAAATCAGAACCGCACAAAGCTTCGGTAACAGGAGATACAGTTGGCGATCCTTTTAAGGATACATCTGGTCCTTCCATGAATATCTTGATAAAATTAATGTCTATTGTTTCCTTGGTCATTGCACCCTATATTGCAGTAAGAAGTGATGTAAGGGTTGGATCAACCAAGATAAAAACTGAAATTACTACACCAAACAGCACTGCAAAAACAGTGCTTTTCCAAGAACATTATACGACAAACAAAGTAGAGACGAAGTTCTTAAAAGTAGATTAAAAAATAAATTGCCTTATTATTTATTCAAAAAACACAAAATAACTATAAGAAACTTGGTTCAATAGGGATCTCATTTGGGAATCCCTATTTTTTTTACCAAATTTTTTATTTACGTTTGAAATTCTCTAAAACAAACTAACGAACCTATATGAGTCTATTTGCAAAAAAATCAATTGCTGTTTTACTGGCGGAAGCCTCTGAATCAGATAAAACGCTCAAACGAACCCTCTCCGCAGGCTCATTAGTTGCTTTAGGAATCGGAGCCATTATCGGTGCGGGATTATTTGTTCGTACTGCATCTGCGGTAGCGCAGAATGCTGGGCCGTCTGTAACTTACGGCTTTCTCTTAGCATCGTTGGGCTGCGCTTTCGCGGGTTTGTGTTATGCAGAATTGTCTTCCTCAATTCCAATTGCGGGTAGTGCTTATACCTATACTTATGCAACCATGGGTGAATTAATGGCCTGGATTATTGGATGGGATTTAATTTTAGAATATGCGGTAGGTGCAGCAACAGTGGGTATTGCATGGGCAGAATATTTCAATAATTTACTTGTCGAGGTACTTCATATGAGTCCCGTCCCCTATCAATGGTGTCATTCTCCTTTCCAAACCAGTGTAGACGGCGTTAGTGGGATTGTAAATCTACCAGCTCTTTTTATCGTTACTGTTATCAGCCTACTATTAATCAAAGGAACACAAGAATCTGCTTTCGTTAACGGGGTAATTGTAATATTAAAAGTAGCTATCGTAATATTGATTATTGGTTTTGGCTGGCATTACATCAACCCAGTTAACCATACGCCATTCATCCCTGAGGCAACAAAATACACAGATAGAGAAGGATTAACCTTTAATTATGGTGGTTTTTGGGGAATTATAGGTGCCGCAGGAACCGTATTTTTTGCTTTTATTGGTTTTGATGCCGTGAGCACCGCGGCGCAGGAAACGAAAAATCCGAAAACAGCAATGCCAATTGGAATTTTGGGTTCTCTAATCATTTGCACGGTATTGTATGTGTTGTTTTCTTATGTGTTAACAGGCCTCGCTCCGGTGGAGTTTTTTAGAACAAGTGGAAAAGAAGCTTCTGTAGTGGCTGCAATCAATGTGTATATGCCAGGTTACCAGTGGTTAGGCACTCTAGTTACAATTGCAATTTTAGCGGGCTTTTCATCCGTAATATTGGTAATGCTTTTGGGTCAGAGTCGAGTTTTCTATTCAATGAGTAAAGATGGGCTAATGCCTAAGATGTTTAGTGATCTGCATCCAAAATATAAAACCCCCTATAAAGCGAGTTTAATGATTTTAGTGTTGGTTGCGCTTTTTGCCGGTTTTGTTCCGGGTGATATTGTAGGAGACATGACCAGCATTGGAACTTTATTTGCCTTTATATTGGTGTGTATAGCGGTGTTGGTTTTACGTAAAACTGAACCCAACATGAAACGAGAATTTAAAACTCCATGGGTACCTTTCGTACCTATAATGGGTATTCTAACTTGTACGGCTATGATAGCAGGCTTACACTGGTCTAACTGGTTGAGGCTTATTGGCTGGTTAGCTCTAGGGTTTATCATCTATTTCGCGTATAGTAAAAAACATTCTGTCCTAGGTAATACCGGAAAAACTGTTGAACCAGAAGATCCACCTAGACCTCAAATGCCAGACATAGAGTAAAACATATGGGCCTTCGCAAATTGCGAAGGCCTTTTTAATTTAATCGCTTGTTTTTCTTTGCCTTTTTCTTCCAACCCTTTTTAAGCTTTTTATAAGCCTTCTTATCTACTTTGCTTTTCTTTTTACTCCGCGATACGCCTTTCTTTCTACGAGCATTGATGTTATTTACTAAAGAATTTTTAACACCTAACTTGTTTTTCTTTAGTTTTTTTTTCACAGACTTCTTGTTCTCTTTTTTGGAAACCTTATTTTTTCTCTTTTTCCCCATAATATTGCTTTTACCTACAACACCATTTCTAACAAAATGGTTTATCCTCAACATCGATTGACCAAGCATTACAGACATCATAAAAATTTATTTAATTTGCATCAAAAATCAGAAAACACAAAGCGATAGATGGAAACACACCCGGCAAATAGGCTAAAGAAAGCGCTTGGCGTAAGCTTCGGAATTGCCATTTTAGTTGGAGGTACTATTGGCGTTGGAATTTTACGTAATCCAGGCATCATCGCTGGAATGCTAGATAACTATTGGCTTATCATTCTCTGCTGGATGTTAGGTGGTGTTTATGTGTTACTTGGCGTTGGATCCTATGCAGAATTGGCTACAATGTTACCAAAAGCCGGTGGTTCGTATAATTATGTTAAACGTGCATTTGGAAATTATGCAGGTTTTTTAACAGGGTGGTTCGACTACATTACTAATTGTATTGCACCGGCTTTTTTTTGCATTGTGATTAGCGAGTATTTAGTCATTCTTTTTCCAATCCTAAAAAACCAAGCCTCCGTCATCGCCATTGCATTTCTACTTGGATTTACCATGTTACATGCAACTGGCGTTAAAGGAGGAAGTATTGTTCAGCAGGGCACAAGTTTGTTTAAAGTAGTGCTTTTCGTTATTTTCATTTTAGCCTGTTATCAATATTCTGGTCTAAAAATCGCACCTATTAAAACCACTGCACCTGTGGTTGGTGCAGGAATGGCTATTGCATTTTTTAAATCGCTCCAACTCGTTTTAGGAACTTATGATGGTTGGACGGCGGGGAGCTACTTTGCTGAGGAAGACGAAAATCCCGGCAAAAACATTCCGAAATCTCTTTATACTGGGGCAATTATTCTAATAGTAATTTTTGTGCTCACAAATATGGCTTTCTTTTCAGTACTTCCGGTAAGCAGACTGGCGCACTCCCCACTTGCTGCATCAGAAGTTGCATCCGTAGTTTTCGGGAAATATGGCGCTTCGGCAGTTACGATTATTGCCCTATTTTCTCTTATTAGTATTTTAAATGCCTATATGATGATCCCCTCAAGAATATTGTTTGGCCTAAGTAGAGATGGTTTCTTTTTCTCAAAAGCGACCACAATCAACAAAGGTGGTACGCCAATAGTTGCTTTGTTTTGCTCTTCACTATTTTCATTTGTACTAATTGTAATAGGTTCTTTCGAAATCCTATTTTCATTGGCAACGTTTTTCTCTATTGTTGTTTGGGGACTGGCTTATGTTTCTTTGATTAAACTTCGAATTTCAGAACCGAATCTCCACCGACCTTACCGAGCGTGGGGATATCCATTTACCTCCATATTAATGGTTCTTTTCTCTCTAGCGCTTTTGTTGGGATTTGCATATAGCGATAGAAAAAGTCTTATAACAATTGCAGTGGTTACACTGTGTTCATTTCCTATTTTTTTGATGATCAAAAGGCATTTAAAAAAGCAAGAAAACAATTAAATCATTTTATGAATAGAAAAATAGCAACTGAATTGAACGGTTTAAGTATTCTGGCTGATTAGCCTTGCAACAAACATTGTGTCGGCTGCGTGTTTAAATCCTTTTATAATTTCGACATCTACTACCTTTAATGCCAAATTTTTCTCGCAAAATGTTACTATTTCTTCATTTTCCTCCGCAAATGCCGAGCAAGTGATATAGATCAGTGGCTTACCCGGCTTTAAGTATTTTACCACATTTACGAGGATTTTTTTTTGGAGATTTGTATATTGAGTAATCTTGCTAACCTCAAAAAAACTAAGCATTTCAGGTGTCCTTCCCCAAGTGCCAGAACCCGAGCACGGGGCATCTACAATAATGCCATCAAACTGATAATGATGTAAAATTTGATCGTTGTTTGAGAGCAGATCCATTTCTTTACGCTGATATTTTTTCACGCCAGCAAGGCGAAAACGAGTTTCTAAATTGTCTAATGCCTGCGGACGAAGATCAGTTACCAATAAGTCTAAATCCTTTTCTAAGCTATTGAGAAGTAAGCTTTTACCACCAGAGGCCGCGCAGCAGTCCCACCATTTATCATGTTTTACAGGTTTAAAATACTGACCAGTTTGTTGCGATGAAAAATCTTGAACTTGATAAGTACCCGCTTCTAAAACAAGTTCTAATTTGGTACCATTCAGAAATGCAAAAGTTGTATCAGTTAATTGTTCGTAAGCAATCTCTGCCGCTTGTAAACGGCTTAATACGGCTTGCCTTTCCGCATCTCGTACACGAATAAATAACTTCGGTTGTATTAAAAACGACTTGAAGAAAGTACCTGACTCCACACCTGAGGCAAGCTTCTCTTCAAATTGAAAAATATCGCTCAACTTAAAATCTAAATACTCAGATGAAATAATCGCTACTTTATCTTCCAATGGCAAAAAAGTTTTGTCCTTAAGATGAGATAATTTATGCTCACCCACTAAACTAAAATCACTATGGCATAGAAAATCGGCAATAGCGACCCTATTGTGTATCGGTAAATTTGGAAGCGCTTTTCCAAGTCTAAAAAAACTATAAATATATCGTGTTGCCCACCGCCTATCAGACGAGCCCATCTGCTTATTCTTTCGATAATAAATTGGTAAAAATCTGTGTAACGGCATTAGCCCGTCGTACGCTGATAAAATTTGATCGAACGCTCTTAGCTGATGTTCTATTTTCATAAACTTTTTTTTCAGATGATTTATCAGCTAACATTTCTATTTTACCACATCGAGCAAATAGTCGTGGTAACGCAACAACATAACATGAGTATTTGAAAAGCCAGTTTGAGGATTGAAAATAAAATTAAAACCATTATGCAAACCTTTATAACTCTCTTTGGTAATGTATTCGCGATAATCAGTTCCATATTTGGCCAACAATCTGCCGAAATAAAAACCAACATCAAATCCTTTAAATGCATATTCGCCGGGTTCGAAACCGAAACGAGTGCGATAATTTTTTATAAATTTAATAACGTTGCTGCTTTTGTACTCTATTTTGTAACTGCTAGTAACAATGGTATTTAAATTTTCCAGCTGATCTACCGGATAATTCTGCTTTAACCAAACCGGATGGCCGAATAGGTTAATGTCATACTTTGCAACAGGGTTATTTTTCAGACGAAACAGTTTTTCTATCGTTGGCAGCACAAAAGCCCTGTCAGCAGAAGTTACCACAACAGCATACCGTTTTCCTTTCACCAAGCTTCTTTCAAATGCATAGGTAGAAGTGTATTCCTGGACAATAAACTTATTTCCCGAAACTTGTTTAAAAAATGCTCTAATCGGTGCGGCAAAATTCTCGTCTTCGGTTTTTTTCGTATTTATCAAAACTACAATCGTATTTGAAGACTCATAGTGCTTTGAGATATAATCGGCCAATTTAATTGCGTGTTGATCTAGATCGCTGGCAATGGAAACTAAATTGGGATTGTTAAAATCAATAGGATTTGAAGCAGCTAATGGCGAAACAACGATTGTATTTTGCGCTTTACTATATTCCGTTATCGCCTTAATTCCTTTTGGAAAAACTGGTCCGACAATTAAATTGCTATTGGCAAATACTCCGTTTTTGATTAAAGTTGCAATTCGACCTTGGTCATCTTGTGTATCAAACACATTAACTTTAAAGTTTAAGCCAGCTGATGCAGCTGAATCTATACCGACATTAAACCCTTGATAAAAATCAATTGCCATTGCATGGCGCTCAATGTCTGCTTTTGTTGCTATTTTTAAATTTATTCTATTCAAATCGAACGGAATCAATAGAGACACGTTTGCATCTGTAAAACGCTTTTTTACCAGCTTTTTATCCGCAGCATCATCCTTAGGCTTACTAGCTTCATTGTCAGCTTGTGTCGTTTTAGGCTTTTTCTTTGTAGGTCGTATTTTTGATGAACAGCCAACAATCAGGATGCTTGCAACGAAAAATAGGAGGTAAACTAATTTAAACTTCATTGTCAATTTTTTTACAAGAACGATTCATCATTTAATTTGAACGGCAACTGTATTTTATTCCCATTCTATCGTCGCAGGTGGTTTGGAGCTAATGTCATAAACAACACGGTTAATTCCTTTAACCTTATTTATAATCTCATTACTTATTTTTCCCAATACTGGATAGGGTAAATGGCACCAATCTGCTGTCATCCCATCTACTGATTCAACCGCACGTAGGCAAATAACATTCTCGTAAGTACGTTCATCTCCCATAACTCCTACAGACTGAACCGGCAAAAAGATAGCGCCAGCCTGCCAAACTTTATCGTATAAACCCGCAGCTTTTAATTCTGAAATATAAATGGCATCAGCATCTTGTAAAATAGCAACTTTCTCGGCAGTTACATCGCCCAAAATTCTAATAGCCAAACCAGGTCCCGGAAAAGGATGTCTACCTAGAATTTCATCTGAAATGCCTAAAGTTTTCCCGACACGTCTTACCTCATCTTTAAATAGCGTATTGAGAGGCTCCACTACTTTCAATTTCATAAAGTCTGGTAGGCCACCGACGTTGTGATGGGATTTTATTGTTGCTGAAGGTCCGTTTACCGATACAGATTCGATCACATCGGGATAAATTGTTCCCTGTCCTAACCATTCTACACCACTTACTTCATGTGCAGCATCATCAAAAACCTCTATAAAAACACGCCCAATTGCCTTCCTTTTCAATTCGGGATCTTTTATTCCTAGCAACTGAGTTAAAAAACGATCTTTTGCATCAACACCTTTTATGTTAAGCCCCATGTGTTTGTATTGATCCAATACTTGTTCAAATTCACCTTTGCGCAACAAACCATTGTCTACAAATATGCAATGTAAGTTCTTCCCTATCGCTTGATGCAGCAAAACTGCTGCTACACTACTATCAACCCCGCCAGACAGACCTAAAACCACTTTTCCTTCTCCAATTTTTTCCTTTAAATCGGCAATAGTTGTTTCGATAAATGCAGTAGAAGTCCAGTTTTGGCTACATCCACAAATATCTACCAAAAAGTTTTCTACAAGTATTTTCCCTTCTATGCTGTGGGTCACTTCCGGATGAAATTGTATTGCGTAGGTTTGCGAATCCTTAATTTGATAAGCCGCTACCTGCACATTGTCTGTACTTGCAATAAGTTCAAAATTGGCAGGCACGTCTTTAATCGTATCTCCATGACTCATCCAAACTTGAGAATCTATGTGGATGTTTTTAAATAGTTTATTGCCTTGATTTAACCAACTCAAATTCGCTCTGCCATATTCTCTTGTAGATGAGGGTTGTACATCGCCACCCATTTGCTGGGCAAAATATTGTGCCCCATAACATACTGCAAGGACAGGATATTTTAAATGAAAAGAAGATAAGTCTACTTGCGGGGCATCGGCCTGTCTAACCGAATAAGGACTGCCGGACAGAATAATGCCTTTTACTGCATCATCAAAAACTGGTATGTTGTTAAATGGATAAATTTCGCAATACACGTTAAGTTCGCGCACTCTACGTGCAATCAGCTGGGTATACTGAGAACCGAAATCGAGGATAATGATTTTTTCAAGCATGGGCAAAGCTACCAATTTGCAGGGAGATTTAAAGCCTAGCTAAGAGAATTTAAAAAAAACGGAAGTGTTTTCAACGACTGAAAATGATCAAACAACCATATTCTAGTTTTTCACCCAACAGCGTCATGTTATTTTACAAACAGTTCGAAGCCTAAAAAAAAACTGACCTGATTCGGGAAATTTATCAACGTGCTAACAGGCTAATAACCTAACTTCTACCCCAAATTTTCGAAGAAAATCTACACCTTCATCACTTGATAATCCTTTATAGGTCGCGTATGACTTTGAATAATACACTAGTGTAATGCCTGACGATAAGATTAACCGAGCACATGCTATACAAGGCGAAAGCGTGGTATACAAGGTTGCCCCTTCTACCTTTGCTCCATTTTTTGCCGCATACAGAATTGCGTTCTGCTCTGCATGCAGGGCTAGGGAACAACTGCCCTTGCTGTCTCGAGCACAACCATCTTTAGGCCACTCATCATCGCAATTATGCGTACCAGCAGGGGGACCATTGTAACCAATGGAAATAATACGGGTATCTTTTGCGAGCACTGCGCCAACGTGCGCTCTTACACAATGTGAACGATCGGCTAGCTCAACGGCCAACTTCATATAGATTAAATCAAAACTTGGTTTCTCCATTTGAAAATAAAAAAGCCACGGAATTTATCCGTGGCAGTACATTTAAATTAAAAGTTTAGTGACCGCCGGCAACGCTTTGATCGAAGTTGATGCCTTGTTTGCGAAGCAGACCTGCAACCCGCCATCCATAAAATGCTAAATAAGTGAAGCAAACTACGCCAACAAAATAACTGTACTGTATGCCGGTAAATTCTGATATATATCCTTGAAAAAAACTCACCAATCCACCGCCCATAATCATCATAATTAGGAAACTACTTCCCTGACTAGTGTGTTTGCCCAATCCACTTACTGCCAATGTAAAGATACAAGGCCAAAGGGTGCTACAGAACAATCCCACACTTGTAAATGCATAAACACTAACCATCCCGTTGGTAGACATTCCAATAATTAATGCTAAAATACCTAATGCAGAGAATATCACCAACATTCTTGCCGGGTTTCCCTTGCTCGCAAAATCGGCTCCGATGAGTACCAGAATAACCAACGCATATACATAAAAGTGACTTAATTCATGCTTTGCAATTGCATTAACGACTAAGAATACTCCAAACGCAAGATATGGCGCGACAAAACGTAATATTTTTTGAGTACTAACTTTATCTGTGAAAGCTTCAACTGCTCCTGTCCAACGTCCAATCATTAAGCTGGCCCAATATAAAGAGACATAAGGAGCAATGTCTTTAATCGCAAAACCCAATTTGGTTTCCATATACGCAGGCAAATTACTTGCCGTAGATACTTCTACCCCAACATATAGAAAAATGGCAATCATTCCCAGTATCAACTGAGGGTACTTCAGGGCAGATCCCTTTACATTGGGATCTACGTTTTCTGCTTCCACTAAATTCGGCTTATCCGGCAATGATGAAAGCTTTAAAAAAACTGCGACCGCCAAAAATGCAACACCCAAAACCAAGTATGGAATTTTAACGCTTTCTATACTAATTGTTGTACTTCCTGTACCCACTGAACCAAAAATGGCAAAACTGACAATTAAAGGGCCGATAGTGGTACCAAAATTATTTATACCGCCGGCCATTATTAAACGCTGTGATCCAGTTTTTAGTGGGCCTAATGCAATTGCCAACGGATTTGCAACAGTTTGTTGTAACGAAAACCCTAGAGCCACGATGAACAATCCTGACAACATAAGCGGGAAAGAGTGAAGATTTGCAGCAGGATAAAATAACAATGTTCCCAATGCGGAAATACCAAGCCCAAGTGCTAAGGAATTTTTATAACCTAGTGTGTTTACAATATCTTTGCCCATAACGACCGAAATACCATTGTAGATGAGTGCACCAACAGTATATGCAATATAGAAAGCGAGCGATACCAACTGGCTTTCTGCCTGAGATAGGTTGAAAGCCTGCTTAAAAACAGGAATTAAAATATCGTTACTAGCTGCTACGAAGCCCCAAAAGAAAAAAACTGTAGCTAATGGAATAAACTGCGCCCACTTAGTCTGTGTCTGGTCTGAATTCATTGTTTATATTAAGTTTTACGGCGATAAACTTAGATAAAAAAAATGTAAATGTACTTACCGTGTTACGTAAATATTAAAATAAAAGTCAATGTTTTTAGCTATAAAATTGCATATTCGCACTTTAACAAAAGAAGCAGTAGATGTTCGAAGCCATTTTATTGGGTTTAGGTGCGGGTGTAATTTCGTCGTTTTTAACTGGACCGGTTTTCTTTGCTATGATTAAAACCAGCATAGAAAAAGGTTTCAAAGCTGGGTTTTCCTTAGCTATCGGTGTGATCATCAGCGATGTAATTCTAATAACTATCGTCTTATTTGGCGCTCAATTTTTTGAATATAAAACAGAATTCGATAAATATGTAGGCATTATTGGCGGAGTGTTTTTACTTGCCGTGGGCGTTTACTACCTTGTATCTAAACTTACGGTAAACTATAAAAACAAGTTAGAGAAGATAAACAAGCGCGGTTATCTAATAAAGGGATTTCTGATGTGCATCCTAACGCCTTCTACGCTAATGTTCTGGATTATTGTGAGCGGAATAATTTCTGTGAAGCTGAACAATAGGCTCGATGAAAAGCTTTTTTGTTTATTTATAGCTATGGCGACTCAATTAAGTATAGATGGAGGTAAATGCTATTTTTCTAGCAAATTAAGGTATAAAATAAAGGAAGATGCGTTAAGAAAACTTAACAAAATAGCGGGAGTCATAATTATTTTGTTCGCCATTTGGCTCATTGTGAAGACTTATTTGAAGTTTTATTAATCGGCAAAGCTTTCCATTTGAACTTTAATATTTTATTTTTTGGGTATACCGCTTAGTTGAAAAAAAAGTTTAACTAACGTTTTTAGCAACTCTATTTTTATTTTTAATGTACCAACTAAACTAGCGCTTAGCGTTCGGGGGTTCACTAGTAGATGGAAGACTTTAAAAACCCTTCAGCTGCCAAACTAGACGTCAAACTTAAATGCACCTTAGTAATCTAGTAAGCTCTTTGATTATTTCCTTCTTTCCAATTTATAAAAGCGCGGTTTACCACTCTGTTTCCACCCGGAGTTGGGTAATTGCCAGAGAAATACCAATCTCCCTTATTTTTAGGACAGGCAATATGCAGATTTTCTAGCGTTTGATAAATCACTTCTACTTCGGCCACAGTGTCTTTTGGAGTAATAATTCTTGCTATTTTCTTAGAAATTTCTTCCGGTGAAAACGGTTTGTAAATTTCTTTTACATGATTCACAATTTCTTCTTTGGGCAATAGCATTGACTCTATACATTTCTGATAAACATCTTCGATCAGTTGCCACATACCTCGCTCAGTCAACAGTTGAATTGCGGCATCGAACGCAACAAATTGGCCCATTCTGCTCATGTCTATCCCATAACAATCCGGATAGCGAATTTGGGGTGCAGAAGAAACAATAATTATTTTTTTGGGATGAAGTCGATCAACAATCTTGATAATACTTTGTTTTAGTGTGGTACCCCGCACGATAGAATCATCTAAAGCAACAAGCGTGTCTTCCATATTCTTTACGATGCCGTAAGTCGTGTCGTACACATGGGCCACCATTTCTCCCCGGTCTGCATCTTGTGCAATAAAGGTGCGAAGCTTAACATCTTTTACTGCAAGTTTCTCCACACGTGGATTCATCGACAATAGCTCCTCAACTTCTTCATCGCTAAGCGCGTTCCGTTTCTCTCGCATTATCTTTTTCTGATAATTGCGCACGTATTCATGCACGCCCTCAACCATTCCAAAAAAAGCAACTTCTGCCGTATTTGGAATAAAAGAAAAGACGGTATTTTTAAGATCATATTTTACAGCACTTAAAATTTGATCGCAAAGCAACTGCCCAAGTTTTTTACGTTCTCTATAAATTTCAACATCGCTGCCTTTAGAAAAATAAATCCGCTCAAACGAACAAGATAGTCTTTCTGTTGGCTCGCGGAATTGCTCCATACTTACTTCACCATTTTTCTTAATGATTAAAGCATGTCCAGGTTCTATTTCTTTTACATTTTTAAATTGGATGTTAAAAGCCGTTTGTAACGCCGGCCGTTCGGATGCAGCCACTACAATTTCATCATCATAGTAATAATAAGCTGGGCGAATACCTGCAGGATCTCTCATAATAAAAGAATCGCCATTGCCTACCATACCGCAAATGGTATATCCACCATCCCAAGTTTTGGAAGAACGGCGCAAAATATTTGCAATATTTAAGTTATTTGATATCTTTTTGGTGATGGTAACATTGTCGAAACCTTCTTTCTTGTAAGCATCAAATAACTCTTGATTCTCGTCGTCTAGAAAGTGGCCGATTTTCTCTAAAACAGTAACGGTATCTGCTTTCTCTTTTGGATGCTGACCAAGCTCATACAATTGTTCTAAAAGCTCATCTACATTAGTCATGTTGAAGTTACCGGCTATAACTAAGTTTCTGGTCATCCAGTTGTTTTGCCGTAAAAACGGATGACAGCTTTCTATGCTGTTTTTGCCGTGGGTGCCATAACGCAAATGCCCCATCAGCACTTCTCCAATAAAACTTACGTTGGCTTTAAGCCATTCCGGATCTTGCATCAACTCAGGTTGATTCTCCTGAATGTCTACAAACTTCTTTTGCACATATTCAAAAATATCAGCAACAGCGTTAGACGCCATACTTCTATATCTACTAATATACCTGTGACCGGGTTTCATATCTAATTTAACAGTTGCAATGCCGGCGCCATCTTGACCGCGGTTATGCTGTTTTTCCATTAAAAGATATAACTTGTTTAATCCATAAAGTGCGGTACCGTACTTCTGGTGATAATAAGAAAGTGGCTTCAGTAGGCGAATAAAAGCAATTCCGCATTCGTGTTTTATCTGATCACTCATGTTATGGTTTTAGAGCCGCAAAGGTATCTTTTTAAAACTTTACAACCTAACCAAAACTGGGTTTTTACAGCAACATGGTTTTTTTCGCAGAACATTTGCTAGAGCTCTTTTTGCGGTTGCTGCCTTTAATTGTGAAAAATTAAATGGTTTTATGGTAAAACTACTTTATTTGCAGATATCTCTTCCCCGAAGAAATCCGACGCATGCTCGTCAAAACTCAACAAGTCTCCACTGGTATAAAACTTTTTTTGACAATTTTTACTCAGCGATTCTTCCATTTTTGGGTGACGAACCAAATAGTCTGCCAGACTATTAGCTACAATAATTCCTTGTGACAGAATTTTTATAGTTGGCGGGAAAACCTTCTGCAGTTTTGGCAGTAGTAAAGGATAATGCGTACATGCCAGTAATACACAGTCAATTGCTTCTTCTTGAGCAAGGAGTGCGCTGCAATATTCATCCACAAAAAAATCGGCCCCAGGTTGTAAATATTCATTGTTTTCGATTAAAGGTACCCACATTGGGCAGCTTTGCTGAAAAACCTTTAGCTGAGGAAAAAATTTTTTGATTTCTAATAAATACGAGCTAGAGTTTACCGTACCGCGTGTGCCCATAATACCGACATGCTTGGTTTCTGTAAAGTCACCTATAACTTCGGCCGAAGGCCTAATTACCCCTAATACCCTTTTGGTTGGATACTTTCGAGGCAAGTCTTTTTCTTGGATGGTTCTTAGCGCTTTCGCAGATGCTGTATTACAAGCTAAAATAATCAATTCGCAACCTTGAGAAAATAGCCATTCTACGCATTGGAGCGTATACTTATAGATTACATCAAAAGGCTGATCGCCGTAGGGAGAACGTGCATTGTCGCCCAGGTAAATATAATCATAGGCCGGCAATCGATCTGCAATCGCTCTGAAAACGGTTAAACCTCCGTAGCCTGAGTCAAATATCCCAATGGGCGCATTTTTTTGCATATCCTTTTAGTTTACAGAAAAAGCAAATATAATCGTTTTAAATAAACCTTATAGTCGATTTTCGATGCCGATAGTTTAAAAAAAAACAGACCTAATCTTCATTAGGTCTGTTTTTGTTAACTGAGCTTAAATTTGCTCTATTTCTTAGGCGCAGCCTTAGCCGTTGCAGAAATCCCTAACTTAGTCTTAACCGCAGCGGTAATGTCGTCTCCACCTTCCCAATAAACTAAATTGTTTCCACCTTGACCATTTGCGATGTCGAATACGTAAGCCAAACCTTTTTCCTTAGCAACAGCAGAAATTGCAGTCGCAACTTTAGCCTGGATAGGCTGGAAAAGTTCTCCTTGTTTGGTACTAACCTCTTGAGATGCCTTTGTACGGGCATCTTCAACCCTCTTTTGTAGATCTTGTAATTCTACGCCAGCAGTTTGTAATTGTTTGCCAACTGCTTCCTTATTAGCCTCACTTAATGTTTTTTCTAATGCCTGTGCGGTAGAAAGCTTAGTTTGGTACTCTTTAACCATTCCATCAATTTCTGCTTGCTTTGCCTTGCCTAAAGTTTCTAAGGTAGTTTGGGCCGTTTTAGCCTCCGGAAGGTTAGAAAAAACTTCCTCAGAGTTAAGATGACCAAGTTTTTGTTGTGCACTTGCAATATTAGTTGTTAGCATTAATCCTGCAGCTACAAACAATACGTTAATTAATTTTCTCATTTCTATTATTCTTTTGTTGTGTTGTTTTCTTTTAAAAATTTAAGGGGCGAATATACTAATTATTTGTACCAGGTTTGTATCCTAATTTAACAATTACTTCTTTGCTTAGGTCGTATCCGGTACTTGCATAAATCATCATCGTAGATTCGCTACTTTTATCGAAGATGAAATCTAAAAATTTAGCTTTTGCAACCTGTTTCACTGCATCCGATACCCTTTCTTGAATAGGTTTTAGCAACTCTACACGTTTCTGAAACAATTCTCCACTTGCACCAAATTTCTCTCTCTGAAATTCTTTTGCTTGTTTCTCTTTCTCGATTATTTCATTCTCGCGTCGTTTCCGCATATCGTCAGTTAGTAAAACCTTATCGGCTTGGTAAGACTTATACATTTTATCAATGTCTGTAAAGTTTTGATCAACCTGTTGTTGCCACTGCTTAGAGGCAACATCTAGAGTGTTTAGCGCTGCGGTGTATTCTGGTATTTGCTTTAAGATATATTCTGTATCAACGTAAGCAAATTTTTGAGCAAAAGCCCCTGCTGAGCTAAAGAGCAGAAAGGCTATAAAAAGATATTTCTTCATTTGAGTGTATATTAAGTGTGCAAAACAATTTAAATGCTTAGCAAAGCTATCTAGTTCTAGTACATAAGTTATGCCAAAGGTCTACAAAGTTCTAAAGTCCACCTAATTGTTGCGCTATGCTAAATTGAAACTGCCCTTTGTTGGCATCAGCTATACCGGGTATCTTATCAAAACCATATCCATAATCTATACCGAGCAAGCCAAATATGGGTAGGAATATTCTAGCCCCGATTCCCGCTGAACGGCGAACGTTAAACGGATTAAAGTCGCCAAAGTTATTCCACGTGTTACCTCCTTCTGCGAAAGCCAATACGAAGGCCGTTGCTTGTTGGCTTGTGATTACAGGATATCTAGCTTCTAGAATGTATTTTGCAAAAAGCGGGCTACCAGAGTTTTGAGCAATATTTGGATTTGATCCTACTGGGATCACAGAATTGTTCGTATAGCCACGCATTCCAATAATCTCAGATCCTTGAAGGAAATCAAAACCCTGCATTCCATCACCACCCAACTTAAAGCGCTCAAACGGCGACTGCCCTACCGCAGAGTTATACTGACCGAGAAATCCGAATTGAGCTTGAGCCTTGACTACTAAATTCCCTGCAACGCGCTGAAAATATTGAGAGTCGAATTTCCATTTATGGTATTCTGTAAAACGATAGCGTTCTTTATCAGAAGCTGTGGCATAGTTGGTATGATTAAACAAAGAATATGGTGGCGTTGCTTGGATGGTAAAACGCAAAAACGAGCCAGACTTTGGAAATATAGGAGAATCTCTCGAATCTCTACTGATTTCTTGCGTTAGATTGATGTTGTATGAAGTTCCCGTGCTAAATAAGAATCCATTATAATTCTGTAAGATATACTGTTGAAAACTTAACGCATGGCTAAGTTGGAAATAATTATCTGGCCAATTTAATCGTCTACCCAAACTTACCGTAACACCGTTTAAGCGAATTTTTTGATCTAACGAACTACTTACGCCAGTTAAATAATTATAGGGTACGTTTTGAGAAGACGTAAAAGCACTTACTCCAAAACTAACCGGTTTCTTCCCCCCAAACCAAGGTTGCGAAAAAGAGAAGCTATAAGATTGGTAGTACTTTCCATTAGTTTGCCCCCTTAAGCTCAATTTTTGCCCATCGCCTTTTGGCAATGGCTTATAAGCACTTCCATTAAACAGATTTTTTAGGGAGAAATTATTAAAAGTTAAACCTAGCGTACCAATGATACGCCCACCGCCAAAACCTCCAGAAAGCTCTATTTGATCTGACGGTTTCTCCTCTACCTCGTAGGTAATGTCAACGGTACCGTCCGCAGTGTTTGGATCTACTTTAGGATTGGTCTTCTGCTCGTTGAAATTACCGAGTTGTCCAATTTCTCTAATCGTCCGAATTAAGTCAGATTTATTAAATTTTTGACCAGGTTTAGTTCGTACCTCTCGCAATACCACTTTATCATTTGTTATGGTATTTCCAGTTACACCAATCCTATTATTGGTATATTGCGGGCCTTCAGCTATGCGTAATTCTACATCAACAGTATCTTGGTAAATCCTCGTTTTAACAGGATCTATTGCAAATGTGAGGTAACCATTATCCGTATATAAGCTATTGATGTCTCCACCGTTTTCGCCGCCACCATTAAGCTTCTTACTTAGACGCTCTTCGCTAAAAATATCCCCTTTTTCGATCGTTAATACCTTATTTAAGATACTATCTGGATAAATGGCATTTCCCGCCCAAGTAATCTTCCCAAAGTAATATTTATTTCCTTCGTAAACATTCATCAAAATATTTACTTTCTTATCGTTATATTTATAAATACTGTCGCTACGCAATACTGCATCATAATAACCTTTCTCATGCATTTTGCCTACCATTTTCACCTTATTTTCTTCATACTTTTGCTTATCGAATTTTCCAGAGCCCCAAAACCTCCACCATTCAAATTGTTTTGGACTTTTTAAGAATTTCCTAAGCTTAGCTGCCGAAAAATCCTTATTGCCAGTAAAATCTATGTGCTGTACCTTAACGCGATGTCCTTTATCGACGTTAACTTCTAACACAACACTATTTTCTGCATTTGGATCTTTACGTGTACTATATTTGATCTCAGTAAAATAAAAACCTTTATCCAATAGGTATTTTTTAATAATCCCAGACGTCGTATTGTACAAGTTATCATTTACAATTTTGCCGGGCTTATCATTAAGCTTTTCTTGCAATGCTGTTTTGGTAGATTTACCTACACCTTTAAGGTCTATCGAACTTAAACGAGGAAGCTCAACTACGGCTATTTCAAAAAAAACAGAGTCACCTTCAATCTTTTCTACATTTATTTTCACGTCATCAAACAATCCTTGTGCCCAAAGTGTCTTAATGGCATCTGAAGTCGCTTCTCCGGGTAAAACCACCTTATCTCCCTTGTTCAATTTTGATAAAGTAACTAATACATCTTTATCAAGATACTTGGTGCCGGTAATTTTGGTGCCGCCAATAATAAACTCTTTTGGGTTAAAATAATCTAAGTTAAGGTTACCTACTTTTAGTGTGGGCGTGGCAGGAGTTTGGCCTGATGGACGAATTTGAGAAAACGCTGGCAGGGCAAAAATTAAAAGGATAAAAACCTGAAATATTCTTTTCATTAAAATACGTTGTTCGGTAAAAGGCACGAAGATAGCAATGTTTTCTTAAGGATGGTTTTGCCATTCTTTTGGCACACATCAATTTTATAGTTTCATGCTATAAACATGGCGCTAAGTTAGTTTAAAGGCTTGTTAAAAAGTGTTAAAAGAAAAATTAGTTTAGTTGTTCGCTAATTTTTCCGAACCGGCGCTCGCGCTTTTGATAATCGACGATGGCCTCAAAAAGATTTTTGCGTCTAAAATCCGGCCACAAAACATCGGTAAAATAAAACTCTGTATAGGCCATTTGCCACAGGAGATAATTGCTAATTCTGTGCTCGCCACTTGTACGGATCATTAACTCTGGATCTGGAATATTAACCGTAGTAAGTTTGGAAGCGAAAAAGTCCTCAGTAATTTGATCAATCTCTATTAAATTTTCTTTTACAGCTTGAGCAATTTTCTTGGTTGCCGCTAAAATCTCCCATTTTGCACTATAACTTAATGCCAAGGTAAGCGTGCATTTTTTATTATGGGCCGTTTTTCCCATGGCTTCGTTTAAGTCGTCGATACATTCTTGAGGGAGCGATTCTATATTGCCAATGGCATTTAACTTCACCTCATTTTTATTTAACGTTTCTGTTTCCTTGTTTATGGTCGATATAAGGATTTGCATCAATGCGTCGACCTCTTCTTTAGGTCGATGCCAGTTTTCTGTAGAAAATGCATAAAGCGTTAAATATTCAATTCCAACTTCCACGCAGCCTTCTACAATATCTTTCACAGACAAAACTCCTTGCTCATGACCGAAAATGCGCATTTTTCCCTGATTTTTTGCCCATCTACCATTGCCATCCATTATGATAGCAATGTGTTTTGGTAACCTACCTAAGTTTATTTTTTCTTTAAATCCCATTTTTCGAAATACAAAAACCACTTAAAAAGAATAGCATTTTGCGGAAACAAAGGTAATAGATATGCCAACACTAACAAATAGGTACGTATCTCTTTTCCTTAAGTCGCCACGCTGGGTACCAGGCACCCCAGATTTGTTGAAAGAGGGATCTGAAAAATTTATAAATTCTTCACCTTTTTTTACAAGTGCAGGATTTTCGCTGTATAAACCGCTTACATCGTCTAGATAGTCTGTATTTGCTGTTCGATAACCAATCTCAGAAAAAATGCTAAACCCACCGTCCCGCTGATATCTCAATCCCAAACCATAGGGAATGGTTAGCGTTTTTCTGGCATAAGGTTTCTCCTGTCCCTCAGTTTTCAACTTAGCTAATTTATAGCGAGTTCCATCGTATTTTACGGCTGGATCAAACAAAACTATACCGGCACCTGCAAATACGTAAGGCGTTATTCTACGGTCGTCGCCATTTAAGCCAAATCCAATAAAATTAAAATCGGCGATGGCGCTTAACTCATTCATATTTGTCGTAAATGCCAGATTTCTATTTCTAAATTGCGCGTTGTTAGAATTCGCATCATTCCCATTAATTTGCCCGAAAGTATAGTTAAGACGTGCTCCTAAATATTCTGAAAAATTTCTCTTTACATAAAGGCCTGCAGAAACGCCGCTTAACAACAACGGATTATTTTGGTTCAAGTCGCCTATATAGCCGGCGCCACCTGCCGCCAATCCTAGCTCCCAATTACTGTAACGTGGCTGCGCGTAAACAAAATTGGAGAGCAAAAAAACCGCTACCAATACAAATGTCGCTTTCAGTTTTGCCATATTAGTAATTTCGGGTATCTATGCCCCACAACAATTTGTTCCTCAGCGTTTTTAAATAAGTCTCATGATTTAAACGAATTAGGTTTAACCCGAAAGAAGCGCGCTTTAAGGTAATTTTCACAGACCTTTCTACGGTGACAGTTCTGCTGTCGCAAGACACCAAAAACTTAGATTCCCTTGCTTCAACTTCAAAAGAAAGGGTATTGGCATCTGGCAATACCACAGGCCTAACGTTCAAATTGTGTGGCGCAATGGGTGTAACGACGAAATTTTCTGAGCCGGGGTAGATGATAGGCCCCCCACAACTTAGAGAGTAAGCGGTAGAACCGGTGGGTGTGGCTATAATCAGACCGTCTGCCCAATAAGAATTTATAAATTCTCCATTCATACTTGCGTGTATAATCATCATTGCCGAAGTATCTCTCCTATGAATGGTTACATCGTTTAGGGCGAAATTCTCTCCACCAAACAGCCCGTTATCAGACTCAAGCGCCAACAATGATCTACTTTCTAGGGTAAATTCTCCTTTTATCAACTCGCTAAGTGCGGTTTTAATTTCATTTTTACTAACACTTGCCAAAAAGCCTAAACGTCCAAAATTTATACCTATTACAGGTATACCAGAATCCTTAATAAGCGTAAGCGTATCTAGCAACGTTCCGTCGCCGCCAAGGGTAAGCAATATATCTGCTTGCGCCTTTAACTCTTTATTGTTGTGAAAAATGGTTGTATTTTTTGGAAGTTTAACCTTGTCCTGCAAAAAAAGCTTGAACTTGGAATAAATGACAGGATAGATTTTGAAACCTTCCAACTGGTCAAAAATTTCTTGAACATAGGGTAATACTGTGTCGTTGAAGTTCCTTCCGTAAATTGCTATCCTCATAAAATGGCCTTAAACATTTAAATAGTTCATAAAAGAGTCGAATCTCTCTTGACTTCCATCATCTATTTTGATGTTGTTGTACACTTCCTTAACATGATAATTATACCTTTCAAAAGAAGCGACAAGTCCGGTAATGTCTGTTTTATTAATTTTAAGCGTTAATTCTAAACGCGTAGTATCTGCAAAAGCATTTACAGAAGAAGATAGAACTTGTGCATTATCGGCTTCGACAATTTGGGCAATGTGTGCCAAAGAATTATCGCGATTTCCAATTTCTAACACAATAATCCCTCCGGCTTCGGTTACAGCAAACTGTTCTCCAACGGCATCTATAACATCATTTATAGAAATTATGCCTAAATATTTTTTTTGTTGGTCGAGTACAGGAACGGCTGTAAGGTTCATTTGGCTCATCAACCTAATCACATCATATGTATGAGCGGAACTCAATACAAAAGCGTTAATCAAGGTAGAGGGTATATCTATTACTCTTGTGGAATGATCTGCAACTTCTAACAAATCTTCTTCCATTAATAACCCTAAAAAAACTCCAGAATTTACGACTGCAATATGTTTGAGTTTAAATTCGTTTAGCCTATCCAATGCAACCTGAACAGTTTGCTCAGGGACTAATGAAGGTATGTGATTTGATATGAGTTCTTCAGCAAACATTATTTAAGTAAGATCCTATTTAAAAATTTATCTAAATATGCATTAAAAATAGCGGGATGTTCCATCATCGGTACGTGACCGCATTTATCAACCCAATTTAATTCTGAATTTGGCAATAGTGCATAAAATTCTTCAGCAACTTCTGGCGGTGTAACTGTGTCATTTCTCCCCCAAATTAATGAAGTAGGAATGGTAATTTTTGAAAGTTCTTTCGCCATATTATGCCTTATAGCTGACTTTGCAAGGGTTAATATTCTAATCACTTTCGATCTATCGTTCACTGTAGCAAAGATTTCGTCTACCAGTTCTTTGGTAGCAATCTTTGGATCATAAAAGGTAAGCTCTACCTTTGTCTGGATGTAATCATAACTTTCTCTGCGAGGAAAAGAGCCACCGAAAGCATTTTCATACAGACCAGAACTGCCGGTTAATACCAATGCTTTTACAAATTCTTGGTGCGAAGTGGTAAAAACAAGTCCAACATGACCTCCGAGTGAATTGCCAATTAAAACCACCTGACTGAGGTTCTTAAATTTTAGAAACCTATGCACATATCTGGATAATGCTTTAACGCCTAATGTTAATACAGGCAATTCATAAATGGGCAAAATTGGTACAAGAACACGATAATTATCTTTAAAGTGATCTATAACGTTTTCCCAATTACTCAACTCGCCCATAAGTCCATGTAGCAATACCAATGTCTCTCCCTTGCCCACCTCCACATATTTAAATCCGTCCTCTTCAATAATCTGGTATTTCATAGGGTATGTTAATAGTATTTGCTACTAAGGTAGTAGAGTAAATCTAAATTATTGCATCTAAACCCGTTTTTTCTTTTAAAAAGATGAAAACAAAAACAGCGAAAAGGAGGCTTTTTCTAGGCTTCGCACTAAAGCGATTTTAAGATAATTACACTAAAACAATCTTAGGCCAATCTTTGCTTTATAATTTCTGAGATGAGTTTTCCATCAGCCTTACCAACCAATTGCTTATTGGCTAAACCCATTACTTTACCCATATCTTTCATATTTGTTGCGCCGATGTTCTTAATCACTTCATCTACAACAAATTGAACTTCTTCTTTAGACATCTGTTTCGGTAAAAACCGACTAATAACTTCCATTTCTTCCACCTCCACTTGATATAGATCATCTCTGTTTTGAGCTTTATAAATGTCCGCCGATTCTTTCCTTTGTTTAATAAGCTTTTGAAGAATTTTTAATTCGCCTTCTTCATCGAGATTAACAGCATCTTTTTCTGTTTTTGCCACCAAAAATGCGGCTTTAATTGCCCTTAAACCACGTAACGCTGCATTGTCTTTTGCCAACATTGCGGCTTTAATTTCTTGATCTATTGTTGTTAAAATCATAATAATATTGTCCTATTTTTATTTCGTGTTTATGTGCTGCTTCGCTGAATTAGTGTAGCGGTAGCTTGCGCGGTTGGCATAATAAGCATATCGTTAATATTTACATGTTTCGGTCTGCTTACTATGTACCAAATTGCATCAGCGATGTCATCTGCAATAAGGGGTTCTAATCCATCATACACTTTTTTGGCCCTATCTGCATCTCCATCAAACCTAATGAGCGAAAACTCTGTTTCTACCATACCAGGATTTATTGCTGAGACTTTAATTCCATGTGGCAATAAATCTATTCTCATCGCTTTGCTCAGCGCATCTACTGCATGTTTAGTGGCGCAATATACGTTACCGTTTGGATAAACTTCCTGACCAGCGATGGATCCAATATTGATGATATGACCACTTTTACTTTTGATCATCCAGTTAGAAACAATTCTTGTAACGTACAAAAGCCCCTTTACGTTGGTATCTATCATCGTGTCCCAATCTGCTATTTTACCGGCGTTAATGGGATCTAATCCTCTGCTTAAACCGGCGTTGTTTATTAGCACGTCTACGTTTTTCCAGTCTTCCGGAATACTTTCTAATTCAGCCCTCAGCTTGCTTTCTTCTCTCACGTCCGCAACGATCGAGAGAATCTGTACATCGTATTTATCTGCCAAATGGCCAGAAATTTTTTCCAATTGCTCTTTACGCCTAGCTAATAAAACGAGGTTATAGCCATGTTGGGCGAAAATATGAGCACATGCCTCACCTATGCCAGAGGTTGCGCCAGTAATTAATGCTATTTTATCCATTTCTTTATCCTTTAAAGTTATGACAACACAACAGTTAAGATTCGTTTTTGATTTCTATAGTTTATTAGTTTATTGAAAAATCAAACTAAAAGTAAGTTGCCGCTGGTTTAATTTACTTATTGGTGTCGCAAACGCAGTGTTATCGTGCTGCAAAACATCATTTGGGGTATAAGAAAGCTTAATCTCTGGAGACACTTTTATGTATTCGAAATAAAAATCTAATCCAAGTGCAGCTTCGTAAGAAAACGAACTTCTTCTCACCTTCAAAAACTTATTAATTTCGGATTCCCCCTCATCGAAAGTTTTCTTTTTTGACGCCAGATCAAAAGACATCTTTGCTCCACCAAGAAAATAAGCCCTCACATTGTTCACCTTATTAGACTGAAATTTAAACGACAATGGGAGTTCAAACAAGGTAGCCTGAATTTTTTTTTCAATGGACGAATCGAACTGTCTTATTTGTCCATCTGCGAGGGTATCTGGATCAGTTGCCTCATAATCATACCTCATAATCCGATCAGAAAGCACCATAGACGGAGTTGTACGTATTTGGAAATTTTCAGTAATTCGTCGAGATATTAAAAACCCAAGCCCAAAACCTGGCTTTGGCGTACTAGAAATCGCTGTTAACCGAGGCGTTATTTGTTCGCCAAGTATATTTTCTTTATAATCATAAAAGGGTTCTCGCCAATTGGGGTTTTTTAAAATCTTATATTCGGCAGACACATACTGAAAAATATACCCGAAACTCCAGTCTTCATCGTCAGCGGCACTTGACCAATTTTGCGCGTTGGCAGAAAGCTGAAGCACGCAGATAGCCATGGTGAGAAAAACAAATTTTTTCCTCATTTTATACCAACGTAAATAGAACTTATGCCAAAGGTAAGCTCTTGCTGCTTAGTTGCTTTAAAGCCAACTTCTTTAAGCATATTCAGAAATTCATTGCCATCTGGAAAGGCGGCGACAGATTCTGGCAGGTATTCGTAAGCACGTTTATCTTTAGAAAAAACTTTCCCAAAAAATGGCGTAACCTGCTTAAAATAAAATTGATAAGCCTGCTTTACCGGAAATGCTTTAGGTTTTGAAAACTCCAAAATTACGATTTTTCCATCAGGCTTCAACACCCTGTACATGTCGGCAAGTCCCTTATCTAAATTTTCGAAATTTCGCACTCCAAAGGCAACCGTGATGGCATCGAAGGTATTGTCTTCAAATTGTAGCCCTTCGGAATCTCCTAGCTGAACCGAAAAAACAGTTTGGAGGTTTCGTTGTGAAATCTTTTCTCTAGCAACATTCAACATGCCTTCAGAAATATCCACACCGACCACTTTTTCTGGATTAAGTTTCTTGATTGCCTCGAACGCGAAATCGCCTGTTCCCGTCGCTACATCCAACATTACGCGTGGTTGTATGGAAACCAATTCTTTGATGGCCTTTTTGCGCCATAAAATATCTATCCCAAGTGAAAGAAAATGGTTTAAAAAATCATAAGTACCAGAAATGTTGTTAAACATGGTGGCAACCTGATCTTTTTTGGTTGTATCGTTTAATTGATATGGGGTGATTTGCTGTTTCATGTTTAGTGCCAAAGATAAAGAAAAACTCGGGGAGTCGGAACGCACAGCAAATAAGCGGCAAAATTTACATTATTGCTAAACTTCGGTAGCACTTGATCGGCAATACACTAGAAACAAATTTCTACCTTTGCAAGATGATTATCAAAAAGGCAAGTTTTGTTTGCAGCAACACACAAGTATCGGCTTTGCCGCTTCCTAATAAACCAGAATATGCTTTTATAGGAAGATCTAATGTGGGGAAATCTTCGTTAATAAATATGTTGGTTAACCAGCATGGATTGGCAAAAACCTCTCAGCGGCCCGGAAAAACGCAGCTTATCAACCATTTTTTAATAAATGAAGAGTGGTATATTGTAGATTTACCTGGTTATGGTTATGCAAAAGCATCTAAAACCAGTAGAGAGAAATGGGAGAAATTTATTAGAGCCTACCTCACAAAAAGAGAAAGCTTACAGTGCATTTTCGTATTGATAGACAGCCGATTGGAGCCTCAGCAAATCGATTTGGAATTTTGCTATTGGCTGGGCGACAAACAAATTCCCTTTACACTTCTATTTACAAAAGCGGATAAACAAGGCGGTGGCACCACGGGAAAACACGTGGCTGCCTTTAAAAAGAAGCTGAGCGACTGGTTTGAGGAAATACCAACTACTATTGTAACTTCTGCAGAAAAAGGCACTGGTAAAGAGGAAGTATTAAATTTCATCCATGAAGTGAATAAAGATTTTGCAATGCCTGTTATTGATTAATCAAAGCTAGATCGGACGAACCTAATCTAAGTATAAAACCTCTATGAAAAAATATTTTTCGTTGGTGCTTTTTGCACATTCTATATTTGCGTTGCCCTTCGCAATGATCGGGTTTTTTTTAGGAGTAACCACTACAGAAAGTCCGTTTTTGTGGCAAAAATTAATTCTTGTTCTACTTTGCATGGTTTTTGCCAGAAATTCTGCCATGGCTTTTAACAGATATTTAGACAGAAATATTGACGCAAAAAACCCAAGAACGCAAATGCGAGACATTCCGGCCGGCAAGGTTTCTGCAAAGCAGGCCCTCATATTTGTAATTGTTAATTGCGTGCTATTTATTATAGCAACGTTTTTTATAAACAAACTATGTTTTTTCCTCTCTCCTATTGCCCTTTTCGTCGTTTTATTTTACAGTTATACAAAAAGGTTTACCTCACTTTGTCATTTTGTTTTAGGACTTGGTTTATCGCTTGCACCAATCGGCGCTTACATTGCTGTAACTGGTCACTTTGGCCTCGTACCTGTTTTATATTCCTTGGCAGTATTGTTCTGGGTAAGTGGATTCGATATTATCTATGCGCTGCAAGATGAGGGTTTTGATAGGGAAGAAAAGCTTTTTTCTATTCCTTCTGCGCTTGGGATAAAAAATGCTTTAAATGTTTCCATAATGCTTCATTTTATTTCTGCAGCATGTGTAATTTTACCCATATTTTTATTGCCAAATGCCTTTAGTTGGGTGTATTATATAGGAGTTGCGTTTTTTTGTAGCGCATTGGTCTATCAACATTTATTGGTAAAGCCTAACGACATAAGCAAAGTTAACCGTGCCTTCGCCACCACAAATGGCATGGCTTCTGTCATTTTTGCAGCCTGTTTTCTAATCGATGCACTTCTAAAAAACTTTAGTTAATTTTCCTTAAATCATTTTTATCTATGCAAATCGCAAAAAAACAACGAAACTATATTCCCGAAAATTTAAACATCAGATGGGAAAGCTTAGAACCTATTTTAAACGAATTAAAAGTTAGAGAAATTGGCAATGTTAAGGAATTGGAAAAATGGCTTAGAGATCGTTCAGAAATAGAAGCTGCGTTAGAAGAAGATTTTGCGTGGCGTTATATAAAAATGAGTTGCGACACCGCAGATGAACAACTGGTTAAGGATTTTCAATATTTCGCGACTGAAATTGAGCCTAAAATATCACCGTTAGGAAATGAACTAAATGAAAAATTTGTTGCAAGTCCTTATGTGGATGAATTAGAGGAGCAAAAATATTTTGTCTATAAACGAGGCATCACGACCGCACTACAACTTTATAGAGCAGAAAATATTTCGCTTTTTACCGAGTTGCAGGTAAAGCAGCAAAAATATCAAGCCATTACGGGCGCCATGTCGGTAGAGATAAACGATCAAGAATATACCCTGGAGCAAGCTTCTATTTTTATAAAAGATATAGACCGCAATGTTAGAAAGAACGCGTGGGAAATAATTCAAAATCGCCGACTTGTTGATAAAGCCGCATTGAATGTCCTTTTCGATGAATTGGTTACATTGAGGAATCAAGTTGCGTTGAACGCTAATTTCGAAAACTATAGAGATTACATGTTTCAAGCCTTGGGACGATTTGATTATACTGCGCACGATTGCTATGATTTTGCAAATGCAATAGAGCAAGAAATTGTGCCGATTTTGAGAGAACAGGCAGAAAAACGCCAGATTGCTTTAGGTTTAGACGAATTACGTCCTTGGGATATGGATGTAAGCGCGAGCGGAAAACTGGCATTAAAACCATTTAATAATGGCGCTGAACTTATTGATAAAAGCATTGCATGTTTCAACGCAATCGATCCAAAACTGGGCGAAAAATTAGAAGCAATGAAGGCAAACAATTTATTCGATGTAGAAAGCAGAAAAGGAAAGGCCCCGGGCGGTTATAATTACCCGTTGGCAGAAACTGGAGCTCCATTTATTTTCATGAATTCGGCGAATTCGTTACGAGATTTAACAACTATGGTACACGAAGGTGGCCATGCGGTCCATACTTTCTTAACTGCAGATTTAGAGTTAAATGACTTTAAACATTGTCCATCAGAAGTGGCAGAACTTGCTTCTATGAGCATGGAACTCATTTCTATGGATTTTTGGGATGTCTATTTTACCGATGCTGCGGAATTAAAGCGCGCCAAAAAGGAGCAGTTGGCAGATGTTTTAAAAACATTACCTTGGGTTGCTGTAATCGATCAATTTCAGCATTGGATTTATACCAATCCGGAACACAACGCCGATAATAGAGAACAAACTTTCAAGCAAATTTACGAGCGATTCGGTGCTGGTTTTGTAGATTGGAGTGGTTTTGATCAACAGTTTGGAAATGTTTGGCAGAAACAACTTCACTTATTTGAAGTACCGTTCTATTATATAGAATACGCCATTGCACAATTAGGAGCCATTGCAGTTTGGAAAAACTATAAAGAAAATCCTAAAAAAGCTTTGGAGCAATATTTAGCTGCGCTATCTTTGGGATACACCAAACCGATCAATGAAATTTATGAAACCGCAGGTATAAAGTTTGATTTTAGCGCCGAATACGTAAAAGAATTGGCAGATTTTATAAAAGAAGAATTGGCTAAATTAGATTAGAGGTTTAGGGGTGATTCATCAAACGTTAACTTGTGTTAGTGCTTTACATTTTTGGGCGCTTTTACCCGCTTTCCGCTAAATCTTTTCCCCTGCTGAAAAGCAGGGGAAAAGTATATCGCTGCAATCGGGAGCGCTCGCATGATGGAATAATATAAAACAACGAATTACATTCGGATTAAAAATCGAAAGCTAGAAATTGCATTCTAATTTCTGCTGACCGACTTTGTGGTGGGTATATTGCGTGGCTTGGTAAGAGCCTACCGCAGAGCCGGATAAGTTTTTCCTTTACTCAAAAAACTTAACGCAATCACTGAACAGCCAGATACTGAACGGCACCCCAAAGTTAGTACAGTTGAAAGTTCTAGAACGACATTATATTTGAGCCCAGTTAGTACAGAACCTTTTCTTTCCTCTTGAACTTTAAAATCATATACATCACCACTATCGATAAAACAATCATGATTAGGTAGCTGTAACTTAGATTGGCTTCGTCTTTAGCGGGCACTATGCTTACAATTCCGTAGCTCAAGAAAGAAACAATCACGTAGGTTACGCCACCGGTTAAGCCACCAGAAATCCCACCATTCTTAGGGAATTTCGCCAAGCAAAAGGTAAAATAATTATTAAACGTAAACCCTGCACAGATATGAATGACAAAAGCAAAAGCAATCATCGAATACAAATTACTGATAAAATATACGCTTACAATCATTAGGATCACAAATCCAAGTTGCATGGCAATGTTTGCGGCCATGCGTCTAAAAAAAGGTTTATTAATGGTTGCCTTACCAATAAACCCGCCGACCATCCAAGCAAAACCTAAAATGAGTGAGCTGTATCCCGCCACTACAGGTGTTAAATTTAATTGGTGTTCAATAATAAAAGGACCGGTCATATTATAAACCATAACCATGCAATAAGCCAAACCAAGCATTATAATACCTAAACTAAAGCTTGTTGTTTTTATCATGCCTAAATAAATTCGAGCTATGCTTTTAAATTTAAATGCCATGAAGTGAACGAGTGTTTCCCCTCCAAAAATAACCTCCAATAATACAAAAACCGTAGCAAAAGCCCCAAGAAAATAAAAGTTAGATTCCCAACCAAATACAGTTTGTAAATAACCACCAACAAATGGCGCAACAATTGGTCCGGTAGACCAAATGATGGTAAATAAACTCAGGTAATGCTTTAACTTCTCGCCTTCAAATTTATCTACAAAGTAAGCTCGTTTAGATACAACGATTGCGCCGGCTGTAACGCCATGCACTGCACGTAGGAAGTAAATGAAATATATATTATGCGTATTTGCGATAAGAAAACTTGCCAATGCAAAAGCAACTAGACACCATAAACCAATTTTATAACGTCCAAAACTATCCAAAACACTTCCAATAAAAAGCTGGGAGACGCCATAGCTAATCAAAAAAATACTCAATGTAAGCTGTATATCTACATCACTTACCCGCAGTTGTCCGGCCATAGTTGGCAGAGACGGAATGTAAATATCTGTCGCAAAACCTGAAAGCGGTATCAAGCCAAAGGAAACCAACGTTGCTATTGATATCTTTTTGTCTTTCGTTTCTATTGCACTTCTTTGCATGATTTCCCCTTGTAAATAATCTTCTAAAAAACCCTAGAAGGGCTAAATGGGCTGCAAAAGTACCAATTTAGGTCAACACAACATCTCTTATTTTTATTAATGACAATTTACAAAGGATTGGCTGAACTTAGTGAAAAATAACAAAGACATTTAGCTGCATTCTAACAGTTGAGCGCAAAATAGTTGTCACAATATCTGTTTTTACGTGATAATTTTTTATGTTTGAATAACACAAGAACCAAAATATCGATGTTCGACAATCTTTTCAGAAAGAAATCTATTGACAAAATATTAGAAGATGCGGCCAATGGATACGGCGATCATGAAAATTCCCTAAAAAAAACACTCGGCGTTAGAGATTTAACGGCTTTTGGGATTGCTGCGATTATTGGAGCAGGGATTTTTAGCACCATAGGTAAAGCCAGTGCAGACGGCGGCCCTGCAGTAATATTTCTATTTATCTTCACGTCCCTAGCTTGCAGCTTTGCAGCATTTGCCTATGCAGAATTTGCATCTATGGTACCAGTGTCTGGCAGCGCTTACACCTATTCCTATGTAGCCTTTGGCGAATTGGTGGCTTGGATTATCGGCTGGTCGCTGATTATGGAATATGCCATTGGGAACATTACGGTAGCCATTTCGTGGTCGGATTATTTTACCGGACTGCTCTCCTCCATTCGAATACCGGCGCTCGGGATAGACGGCATAAATATTCCCAGCTACATGACAATGGATTATTTATCTGCTTCAAATGGCCATCAGCATGCGCAAGCTTTGATAAATGCAGGGAAAAGCTTAACCGCTCTTGATCCGGCAACTTCATTGGCAAATAGCGCTTGGTTGGCAGCCCCTACCATTGGCGGATTCCATTTGGTCGCTGACTTACCTGCTTTGGGAATTATTATTTTAATTACCTGGTTGGTTTACAGAGGTATGAAAGAAAGTAGAAATGCAAGCAATGCCATGGTTGTGGTAAAATTAGCTGTTATATTATTAGTGCTTTCGGTTGGGGTATTTTATATAGACACAAAGAACTGGAATCCTTTTGCGCCTAATGGCGTTTCTGGCGTATTAAAAGGTGTCTCGGCGGTATTCTTTGCTTACATCGGTTTTGACGCCATATCTACTACGGCCGAAGAGTGCAAAAATCCACAACGAGATTTGCCAAGGGGGATGATGTGGGCCATTATTATTTGTACCGTTTTATATGTGGCGATTGCGTTGGTGTTAACTGGAATCGTTAAATCTGATACCTTGGCCGTTGGCGATCCACTTGCTTTTGTATTCGACCAAATAAATTTAAAACTAATGAGCGGCATTATTGCAGTGAGTGCTGTTTTTGCCATGGCGAGCGTCTTACTCGTTTTCCAAATGGGACAGCCTCGCATTTGGATGAGCATGAGTCGAGATGGCTTGTTGCCTAAGCGATTTTCTAAAATTCATCCAAAATATAAAACGCCATCTTTCGCTACCATCGTAGTGGGATTTGTAGTTGCTGTTCCTTCACTCTTTATGAACCTTACCATCGTTACAGATCTTTGTTCTATTGGTACGCTTTTCGCTTTTGTACTGGTTTGCGCAGGTGTTTTGGTGTTGCAAAACAAGCCAGATGTTAAACGTGGTAAATTTAGAATTCCTTACCTAAATAGTAAGTTTATCATTCCGGTGGTGTTTATAGCCTCAATCGTCTTCGGTTTTGTTAAATACGGTAAACAAACCGAAGCTTTTTTATCCAACAGCCCAAAAACAATCGAAACAATCAGTTTGGTTACGTCACTGAATAACGGAGAATTAAAAGTATTGAAAGAAGAAATTGTAAACAGTGCCGATCCAAAAATAAGATTAGACAGGTCTGTCGATGCAGAATCTTACTTAAGTAGTTTGCCTCCAACACGATACGAACAATTTATAGCTGCTTCTTCTCTACCGGTTGAAAAGCGCTATGAAAGTGGGTGGGGTTTGTTTAAACACAAAATACCCATGTGGATATTTTTATTTATCTGCGTAGTTATGTGTTATTATTGTTTTACAAAAAACTTAAGTCTCATTCCAGTATTGGGATTATTAAGCTGCCTTTATATGATGTGCGAATTGGGTATTTCTAACTGGATTGGCTTTGGCGTTTGGCTAATAATCGGGCTCGTTATTTACTTTATGTACGGGTTTAAGCATAGCAAACTGCGTAAAGAAAATCAACTGATTGTTTCTTAAGTTCCATTGAGATATTGGTTCGGGCTTTTCATCTGGATAAATCCCGGCCTTATTACATCTAACGCTCCTATGAAGCTTCTAAAAAGTGCCATCGGCACGACCGATTTACTATCCTAGGGTTTTAACTCTAGACGTAGAGTCTTTTTTCCATGGGGATAAATCCCGACTTTATTACATCGGTCGCTCCTATGGAGCTAGAACTAAAGTGCAACCGGCACGACCGAATTACTATCAAGACCCCGACTCGTCTGAACTATGATTCGTATTGATTTTTTGAAGGCTATGATTTTAATCAACAGAAATTCCAGGCTTACGCTGACTTCCTTGGCTTCATTACTCTCTTAAATTGCAAAGAAGGGGATCCAAAATTTATTAATAATCCAATTTCCATGTGGTAAGCTTCTAAATAGTTTATCGCTTGTGCAAGATGTACATCTTCTAGTCTTATTACCGCTTTAATCTCCACCATTATCTTTTCGGAAACAAAGAAGTCAACTCTTCGTGTGCCGATGTCATGTCCTTTGTACTTTAATGGCATCTCCTTCTCTCTCTCATGCGAAATTCGTTGTAGAGAAAGTTCTATCGATAATGCTCTTTGATAAACTACTTCTTGGAAACCGTTGCCTAAATGCTTGTGCACCTCCATAGCGCACCCGATAATTTTACCTGTAAGTTCGCTATCAAGATAATCCCTGTTGACAAAGTACTCCGTCATAACACCATCATCATAGTCCTCATATCATCATTTAAAATCATAGTTCAAGACATTACCTAAACCACCACGTTCATAATCTTTCCTTTTACAAAGATGATTTTTTTGATAGCCTTGCCATCCAAATATTTATTGAACTGTTCATTTGCCAAAAGCGCTTCTTCCGCTTCAGCTTGAGTCAATGTCAATGCCAAAGGAAGATTCATTTTCATCTTGCCGTTGATCGAAACGGGATATGCAAATTCATCCTCTAAAAGATGAGCAGGATTAAAAGTTGGATAATCTACGAAAGATAGTTCTCCGGCCTCATTGCCTAATAGTACCCAAAGTTCTTCGCAAATATGAGGTGCATAAGGTGATAAGGTAATAACCATGTCTCGCAAAATACTTCGCTTGTTGCACTTTAAATCCGTCAACTCGTTTACCGCAATCATAAAGCTCGATACCGAAGTATTAAACGAAAAACGTTCTATGTCTTCTTGAACTTTTTTGATTATTTTATGTAGCGCTTTTAATTCTGCTTTAGTAGGCTCGACATCTGAAACGCTGAAATCCCAAGTCTCGTTGTTGTGGAATAACCGCCAAAACTTACGCAAGAATTTAAATACGCCTTCGATACCATTGGTATTCCAAGGTTTGCTTTGCTCCAACGGACCTAAAAACATTTCGTACATCCGCAAAGTATCTGCGCCATAACGTTCAATCAAATCATCGGGATTAACCACGTTGAACTTTGACTTAGACATTTTTTCTACTTCAACACCACAGATATATTTGCCGTTCTCTAAAATAAACTCAGCATCTGCATATTCTTCTCTAGAAGACTTAAATTTAACTAAATCGAGGATCTCGTTATCCACAATGTTTACATCAATATGCAGGGCAGAAGATTTATATTCTTTCCTCAATCCGGCAGAAACAAAGGTATTCGTAGGCCTTCCATCTTCATCTGAGATGCGATACACAAAGTTACTTCTTCCCTGAATCATCCCCTGGTTGATCAACTTTTTAAAAGGCTCTTCTTGATTTACATAACCCAAATCTTTCAAAAACTTGTTCCAAAAACGACTGTAAAGTAAATGCCCGGTAGCGTGCTCCATACCACCGATGTACAAATCCACATCTTGCCAATAATCTATTGCCTTCTTATCAGCGAAAGCGCCATTATTATTTGCGTCCATATATCGGTACCAATACCAACTACTTCCGGCCCAACCTGGCATGGTACTTAGTTCGTAAGCCCCACCTAAATCCTCCCCTTTAGGGAGGACTTTATCCCTTGCAACTATTTCCTCAATCTGCATGATTTTTAAGTCTTTCATTGAGTCGAGTTTTTGCTCGATTTGTGCAACTACACCTTCAGGATTTCCTATAACTTCTTCGTTTTTAAATCGAATAACTTCATAATTATAGAGCGACAACACTTCTGTTCGCTGTTTATCTTCTTCAATTATTGAATCATGATATTTCCCATCAACCTCCACAACTAAACCTTTCCTAAGAGAAATAAAATCCACTATATACCTGTCTACAGGATGCTGTCTCCTAAACTTGACCCCAGTTTTGTCACCTCTTAAAAGTTGCCACAAGATATTCTCGGCCTCGGTTGGTTCTGAACGATTTTGTTTCGCGTGTTCTTTTAAGTCGCCATAATACGCCGGATCTGCTTTTGCGCGGTAGGCGTCTTCCAACACCCTCTCCTCCGGGGAGGGTTGGGGTGGGGCGTTATAATTCCAATCTTCTGCTCTTGCCAAAGGTGGTTCGCCAGTTTCTGTAGGCAAATATTTGTCTATCTCCGGAAGCACCAATGGAAGTTCTTCCTCCTTAATTAAATAAGGTAAACCGTCTTTAAAGTAGATAGGAATTGGCTCACCCCAGTATCTTTGTCGGCCGAAAACTGCGTCTCTTTGGCGGTAGTTTATCTTTGCCTTACCTGCGTTATTTTCTTCTAACCAAGTGTTTAAAAAGGGAATTGCTTCTGCGTAAGTCATTCCATCTATAAACCCTGAATTGATGTATTTTCCTTCTTTAGTTGGGTTTGCTTGGATATCTAAACCAATCTGTCCGTCTAAAATCTGTGGAATAGGCAAATCGAAATGTTTCGAAAACAACCAATCGCGTTGATCGCCGCTTGGTACCCCCATAACCGCACCTGTTCCGTATCCCGCCAATACATAATCGGCAATCCAGATGGGAACAAGTTCTTCGTTTACTGGATTGATTGCATAACTGCCGGTAAAAGCACCCGAGACAGTTTTTGTATCCGCCATGCGGTCCAGTTCGGATTTCTTTTTAGTATCTATAATGTATTTCTGTACGGTTTCTTTCTGCTCTGGAGTAGTCAAATCTGCCACCCATTCATGCTCTGGCGCAAGCACCAAGTAGGTAACGCCAAAAATAGTATCTACTCGGGTGGTGAAAACTTCTATCCCCCTAGCCCCCGAAGGGGGAATGGCATGCAGGGTTTCCCTTAGAGTCTGTAAGACTTTTTCAACGTTGTTTAAAACCTCCTCGTTGGTAAAACGAATTACACTAAATCCACTTTCATTTAAAATTTTTGTCCTTGCTTCGTCTGCTTCAATTTGTGTATCATGAATTTTCCCGTCAACTTCAACAACTAATTTTTTTGATAAACAAACAAAATCAAAAATGTAATCATCGATTAAATGCTGTTGTCTAAATTTAAAGCCTAGCGCTTTGGACTTTAATCTTTGCCACAAAATACTTTCTGCATTGGTCGGATTATTTCTCATCTCGACAGCATGAGGCAATAGCAAATGCGAATCATTGCCTCCAGTCATGTAGCCCGGTTGTTTCGACGCATTATCCCCCCCTTTGGGGGCAAGGGGGAACTTAACTAATGCCCCAATACTTTTTCCGATCCAGTTGCGCTGCATTTCTTTAACTGGTTCGGGCCAATCGATGGTGTTTAAACCTTGCAACAATCTATCCGCATATGCAGTAATTCGCATACTCCACTGCATCATTTTCTTTTGCTCAACCGGATGTCCTCCTCTTTCGGAAAAGCCATCCTTTACTTCGTCATTTGCCAACACCGTCCCCAATGCGGCGCACCAGTTTACCGTACTTTCTCTTAGATAGGTTAAGCGATATTTTAAAAGTTCTGTTTGCTTTTCTTTCTCCGTAAAAGTTGCCCAGTCGCTTGGCAAAAATGTTTTTATATCATCGTCGCAAACGGCTTTTACATCTGCTGTACCTGCGTTATTAAATTTCGCTATTAGTGCGCTGATGTCTTCTGCCCTATCATTTTCTACGTTGTACCAAGAATTAAAAAGCTGCATAAAAATCCATTGTGTCCACTTGTAATAAGAGGAATCACTGGTGCGCACTTCTCTGCTCCAATCGAAAGAAAATCCTATTTGATCCAGTTGCCTGCGGTATGTTGAAATATTTGTCTCTGTGGTAATTGCCGGATGTTGACCAGTTTGTATGGCGTATTGTTCTGCTGGAAGACCAAAAGAATCATAGCCCATTGGATGAAGAACGTTAAAACCTTTTAACCTTTTGTAACGGGCAAAAATATCTGAAGCGATATAGCCAAGCGGATGACCAACATGCAAACCAGCTCCAGATGGATATGGAAACATATCTAGCACATAATATTTTGGCTTGTCTGAGGAATTTTCTACTTTAAAAGTCTCGTTTTCAGCCCAAAATTGTTGCCATTTCTGTTCTATTTCTTTAAATTGATAATCCATTGCACCGGTTAATTTTTTGAACGGCAAAATTACGCAAAATTAAGGCAATTTAGGAAACGGAGGATGATTTTAAGGAGCTTAGAAAGTTGAGAACCGAAAATTTACGTTTCACATTTAACGGTGAAATGTATATTGGACTGAAGAATAATAGTTAAAGTTTAGCTAAACACATGACATGTTGAAAGCGCCGAAAAAACGACAACATTTACAATCAGCTAACCTGATGTTCCAAAATAAAAAATGCACTTTAGATAGGCCCAAAGTGCATTTTTAATGTTCTATTTAATTCTAACGCGCTAAATAATAAGTCCTAGTCTCGTTCGTTTTATCGTTTTTACCATCAAATTGCAAGGTATTTGCATTAATAACCACATTCGTGCAATAATAATTAGCATCGGCAAAGCTCATATTGAACGTGTTATCAACCACAATATAACTTCCAACTCTAGTCTCACCGTTTAAACTGCGTTCAAGTTGATCGTCATTGTTAGAACTAAAACTGAAATAATCATTGTTAGTTATTTGTATTGATATCAAATCTGGACCAACAATTTTAGTCACATTCCACTTGCCAATCAACTGTGATTTTAATGAGGTGGAATCTTTTTTACAAGCAACGAAACTTGTGGCGACTGTTAATAAGATAACAATAAGGATATTTTGCTTTTTCATTAATGGGTATTTTTTGTTTGTTTAATTTAATAACGTCGGCTTCTCAAATTTCGTACCGCTTTGACATAAAACTATTGTTTTTAAACTAAACCTGCCTAATCGACGTTAAAATTGCAAACTCTAGTGTTTTGTTTCGACTTATCCGTCTATAATTTATATTTTCGCAGAATAAAGATAAACACATGGAAGAATTTGAAGTTAGTGATGCCTCCAGAAAAACCAAGACGGTTTATATTTCTACCATTTTTAGCATTGCATTGGTGCTGCTAATGTTAGGCCTACTTGGGTTAGTCCTGGTGCACGCCAAAAATTTATCCAACTATGTTAAGGAAAACATCGTTTTAAATATTATTGTAGATGAAGGTGCAAAAGATGCAGATGTGCTTGCTTTTCAAAAAGAATTAAAAGCGAACCCAGCAGTAAAAGAAACCCAATATGTTAATAAAGAACTTGCCGCACGAAATTTAACGAAAGATTTGGGCGAAGATTTTGTGAGTTTCTTAGGATACAATCCGCTCACGTCCACTTTTGACGTATACCTTAAAGCAGATTACGCAAATACCAAAAGCATAGAAACGCTTAAGGCTCAAATTCAGAAAAATCCACTTGTAAAAGAGGTGGTTTACCAAAGTTCTTTGATAGATATGGTAAATAAAAACATAAGCACCATTAGCCTTTTTATTTTAGCTTTTGCAGCAATTTTATTGGTAATTGCAGTGGCACTTATAAATAACACTATTCGGTTGGCCATTTACTCACAGCGCTTCTTAATAAAAAGTATGCAACTTGTCGGTGCAACTAAAAATTTTATTAGACGTCCTTTTCTATTATTTGCGGCACTGCACGGTTTAATCGCCGCATTTATAGCCATCATTATTTTGTTGGTTACTTTGATGTACGCCCGCAAAGAAATACCGGAAATAATTATACTTAATAACCCAACAGAGTTTGGTTTTGTATTTTTACTTTTAATGCTAATTGGCATTTTTATTACCGGCTTAAGCACTTGGTTTGCGGTAAGCAGATATTTACGTTTAAAATCTTACAATCTATATAGATAATGGTAGAAAAAAATTACAGACCTGCAAAGCAGGAAAATGGCGATCCAAGTCTTGTTTTTGGTAAAAAAAATTATCAATTACTGCTCATTGCAATCGGAATTGTAGTGGTTGGTTTTTTATTAATGATGGGAACTACAGACATTTACGACTTTAGGAAAACACTTTTAGCGCCCATGGTTGTGCTTGCAGGTTTTGCATTTGGGATTTACGCCATTCTGAAAAGATAGATCTTGCTCAGTTACCTGAGATACCCAATTTCGCAAAATCGATTTTAACACCGGATCGTTTTTTAAGCATAAATAACCGACGGTGTAAAACGCATTAAATTTTATCAAACCTAATTTTTCTGCTCCTGTTTAAAAATGAATTACTTTCAAACCATAATTCTTGCCATTATAGAAGGATTAACAGAGTTTTTACCAGTTTCTAGCACTGGCCATATGATTGTTGCATCGTCTGTAATGGGCATAGCAAGCGATCCCTTTGTAAAGCTGTTTACCATAGCCATTCAGTTAGGTGCAATTTTGGCAGTTGTGGTTCTTTATTTTAAAAGATTTTTTAAAACATTAGACTTTTATCTAAAGCTTTTGGTAGCATTCCTACCGGCAGCGTTTTTTGGACTGCTGTTCAGTCACCAAATAGACGATTTGTTGGAAAGCCCACTTACCGTTGGCATTATGTTATTTGTTGGTGGCATAATTTTGTTGTTTGTAGACAAATGGTTTAATAAGCCCATCGTTCACCAAGAGGAAAATGTAAACTATGCAACTGCTTTAAAAATTGGTTTCTTTCAGTGTATCGCAATGATTCCCGGTACATCTCGTTCGGCAGCGACTATTGTAGGCGGCATGAGCCAAAAACTGGATAGAAAAGTAGCGGCAGAATTTTCGTTCTTTCTTGCTGTACCAACAATGTTCGCCGCAACCGGTAAAAAAATATGGGATTTTTATAAAGCAGGTTATACCATTAATCATCAAGAAATAAACTTGTTGATTGTGGGCAATATAATTGCATTTGTTGTGGCGCTAATCGCTATTAAGGCTTTTATAGACTTCCTAACCAAACACGGTTTCAAGCTTTTTGGTTGGTACAGAATCATCGTTGGACTTGTAATTATTGTGATGTTATTGATGGGTCACGACTTAAAAGTGATTTAATGGCGTGTTACGTAGACCATGCCAAATACACCAATAATTGGGGCGTTACCCCAGAAAAAGGGGTCGCGCTTTACGTTACAATCTTTTTGCTCGCTCCTCGCAAAAAGGATTTTCACTGCAATCGCTAACCGCAAAAACCACATAAGCCAAAAAAAAGTTTTGATCGAAAAAAAACCTATCGAAGATTTAAATTTCGCAGAAGGCGAGCTTTTACTTTTTAACAAACCCTACAAATGGACTTCGTTTGATGTGGTGGGGAAAATTAGAAACTCGCTTAAACCGCTTAAATTAAAAGTAGGCCATGCTGGCACTTTAGATCCATTGGCAACAGGACTGCTCATACTTTGCACAGGTAAACTAACCAAACAAATAGACAGTTTCCAGGCCGAAGAAAAAGAATACGTAGGTACAATGATTCTTGGCGCCACCACTCCGTCATTTGATCTAGAAACTGCGATCGATCAAATCTTCGACATTTCAAATATTAGTACCGAAGACATTCTTTCTGTTAGAGATTTTTTTCTTGGAGAAATCGTTCAATACCCACCAGCCCACTCTGCTGTAAAAATAAATGGTGAACGATTGTATGTAAAGGCCCGTTTAGGAGAGGAAGTAGAACTGAGGCCGCGTTACGTCACAGTAAGCGAATTTGAGATCACAAACATCAATTTTCCAGAAATAGAATTTAAAGTGGTTTGTAGCAAGGGTACTTACATTCGTTCAATTGTTTCTGACTTTGGAAAAAAACTTCAAAACGGCGCTTATTTAAGCAAGCTTACACGTACAAGGAGCGGGAAATTTTTACTGAGCAATGCCTATGAAGTGCAAGATTTTGTTGCCCAATTAAAAACAATTAAAGAGACAAACAAATTACTTGAAACATAAAGGCTTTTAAACAAAAGCGCCCAATTGATGTTGTAAAGCCACAGTAAATCATTAAATTAACCTTGTTATTCACTCGTGAAAATCTATCATAACCTATCCGAATTTAAAACGATAAAAAATGCCGTGGTAACAATTGGTACGTTTGACGGCGTCCACATCGGCCATCAAAAAATCATAAAGCAAGTAGTAGATTGTGCTAAAGAAAAAGGTGCTGAAAGTGTTATTTTGACTTTTTTCCCGCATCCGCGGATGATCATTGATCCGGAAAATCAACAGTTAAAAATGATCTCTACTTTAGATGAAAAATCAGAAATGATCGCTGAGCTTGGTATTGATCATTTAGTTATCACTCCATTTACAAGAGATTTTTCCAACCAAACACCCGCAGACTATATAAAAAATATTCTGGTAAAAAACATTGGCACAAAGCACATCATCATAGGCTACGACCATCGCTTTGGCAAAAATAGATCTGGAAACTTAGCGGATTTGAAGCGTGCTGGCTTAGATTATGATTTTACGATAGAGGAAATTGCAGAACAGGACATTCATGATGTAGCTGTAAGTTCCTCTAAAATACGAGAAGCCATTTTGGCTGGTGATGTAAGTTTGGCAGCCGACTATCTCGGATATCCCTTTTCTATATTCGGGCAAGTAATAAAAGGGGATAAAATTGGTAGAACCATTGGGTTTCCTACGGCTAATATTTTTGTAGAAGAAACTTACAAATTAATTCCATGCGATGGAATTTATGCCGTAACGGTAGAAATGGAGGAAAAGGTGAAAGGTGAAAGCTCGAGGGTTGAAGTTAAATCGCAAAAGCCCTATCCCCTAAAGCCTAAATCCTCAACCTTTACCGGTATGGCTTATATTGGCCAAAGACCCACCATAAACGGAATGACTAAAAATATTGAGGTGAACATATTTAATTTCAATAAAGAAATTTATGGACAGAGCATCAAAATGAATTTCTTAAAGTTTCTCCGTCATGATGAAAAGTTTACCAATTTAGATAACCTAAGAATCCAATTAGAGGTGGATAAAAAAAATACGTTGGAGTTTTTTGCACTTAGAAATTCTATTTAAGTTGCATTTATTCATACTCATTTTTGCCATCTATCCTATTTACAACTTTTGTTTTTTGTCAGCGAATGGCTAGCACCTTACTTGTAGAACATAACTAACCTAGATGATATTAACCATTTCTTTTAAAATCTAAATTCTAGGTCACATATCTATTGGATATTTACAATTTTTAGCAAATCGAAAAGTGCTAGCTTATCATTTTTATGGCTTTAACCTATGTTTCTAATAAATAGGGCAAATATTTTTAATTATATTTACCCAACATGCACCTACCCTATCTCATTTCAGATCTTGGTTTAATTCTCGCTGCAGCAGGGATAACAACGCTTATTTTTAAGCGAATTAAGCAACCCTTGGTTCTGGGATACATTCTAGCAGGACTACTTGTTGGGCCTCATTTAGACTATTTTCCCACCGTTACCGATTTAAAAAGCATTAACATTTGGGGAGAAATTGGCGTTATTTTTTTACTCTTCAGCTTAGGGTTAGAATTTAGCTTTAAAAAGTTAGTAAAAGTGGGAGGGTCAGCTTCTATTACGGCAATTGTGAAAGTACTATTTTTAATGGGTGCCGGATATTTGGTGGGAAAAATGCTTCGTTGGAAAGATATGGATAGCCTTTTTTTAGGTGGAATTCTATCTATTTCCTCTACCATGATTGCCATCAAGGCATTCGAAGAGCTGGGTCTTAAGCACAAAAAATTTGCCGCCCTAGTTTTCGGAGTTTTAATAGTAGAAGACTTGGTAGCAATTTTACTGCTCGTGCTCTTTTCTACTCTAGCTGTAAGTCAACAATCTGCCGGCACAGAAATGTTTTTCTCCATTTTGAAACTAGGATTTTTTCTAGTTTTATGGTTTTTAGCAGGGATATTCTTAATCCCATCATTTTTAAAGGCTACAAAAAAATTAATGAACGATGAAACGATGCTGGTCGTTTCATTGGCGCTCTGTTTGGTTATGGTTATTTTGGCAGATCGAGTTGGTTTTTCTCCTGCGCTAGGTGCATTTATAATGGGTTCTATACTTGCAGAAACCACACAAGCAGAGCGGATAGAGCATTTAACAAAATCTGTAAAAGACCTATTTGCAGCAGTATTTTTCGTGTCAGTTGGCATGTTAATAGACCCATCTATGTTGGTAAAATACGCTATCCCAATCGCCATAGTGAGTTTTGTGATTATTTTCGGAAAAGTAGTTAGCACCGTTTTTGGCGCACTTTTATCTGGCCAACCACTAAAAACATCGGTGCAAGCTGGAATGAGTTTGGCTCAAATTGGCGAATTCTCTTTCATCATCGCTTCTTTAGGGCTCAGCCTAAAAGTGACGAGCGGATTTCTTTATCCAATAGCTGTCGCAGCATCGGCCATCACCACTTTCATCAGCCCTTATTTGATGAAACTGTCGGAGCCCTTCTATAACTTTTTAAATAGAAAACTGCCACAAAAATGGCTAAACGCTATCGATAGCTACAGCTCTAGCACCGAAGGAATTACAAAATTAAGCGATTGGAGACTTCTGTTACGCGGATATTTAAGCAATACCATCATTCATGGCGTGCTGATCACTTTTATCATTACACTATCCTTTACATATCTAGAGCCTTTTTTGAGCGAAAATATAACCAGTTCAGTTCAGGCCAAAATAATTGGCGTTGTTGCATCGTTTATTGCAATTGCACCTTTTCTTTGGGCGTTATCTTTTAGAAGAATTCAAAAAAAAGCGTATTCTCATCTATGGTTAAATAAGAAATATACCCGCGGGCCTTTAGTTGCCATAGAGCTAGTTAGAGTTTTACTGGGAATAGCATTCGTTGCCTTTTTAATTTATAGATCGTTTGATACATGGGTTGGAGGTACAATTGCAATCGCTTTAATGATTGTTGGAATGGTAATTTTTTCGAAAAAACTGCAATCGTTTTATGATCGACTCGAAAAAAGGTTTATGTTAAACTTGAATGATCGAGAAATGCAGCGTCCCGATATCCTTCCGTGGGATACGCATTTAACGGAGATTACGGTTTCACCAGAATCTGAGGTTGTCGGGAAAACGCTTGCTAGTTTAATGATTAGGGAAAAGTTTGGCGTTAACATCGCCATGATAGCGCGCGGACGAAATACCGTCCCAACACCTGGTAGAGATGAGGTGCTTTATCCAAATGACAAATTACTTCTTATTGGCACAGATACGCAGCTGGAAGAGGTAAAAGCTATTTTAGAAGTAGATTTACCAGAACAGGAAGATGAAACTCAGTTTCCAGACAAGGAAATGAAATTGCAGAAAGTTTTGGTGCATGCAGAATCTAGCGTCTTTGGAAAAAGCATAAAAAACGCAGGAATTAGGGAGCGAGCAAAAGCACTAATTGTAGGAATAGAGCGCGGCGAGGAAAGGATTTTAAATCCTTCTTCTGAGTTTATCTTTGAGAATGGCGATGTAGTTTGGATTGTGGGGAATTATAAGAAAATTAAGGAAGTGATTTAAATTTCCTAAATCTTTAAAAAAAAGCCAAAAAAAAATCCCGACTTGCATCGGGATTTTATAACTTATTTACTTGAAGAATCTTCTTCTTTCGGCTCTTGTTCTTTACTATCCGACTTTTTGTCTTTCTTTTTCGTTTCCCCTTTTTTACGAGAGATAGAAATAAGTTCTGTTTCTTTATCGTAATCAATAGACATGGCATCACCTGCAATTAATTCCCCTTTAAGAATTTCCTCAGCAATTGGGTCTTCCAGATACTTCTGTATAGCTCGTTTTAACGGTCTGGCACCGAAGTTGGCATCAAAACCTTTATCAGCTATATATTCTTTCGCATTTTCGGTAAGCAGAATATCGTAGCCTAAATTATGAACTCTTCCGAATAGGCTGTTCAACTCAATGTCTATAATCTTAAAAATTTCGTCCTTACCTAAACTATTAAATACCACTACATCGTCTACGCGATTCAAAAACTCAGGTGCAAATGCACGTTTTAAAGCATTTTCAATTACGCCACGACTGTGTGTGCTTGCCTGATCAAGTTTTGCTGAAGTAGAAAAACCTACCCCTTGCCCGAAATCTTTTAACTGACGAGCACCAATGTTGGAAGTCATGATAATGATGGTATTCCTAAAGTCAACCTTTCTGCCCAAACTATCTGTCAACTGACCTTCATCCAAGACTTGTAGTAAAATATTAAATACATCAGGGTGTGCCTTTTCAATCTCATCTAACAGAATAACTGCATAAGGCTTTCTTCTAACCTTTTCGGTTAACTGTCCGCCCTCTTCATAACCAACATATCCTGGAGGCGCTCCCACCAAACGCGAGACGGCAAACTTTTCCATATACTCGCTCATGTCAATTTGAATGAGAGAATCATCCGTATCAAACATAAACCTAGCAAGTTCCTTGGCCAATTCGGTTTTACCAACTCCAGTAGGGCCTAAGAAAATAAATGAACCAATTGGCTTTTTAGGGTCTTTCAGTCCGGCGCGCGTACGCTGTATGGCTTTTGTTAATTTCTTAATGGCTTCTTCCTGACCAATAATTTTTTCCGCAACCTTATCATACATGTTTAACAGCTTAACGCTATCCGTTTGTCCAACACGCTGCACAGGAATTCCTGTCATCATCGCCACAACTTCTGCAACATTGTCTTCTGTAACTTCGTATCGCTTCGTCTTAGTTTCTGCCTCCCAATCTGCTTTGGCGACATCTAACTGCTCTATTAAGTTTTTTTCAGTATCACGTAATTTTGCCGCTTCCTCATACTTCTGGCTGCGCACCACCTTATTTTTTTCTATTTTTATATCTTCTATCTTGGCCTCAATATCTATGATGGCTTGTGGCACATGAATGTTGGTTAAATGAACTCTAGATCCTGCTTCATCTAAGGCATCAATCGCTTTATCGGGTAAGAAACGATCTGAAATATATCTAGACGTCAAGCTTACACAGGCCTCTATCGCTTCATCAGTATACGTAACACCGTGATGCTCCTCATACTTGTCTTTAATCCTAGTTAAAATTTCTATGGTTTCTGCGGGAGTTGCAGGTTCTATCATTACTTTTTGAAAACGACGATCTAACGCGCCATCTTTTTCTATGTATTGACGATATTCGTCCAAAGTAGTGGCTCCAATACATTGGATTTCGCCCCTCGCTAAAGCTGGCTTAAACATGTTAGAGGCATCTAAAGAACCAGATGCACCACCTGCGCCAACAATAGTATGAATCTCATCTATAAATAAAATCACGTCAGTAGATTTCTCCAGCTCGTTCATCACGGCTTTCATACGTTCCTCAAACTGACCTCGATACTTAGTTCCGGCAACAAGTGAAGCCAAATCTAATGTGACAACACGTTTTCCAAAAAGCACTCTAGAAACTTTACGTTGCACAATCCTCAGCGCCAAACCTTCTGCAATGGCTGACTTACCTACTCCGGGTTCTCCAATTAAAATTGGATTATTTTTCTTTCTACGAGAGAGAATTTGCGAAACACGCTCTATTTCCTTTTCACGACCAACAATTGGATCTAACTTACCTTCTTCTGCCTGACGCGTTAAATCTCTACCAAAATTGTCTAATACAGGCGTTTTCGATTTTATGTCAGAAACTTTTTTTGGTGCAGTAAAAGCGTCGTCATCTCTGTAATCATCATCCCCGGTAGACGCACTGTTGCTTACATCATCCCTAAATCCGTTTCTGTTTACCTCTACTTCTTGTTTAAAAATATCGTAAGTAACACCGTACTGCAACAAAATCTGCGAAGCAATGTTGTCGTCATCCCTCAGCACGGAAAGCAGTAAGTGCTCAGTACCAATTAAATCACTCTTAAAAATTTTTGCTTCTAAATAGGTAATTTTTAATACTTTTTCTGCTTGTTTGGTAAGCGGAATATTGCCCAAATTAACCGTAACACTACTTGTGCCGCGCACAGCATCCTCAATAGATCTACGTAATTTGCTGGTATCTACTTCCAAAGAACGCAATATTTTAATCGCCATCCCATCGCCTTCGCGAATAAGACCTAACAATAAATGTTCGGTACCGATGTAATCGTGGCCTAAACGCAATGCCTCCTCTCTACTAAAAGAGATAACATCTTTAACCTGTGGTGAAAATTTTGCTTCCATAATATCTTTCTTAACAGCCGCCTCTAAACTATAAAAATAAAATTATAAAAAGGCGTGCGACTGTTTTGTTTATTTTATCAACAATTACGCCATCTAGATGGATAAAGGTTATTGAAATAACGCCCATCGCAGGCAAATTGTTTATCTAGCCCAAACCAACTTGCTTATTTTAAGTACGTATTGTTAACAATAATAGGTTTCTTAAAGTTAAAAAATGTTTATTAGCGCCCTTTAATGCCTTTGTCTGTTTTGTGCAACAAAAATTTTAGCAAAAAATAATGACAAAATGCTAGGGTTTTTCATGGTTTAGGTACATTTTGACAGTTGATCTTGAGTTGTGGGTTCCGGGTTATAAGTTACAGGTCTGGGTTCAACATTTACCGTTACTAACCCGCAACTCATAACTTGTCTCGTATTTCTGTGAAAAGCAAAACATCTACTATTAAATTCAGCCCCGTTTTTTCCGTTAAATCCCTCCTGCGTCGGGGATATCGCTGCTACCGGGTTTAGATATGCGGGGCGAAATAAGAAACTCAGAAAACTCTGACGCCGTCAATTACACTTGCTAGCGCTATCGATCGGAATTATCTTATGCTGGCAAAAACATAAAATGGACAGCATATAAAAGTGTGTCTCGCTTCTGGCAAAATTTCTATATTTGTGAAAGAATAATTTTTTTAAAGGTTTGATTGTTCTAATTGGTATTGCAATTACAATAATGCTCTGGCTTAATCTAAATAAACCAACTAAAAATATCGGGAGGTATGTCTTTAACACTGGAGGAATAATAATTGACACCATAAACGGAGATTGTTATGAATGGACAGATAAAGGCTACACTAAATATTCTGGCGGAAAACAAACCTTTGTAGAACATCTCCCTAATTAACAACTGGAAAAAGCCAAATAAAATATAGCGCTTTCGCAGCAAGTCAATGTACTTGTAAAACCGAAAAATAGGCTCTTAATAACCGCTAGCTCTATTTATCGAAATGATATTTCTTGTTGACTTTTTCTGGCAGAAAGATATAATCGATAGCCGGTAAAAGTTCCCAAATTATATTATAAACTGAATTTAAGTTGGAGTCCATGCGACCTATCATCCACATTATTATTTCTGTCTTCCGCTAAATCCCTCCTGCGTCCGGTATATCGCTGTTACCGTGTGCAGGCAAGCGGGGCGGAATAAGAAATACAGAAAAAACTGCCGAACATTTAAATTATTATTAGGCAACCGGACTATTAACACATAACCCGCAACTTTTAACTTTCTACTTTTAACTTTCAACTTATAAACTCCATCTTTGTAAAAACACAAAATAATTATGGCAGACGAAAAAATAATCTTTTCTATGGCAGGTGTAAACAAAATTTATCCGCCACAAAAACAGGTTTTAAAAAACATATACCTTTCTTTCTTCTACGGTGCAAAAATTGGTGTTATTGGCCTAAACGGCTCGGGAAAATCTTCTTTACTGAAAATTATAGCCGGGTTAGACAAAACTTATCAAGGTGAGGTAGTCTTTTCACCAGGTTTTTCGGTAGGATATTTGGCGCAAGAGCCGATTTTAGATCCAGAAAAAACAGTTCAAGAAATTGTGGAAGAAGGCGTAGCAGATGTTATCTCTCTATTAAAACAATATGAAGACGTAAACGAAGCGTTCGGTTTGGAAGAGAATTACAGCGATGCCGATAAGATGGACAAGCTAATGGCGCGTCAAGGCGAGTTACAGGATCAAATAGACGCGGTGAATGCTTGGGAAATTAATACTAAACTAGAACGCGCTATGGATGCGCTTCGTTGCCCTGATCCAGATGCCAAAATTGGAGTACTTTCTGGTGGTGAACGTAGACGCGTTGCCATGTGTAGGTTACTTTTACAAAAACCCGATGTGCTTTTATTAGACGAGCCAACCAACCACTTAGATGCAGAAAGTATAGATTGGCTAGAACAATTTCTACAAAATTATGAAGGAACTGTTATCGCGGTAACGCACGATAGATATTTCTTGGACAATGTTGCTGGCTGGATTTTAGAATTAGATCGTGGCGAAGGCATTCCTTGGAAAGGCAATTACAGCAGTTGGTTAGAGCAGAAAGCAAAACGTTTATCGCAAGAGGAAAAAACAGAGAGCAAACGTCAAAAAACGTTAGAGCGCGAATTAGAATGGGTGCGTATGGCGCCAAAGGCAAGACACGCAAAATCTAAAGCGCGTTTGGCCAACTACGATAAACTAGCGTCTGAAGATGGTAGAGAAAGAGAAGACAAATTAGAACTTTTTATTCCTGCTGGCCCGCGGTTAGGCAATGTAGTGATAGAAGCCAATAATGTAACCAAAGCCTACGGCGACAAAGTTTTATTTGATAATTTAACATTTTCTCTTCCTCCGGCAGGAATTGTAGGAATTATCGGCCCCAACGGTGCAGGGAAAACCACATTATTTAGGTTAATTACAGGACAAGAAGAGGCAGATGCCGGAACTTTCCGTGTTGGAGATACGGTAGAATTGGGTTATGTAGATCAAATGCATAACGATTTAGATGCTGAAAAAACTGTTTATGAAAATGTTACAGATGGGTTGGAAAACATTCAACTTGGTAATAAAGCGGTAAATGGGCGTGCATATGTATCTAAATTTAATTTTAATGGCGGCGATCAGCAGAAAAAAGTAGGTGTTCTTTCTGGTGGAGAACGGAATCGGGTCCACTTGGCCATCACTTTAAAGAAAGGCGCAAATGTACTTTTGTTAGATGAGCCCACAAATGATATAGATGTAAATACACTTCGATCTTTAGAAGAAGCGTTAGAAAATTTTGGAGGTTGCGCAGTGGTTATCAGTCACGATAGATGGTTTTTGGACCGCATTTGCACGCACATTCTCGCTTTCGAAGGAGACTCGCAGGTTTATTTTTTTGAAGGCAATTATTCAGATTACGAAGAAAATCGTAAAAAACGCTTAGGCAATATCGAGCCAAAGCGCATTAAATATAGAAAGTTGGCTTAAGCTTACTACATCACAAAAGGCGCAGAAAATATCTGCGCCTCTTGCTTTTAACTCTACTCTGTTCCTTTAATTATTAAGCTGCGCCCGTTAACTCTTCATAGGCAGCAGTCAGACTTCTCTCTATACCGTCGCCTTTCCACTCCGGCGCACCTGGAATTTCAGTTGCCTTCAAAATGTCTTCTTTAGTCTTACCATTCTTTATCTCTCCACCAACAAAAGCAAGCAGTTTTGAGAGGTAATTCTGAAATGCTTTAATGTCTTCTTTATTTCCTATAACCTTTTCCGGATCTAAACTATGTCCCCAAATAAACAATGTGTCATTGTCGAATTGACTGTTAATTTTATCTAAGGCAGTGATCCAATTGCCAATATTTGCACCGTTTGGCCTGTCGATATAAGGATATCTCCTGTTAAAAACGAGATCGCCAACGTGCACAATGTTTGCGTTTTCAAAATGGTAAACGGCATCGCCATTGGTATGTCCGGAACCATAATAAAACGCCTTCATTTGTTCCTTGCCTACCTTATCTTTCCAACCCTTGCCAAAAGTAACATTGGGCAGCAGTTGCTGTTCCAAATTTCCTGCTTTTTCTGCTGCTTTGGTTTGATTGATTAATGAATTTTGGTGCGCAACTACATTTTTTGCTAAACCTTTAAACGCAATATTTCCGGCAGTATGGTCGCCATGGTGATGCGTATTGATCAAATATTTAAAAGGCTTATCTCCTAATTTTTTGAGCTCCTCAATTACATGCGGAGCTGTATTTGGAAACTGAGAATCTATCACGACATAGCCATCGCTTGAGTTCAACCATCCGATGGTTCCGCCCTGTTCTATAAAAATGCCGATGTCGTTTCGCAAAGGTTTAAATTGATAAGAAGTTTGCATAAAGCTATCTGCAAACGCAGCTGACCTGGACAGCGACAGTACAGCTAAAGCCAAGGCAGAGTTTTGAATAAAAATTCTTCTTTCCATGTTAGATAACTAAAAAACTACAGCGAAAACACTGTAGCTCAAAATAATTATAATTTTTAAAATAAACCAATACTTTTATTTTTCCTTTTTAACCGCCTGCTCCAGGTTCGTGACCCGGTCCAAAAGCTTTGGATGTTCTATGATGATCTTTGCTGAAAAGATTCGTAGAGACATTAGAATTTTCGGTCTTCTCCAAAGTCTCATCCAATCTTTCATCGTCGGCGGTTTTTTCCAACAATTCATTTTCAACGACAGCTTTTTCTTTTTCTTTATTTTTATCAGTTTCCATAACTTTAGTTTTTAACTGTGCAATTAAAAGAATAACAGCTGATAGAAATTTTTGTTTCGAACTTTATAATAATCTAGTTAAAAAACTAAATATTTCCTACTTAACAAAACAAAAACCAACTTTTAAACCTTGGCATTCTGCGCAACAACGGTCTTAACCTTATCTATTACAAAATCTATCTCTTCTTTAGTGTTGTATTTACTAAACGAAAACCTAACAGATGGTCTGTCGGGATCTGCATTAATGCCATTTAAAACATGGGAACCAATATTAGAACCCGAAGAACAAGCGCTCCCACCTGATGCACAAATGCCATGAATATCCAAGTTAAACAACAGCATGTCTCCCATATCCATCGCCGGAAACGAAACGTTTAATACGGTATAGAGACTTTTTTCTGCATCCGTCTCGCCGTTGAAGGAAATTCCAGAAATCTCCAAGACAAGTTTTTGCTTAAAATAATCTTTCAGTTCTTGGATATACGTTTGATGTTCGTCCATTTCTGCGTACGCAATTTCCAAAGCCTTTGCCAAACCAACAATTCCATACACATTTTCTGTCCCCCCACGCATGTTACGTTCTTGGGCGCCACCAAAAATCATAGATGGGATTTTTACATTGCTATTAACGAAAAGAAAACCAACTCCTTTGGGGCCGTGAAGCTTATGTGCTGCACATACAATGAAGTGAGCTTTTAAGTCGCGTACATTATGTTTGTAATGGCCCATCGTCTGGACTGTATCTGAGTGATAAATGGCGTCATATTTTTCGCAAATAACTCCTACTCTTTGAATATCTGTTAAGGTACCCAGCTCGTTATTTGCGTGCATAAGCGAAACTAAAGAACGATCATTTTCCTTTAACAATTCTTCTAATTGCTGGTAATCTATGTTTCCTTTAGCATCAACATCTACAAAACTCAACTTGTTTATTTCGCCATTTTTCAAAAGCGCATCTAATGTGTGTTCTACTGCGTGATGTTCTATTCTTGAAGTAATGGCATGTTTAATTCCGTAAGCTTGAATGGTTCCTCGTATCGCCATATTATCGGCCTCGGTACCACCAGAAGTAAAAAAAATCTCAGAGGGCGACGCATGTAGCAGCTGTGCTACCGATTTTCTAGCCTTCTCTACCAAAGTGCGTACTTCTCTACCCATCGCATGGATGGCAGATGGGTTGCCATATTGGTTTTTCATTACAGCAGTCATTTCATCGATCACCAATGGATCAAGTGGAGTGGTTGCTGCGTTGTCTAAATATATCCTGTTCATAACTTTTACAAGTTGTAAAATTTTAATCCGAACTATAGGTGTAAAATTTCCTTAATGTCTGATATGATTTTTTTGGCTAAATTCTCGGCCACGGTTTCGTTTTCTGCTTCGCTGTAAATCCTAATAATAGGCTCTGTGTTTGAACGTCTGAGGTGTACCCAAGTTTTGTCGAACTCAATTTTTAAGCCATCTATTGTGCTGTGTGGTTGATTCTTATAGCGCTCTTCCACCTGCTTTAACAAATGGTCGATATCCATTTCTGGAGTGAGCGTTATTTTATTTTTTGAGATGAAGTAGGCTGGATAACTACTTCTTAACAAAGATATCGGCTTGCCAAATTTCGCTAAATGGGTTAAAAACAGCCCTATACCCACCAAAGCATCTCTGCCATAATGCGATTCTGGATAAATAACTCCACCGTTTCCTTCACCCCCAATAATTGCGTCGGTCTCTTTCATCCTATTAACTACATTTACTTCGCCTACGGCGGATGCATTGTATACGCCCCCATTTCTCTCGGTTACATCTCGAAGTGCTCTTGTAGAAGAAAGATTAGATACCGTGTTTCCTGGCGTGTTCTTCAATACATAATCAGCCACTGCAACCAACGTATATTCTTCACCAAAAAAACTGCCGTCTTCGTTTACAAAACATAAACGATCTACATCAGGATCAACCACAATACCCAAATCGGCATTTTGCTTCTGAACCACCTTAGCAATTTCGCTTAGATTCTCGGGCACAGGCTCCGGATTATGGGAGAAATTTCCATCAGGCGTACAATACAATTCAATAATGTCTTTAACGCCCAATGCATTAAGCAAAGCCGGAATAAAGATGCCTCCAGTAGAGTTTACGCAATCTATTGCTATTTTGAAATTAGCATTTCTAATGGCTTCCGCATCAACCAAAGCCAATGCTAGCACCTTGTCTATGTGCTTTTGTAGATAGGTGTCGTTTTTAATAACCTTCCCGAGCTTATCTACTTCGGCAAAATTAAATGCCGCATTTTCTGCCAGTTCTAAAACTGCTTTTCCTTCTAAATCGTTTATAAATTCGCCTTCGTTATTTAATAATTTTAAAGCATTCCATTGTTTTGGGTTGTGGCTAGCGGTTAAAATAATTCCACCGCCTGCATCTTCCTCTGGCACCGCTATTTCTACTGTTGGCGTTGTAGATAAGCCAACATCTACCACATCTATTCCCATGCCCTGTAGTGTTCCTACAACTAAATTGTTAAGCATTTCTCCAGACAAACGAGCATCTCTACCAACCACAATTTTTTTAATTCCGGTTTTATCTATCACCCATTGCCCAAAGGCAGCAGTAAATTTTACAATGTCTACTGGTGTTAAACCGGCACCCGCCTGCCCCCCAATGGTTCCTCTAATTCCGGATATAGATTTTATTAATGTCAATTTGATGGTTTTAAATTTCAAGCAAAATTAACAAAATTTGCGAGCTACTCATGTAAAGGTTAGTCGGTTTATATAAAAAGGTTCCTCTGAAACAGAAAAATAATCCTCAAGGTGAAACACCTAAAAATGCTTCTCCGCAAATTAAAACCAGAGGTTTGAGACATTTTTTATAAGTTTGCAGGCACAAAAAGCCGTTATAATGCAGCGTAAATGGTTTCAATACTGGTTTAATTCACCGTACTATCACATTCTCTATCAACAAAGGAACGATGCTGAAGCCGAGTTTTTTATAGACAATCTTACTAAATACTTAAAACCGCCTCTAAAAAGTAAAATTTTGGACATAGCCTGCGGAAAGGGACGTCATGCCATCTATTTAAATAAAAAAGGTTTCGACGTAACCGGCATAGACCTTTCTGAGCAAAGTGTGCGTTATGCCAAACAATTCGAGAATGATTATTTGCATTTTCTAGTTCACGATATGCGACAGTTGTTTTACATCAATTATTTCGATATCGCGGTTAATTTATTTACAAGTTTTGGTTATTTTGAGACAGAATACCAACATGTTAAAGCTTTAAAAAGTTTTAGAAAAGCTTTTAAACATGACGGGTGTTTGGTTTTAGATTATTTTAACGCTGAAAACATCATTCAAAATTTAAACAGCCGAGAATTAAAGGAGATAGACGGTATTCACTTTGAAATTGTAAAGACGGTTGTTGAAGGTAAAATTATAAAGGGAATAAATTTCGAAGCAGAGGGTAAGAAATACCACTTTGAGGAGCGAGTACAAGCATTTACATTTAATGATTTTAAGCGAATGTTGCTTGCTGCAGGTATGTACATCGAAAAAACTTTTGGAGACTATAATTTAAATGATTTTGATGAAACTAAATCTGAGCGACTTATTTTAATTTGCAGGAAAGCATGATTGTGGAAATAGCAACTGTAACCAGCACTTTAGAGACCATTAAACAATTAGATGTAGAGTTGTTTTTATCGGTCCACAGAGGAATGTCAAATTCCTTTTTTGACTGGCTAATGCCCTTAGTAAGAAACAAATTTTTCTGGGCACCGTTGTATCTTTTCATCATCGTCTTTTCAATCGTTCAATATAAAAAGACCGGCTACTACATCATTGGAGGGCTCATATTTACTTTCGCCATGGGCGATTTAATTTCCTCGCGCCTTATTAAGCCAATGGCCGGCAGGTTACGGCCCTGCAACGAGCCCAGCTTGGCAAATGACATTATTCACCGCGTAGGTTGCGGCACCGGACAAAGCTTTCCATCTTCCCATGCCACCAATCATTTTGCCATAGCTGTTTTTTTAATTTGCCTATTCTATAAATATTGGAAGCCGATTTTGCCACTAGGCTTAACCTGGGCGACTTTAATTTGCTTTGCTCAAGTATATGTAGGCGTGCACTATCCAATAGACGTGACAGTAGGCGCTTTGCTTGGCGCCTTAATTGGCTACCTTTGCAGCCGATTGTTTAACTATTTACAACCCTCTTTTTAAATGGAAATCTGGAAAATTTGCGCGCTCTTTTTCTGTGCCTTTTTTGGCGGCACTGCAATCTTTTTGGTTAAAAGCGATAAATCTAAGCTACTAAAGTTAATTCTTGCGTTTAGCGGCGCGTTTCTATTTGCCATCACGGTGTTGCATTTAATTCCGGATGCCTATAGTGGAACTGATAGCAAAGAAATTGGCCTATTTATTTTATTAGGCTTTTTATTGCAGATTGTCTTAGAACAATTTTCTGAAGGAATTGAACATGGACATATTCACAAACATAACGAAGGCCATATTTTCCCTTTCGGAATTATGATCAGCCTTTGTTTACACGCTTTTTTAGAAGGTATGCCGCTTGCTAAAGATCAGCATAATGAACTTATATTTGGGATTGCCTTACATCACATTCCGGCTGCATTTGCGCTAGCAAGCATCTTTTTGCAAAATGAGTTTAAGCGCGCTGCCATTATTTTTTACATTATTCTTTTTGCGTTGATGTCGCCACTTGGATATTATGTAAGTTTTGGATTGAGCAATGGAAGTATTGGAGGCTTAGATCAGTATTTTAATAAAATTATGGGTATCGTAATAGGAATATTTCTTCACATCTCTACCACCATTTTATTTGAATCTAGCGCCGATCATAAAATTAATTTCCGTAAAATGATTGCCGTACTTTTAGGAATTGGCATCGCATTAATCGGTTTTTTTACGGGGCATTAAAACATTTACATCACATTGAACTATCATAAAAGCACATTGGATTTTCGGGTTTAATTAGGTAATTTCGGTTATGGAAAATCTCACTAAAGAGCCGACTACAGCTTCCGAAAAAAGACATTTTTCTCCTCAAGAATATTTAGAACTAGAGCGTCATGCGACCGAAAAACACGAATATTTTGATGGTGAGATATTTGGCATCGCGGGAGCTGAACGACCGCACGTTAGGATAGCTATGAATATGTCAGCAAATCTTTTCAACGAGTTAAAAGATTCTCCATGTTTTCCCTACGGTAGCGATATGCGGCTGCACATTCCAGAAAATACGCTTTATACCTATCAAGACATATCTATTTATTGCAAAGAGCCACAGGAAAGTGAATTAGATGATGCCAGCTTTATACTTCCGACGGTTATCATCGAAATTTTATCGCCATCAACAACAAGCTACGATAGAGGCGATAAATTTAAATTGTATAGGGCAATTCCATCGTTAAAAGAATATGTTATGGTTGATTCAGCATCTGTTTCTGTCGAAGCTTTCTTCCTCAACGAAAAAGCAAATTGGGAGTTGGATGAACACAATAGCCTCGACGATTTACTAAATTTCCGCTCATTAGCGATCTCTCTACCCTTGTTAGAAATCTATGCAGGACTTAAATTTGAAAAGAAATATTAGGCCTCCGGCCGACTTGGTAGAAAGTGTTTTTCCGAGTAAACGATAGATTAAAATCCACCGCTAACATTTCAGCCGAAGCTACATATCTATAAATATAGGCATTATGTTTTGTTCCGGGCTTTAACCGAAAATGAAACAAAAAACCATCACGCCGACAATACAGGTAGGGTTAAATCTATCCATAAAGCGACCCAAACTCCATCAAAAACTACTTTTCATCTTTCCGTTTTCGCTTTTTCCTGCCGTAATCCCAGGGGCAGTGTTTGCAAACACTCTTACAGCACGTTCCGCGCTTTAAATGGTAAACTTCCGTCATCACCATAAAGCCATCTTCATTAAAATAAAAATCTATGCCCTCTTTCATCGGTATGTTCAGCCATTTACGCTATCTCATTGATTCAAAATTCTAACTTCTAATGCACCATCGAAATGTTGCTTAAGTTGACGACCATCCCCGTGCAAGGTCCATACTTGTTTTGGATTAACTCGTTTGATAGTTTCTAAAATAGCCTGCCAATCGGCATGATCTGAAATAAATAACGAAATCCCATTCCGTTCCTGCAAATTTTTCCATCCAGAGGCAAAGGCTCTGACCACATTGGTTGCCCGAAAATAATTATTAAAAACAATGGGCGGCACAATATATACTTGGTTTTCCTTTTCTTGCTTCATCGTTTTCCTATCGTACAACTTATAGCTGCCCAAATGGATGCCAAAATCCTCGTAAATCTTCGCTATTGGGGCAATATTGTGGTGTAGCATTATCATTTTGCCCTCACAATGAGCATTTAACAACTGAACCATTCGCTGTCCTTTACCCAAGGAGTAAGCACCAAGCATAATGTTAAAGTTGGTTTCGTTTAGTTTTTTTACTTCTTCGGCTGCTGCCGGATGTTTGGTAGACGGATCTGCAAAAGTACTTTCTGTTATAAACACGTCAGCTTCTACAAATTCTAGCGGCTCACAAGTAAAATCTTCCTCAAGTTTATAGTCTCCCGAATACAAATACCTTAGGCCTTTATAGATCATCAAAACTTGTGCAGAACCTAGCATGTGGCCTGCCGGGTAAAGTATAATATGCACCTCGCCAATCATAAACTCTTGATGGTAATTTTTAATAGAAAACGCTACTCCGGCAGCTTTCCGATAACGATGCTTCATAAATGCAGCTGTTGCTGCGGTGCAATACACTTGCTCATTTCCACGCACAGCATGATCGCCGTGGGCATGCGAAATGACAGCAGTCGCAACCGCCTGTTGCGGATCTAAGTAAAAATCGCCGTAAGGACAATAAAGCCCAATACTGTTTATGGTAATGAAATTATCTAAAATCATGTTAGAGATTAAGAAAAGACTAACTACTTATTCGCTGACGCAATCTTCAAAAATCGATTGTGTAGTGCCAACACTTGCTCTATAAGGCTATGCTTGTCATCGTTTGTGATCTGAAAGTCGGCAAGACTCGCTTTATGTTCGTCCGTAAATTGCTTTTCCACTCGAGCCATAACTTGTTCCATAGATACTTTGTCTCGCTGGATGACCCGATCTAATCTTAAAGTTAGCGGTGCGAGTACCACCACTGTCACGTCGCACATTTTATCTGAACCACTTTCGAAAAGAAGTGCCGCTTCTTTAACGACGTAAGGCACTTTCTTATCTACGTTGTTACACCAGTGCTTGAAGTCTCTAAAAACTGCCGGATGTACCATAGCATTTAGTTTTTCTAATGCTGCGCTGTTGTTAAAGACAATGTTTGCAATCCATTTGTTATTTAACTTCCCGTCGTTAAAATAACTTTCCCTACCAAATGCACTCTTAACTTCCTCCATTAATGTTTTATCAGTCGTCATTAAACGCTTAGCAGCGTCATCTGCGAAAAAAACAGAAACATCTAATTGCCGGAAAACGTTGCAAACCAAAGTCTTACCGCTCCCTATTCCACCCGTTATTCCAACTTTGTACATTATTTTTCTACAATAAAATCTACTTTCCCCGGCGAAACCTTGATAAGCTTACAATAATCAGGAAAGTCTATTATTTTAACTGTGAATTGATTGTGATGCTCATTTTTCCACTCGGTAACATCTACAGCAGCTTGGATAAAATCTTCATCTACTTGGCTATAATTATTCAAAGCAACTAAAAAGGTTACCTTTACCTTTTTTGGGTAAAGCATAATGCTATTAAATCCTTTATTGTTGATCATTTTTAAGGGAACTTCGATTGTTTTTTCCGTAAATTCATCTACAGGAATTTTAACTTCCACCCTAGCAGGATAAATATTTATATTTTTAGAATGTGTTTGCTGCATCCCAATCCGGATCGAGGCATTGTTTGATAAATTATTTAAAGAAAGCGTATCTGTATCCCATACGGAAATCTTCTTTAAATCTTCTAGCGGCCCGGTTACCGTAACATATCTTGGGGTTAACATAATATCATTAGAGAGGCCAAACTGATTTGCGAAACTAATTTTTTTGACGAGTTTAATTGGAACTTTCTTTACCGATCTTTTGGTGAAATCAAAATACAATGTGTCTGGCCTAACAGAAATAATTTTTTGTGAACTCACAAACTGCTTATTTATCCCGTTGATTTGATTTGAAAAAACGATAAAATCTTTCTTATTCAATGGCTCTAAATCCACAGGAATAGATTGCGGTTTTATACGTAACCGAGAAAACAACAATTGCCAACCTGAGCCTTCTACCTGTAAATCTACGGTGTCTGACTGTAGTGGATGGAATGCTCGCTCTAAAGGGAAATTTTTGTAATTTAATACGGTTTTGGCAGTGTAGACATATTTATTGTTCAGAGCCATAAACAACCAAGCAGCAATGGCAAAACAGAGGCATGCAAACATTCCAACCACTCGCCTCTTCTCTATCTTCGTAAGTTTTATTATTGCCATTTGCTAATTAGACCTTAAAAAACATTATATGCTATCGCAAATATAGCCAAAACAAACTCAGCAAAATCTACAGTATGGCTACATTTGCAAACAACACCTCAAATAAAAAAAGCCGGATCTACCGGCTTCTTTGTATAGAAAAATGCTATTTATACTTTTGGTAATACTGCTTTCGTAGCATCTAAAGAAACCGCAGACTTATCAAAACGAATTTTTGTTCCACCTTCAACTTCTATCAAGAACGTAGTGTCATTCATCTCGATAATTCTACCGTGTATGCCAGCGGTAGTTACAATTTTATCCCCTTTTTTTAATTCTGCCACCATCTTCTTAAGGTCTTTGGCTTTTTTTACTTGTGGACGAATCATAAAGAAGTAAAATACCACCATAATCAACACCATTGGCCCTAAAGTACCTAACATCCCAGCCCCGGGAGCCGCATCTAAAATTACTGTTAACGTCATTTCTATTATTTGTATTGGTTTATAAATCTTTACTTAAAATCAATTTTATCTTAGCATAAAGCCTACTTAGCTCTAGGCACAACCTCACCCACCAAATGTACGGTGTTAATATTTGGGCTGGCGTTGCTGTTTACTGTAATAACTTTATCATTTATTCCTGATTTACCTGCACTATTAAATACAACTTTGATAAAGCCATCTTTCCCGGGCAAAATAGGTTCTTTTGGAGGTTCTGGAATGGTACAACCACAAGTTGCAGTAGCGCTAGAAATTATCAGCGGACTTTTGCCCACGTTTGTGAATTTAAAATCATACTCTACCTTTTCACCCTCTTTAATTTTTTCGAATTGGTGAACATCCTTCTCAAACTTTATCACCGGTGCACCTGCCGTTGCAACGGTATTTGAGTCTGTAGACGACCCATCTTTAACTTGTGTATTTGCATTGTGGCAAGATGCAAGTGCCAAGGAAGCGACACAAAAAATCAACAGCTTTTTCATTTTATTTCTTAGTTAGATTATTCTATTAAACCGCGTCCTATCTTTTTAATCGATTTAGATTTTTGAAGGTCGCCTAAAATTTTGTCCAAAATACCATTTATAAACGAATTACTCTTCGGTGTACTGTAATCTTTAGAAAGATCCAAATATTCGTTTATAGTTACCTTAACGGGAATGGAAGGAAAATTCATCATTTCGCAGATGGCCATTTTCATCAAAATTGTGTCCATCAGCGCAATACGCTCTGATTCCCAATTCTTCGTCCTTTCCGCAATCAGCTCCTGATATTTGCTATCGTTTTGTAAAGTATGTACAAATAAATCCTGCACAAATTTGCTATCTTCAGGCCAATCAGCACTTATTTCTGTAAGCTTATTCTTAGAAGGATCATCAGAGTTGAAGTTTTTCAAGGTTTTGGCTACCATGCCCTTCATCACCTCATGATCTACTTGCCAATTGATAAATTTTTCTTCAAACACTTGTATAATGCCTTGGTTTTTAAGAATGATTTTCCTGAAAATATATTTAATAATGTCTTTTGATGACTCTAGCGTTTCATTTGGATCTGCAAGATACTCAGTATATTCTTTTGACACTTTTAGACTATTATAGATGGTCTTCCGAATTTCTGGATCGAAACTCCACTCTACCTTATATTTCTTTATAGCTTCTAAATATTGTGGATTTTGTTGAAGCATTACACTAAACTTATTGTTTAACAACTTTAAGTTAGGGTTAATGTCCTCCTCTTTTTTTAAGAATTTATTGGCTCGGTCAGCAGCGTCATTTGCTGTGTATTCCGTCACTTCTACCAATAAAGAAAGCATCCAAATATACATTTCGTATACGCTATCAATGCTTTGCATAAGGATTTTAAGATCTCCTTTAATGTCTTTTCTGTCTGCTAAATGCCAAGCAAAAATATTTTGCAAAGCTTTTATACGTAGGTGCCTTCTGTTTAACATGAATGTAAGAACGGGTTTGGTAATGTTTACCTTTAATTATATTATTTATTTTATTTTCTTTAAATCAGCAATTCTTTTTTCTGCAATGCGATTTGCTGCAACAATTGTCGGGATATTTTCTGTTTTACTTAATCTTATCACATTTCTAGTCGCATCATAAATATTTTCTGTTAACTGTATGGCGCGCTTTTTTCCATAACCTGTCAATTCTGAGTAACAGGCAATTAACCCGCCGGCGTTTATCAAATAATCTGGCGCAAATAAAATACCTTTCTCCAACAACAGCTTTCCATCTAACGATTCATCTCGCAATTGATTATTTGCAGACCCTGCAATAATTGCAAAATTCATTTTTGCGATGGTGTTCTTATTTACCGTGGCGCCCATCGCACAGGGTGCATAAACATCTGCAACAACGCTAAAAATTTTATCTGCAGCAATCGGTTTTGCGCCGTACTTTTTCACTACGTAATTTAATTGTTCTGCGTTAATATCACTTACCATCACTTCGGCGTTTTCGCGTCTCAATAAAGCTACCAGCTCTTCACCCACACTTCCGATGCCTTGCACAACAACCGTTCTGCCTGCAAGTGTATCAGTGCCAAACACCTCTTTCACACTTGCTTTTATACCAAGATAAACACCCTGCGCAGTAAAAGGTGCAGGATTGCCTGCTCCGCCCATAGATTCTGGTACTCCAGTAACATGTTTTGTCTCCATACGGATATACTCCATGTCTTTTGTATCGGTTCCTAGCTCTTCGGCTGTAATAAATTCTCCGTTTTGATTGTCTATATATTTGCCATAGCTGCGCATCAGCGCCTCTGTTTTATCTTTTCTAGAATCTCCAATAATAACCCCTTTTCCACCACCAAGATTTAACCCAGTTATTGCGGCTTTGTAGGTCATGCCACGAGACAACCGAAGCGCGTCCTCTAAAGCCTCACCCTCGGTGGCATAAGTCCACATACGTGTACCGCCCAGAGCCGGACCTAAAGTTGTGTCATGTATAGCGATTATGGCTTTTAGGCCAGTACTCTCGTCATTACAAAAAGTCAACTTCTTATGTCCATACAACTGCTGCTGAGCTAAAACGGATGTGTTCGGAGTCAAATCTGTTGCCATGATGCGTTAAACGGTGAATTGGGACAAAATTAAAATAAAAAACCGTTAATACTCGTTTTTAACTTAACTATAAAAAAATTAGCGAGTGTTTAAGTAAGTTTGCATAAATGAAGCACCTCAAACGATTAAATAAATATTTCTATAAATATAAGTGGTGGATTATACCGGGGGTGATTTTTGTAGTAATTGCCAATGTTTTTGGTGTCATTCCGGCACAGGTTATTGGCTACGCTTTTGATATCATTACAGAGAACATTCAAATTTACAACCTATTTGAGGGTTTTAACCGCCAACAGGTCATGTATGATATTTTTGGAAATAGTCTGCTTTATTTCGGTTTTCTCGTGGTACTTCTTTATCTTATTAGAGGTATTTTTTTATTCTTGATGCGGCAAACGCTGATACTAATGAGCCGCCATATAGAGTTCGACCTGAAGAACGACATTTACAAGCACTATCAAATTTTAAGCCTCGGTTTTTATCGGCGGAACAATACCGGCGATTTAATGGCGCGCGCCACAGAAGATGTAAACAGGGTGAGAATGTATGTTGGTCCGGCGATTATGTATGCCGTAAATACATTTGCACTTGCGGTATTAATTGTCTACGCGATGTTTAGTGTAAATGCAAAGCTTGCAATATACTGTTTGCTTCCGCTTCCATTTTTGGTTGTTATCATTTACTATGTAAATACGGTAATCTTTAAAAAAAGCGGGAAAATTCAGCAACGTTTATCAGATTTGTCGAGTTTTGTTCAAGAACGCTTCTCGGGCATTAGGATTATAAAATCCTACGTGCGAGAAGATCATACCCGTCAACTTTTTGAGTTGCAAAGCGATGCTTATAAAAAGGATTCGCTTAGCTTGGTAAAAGTTTCTGCTCTTTTCTATCCTACAATGCTCCTGCTGATTGGGTTGAGCACCATTTTAACCATTTATATTGGCGGCATTCAAGTTATAAACGGGAGTATAACAGCCGGCAATATTGCAGAGTTTATCATCTATATAACGCAACTTACTTTTCCAGTAACCATGTTGGGATGGGTAACCAACTTAATTCAAAGGGCCGCAGCTTCACAACAGCGGATTAATGAATTTCTGGACATTGAGCCAGATATACAATCGACCAATAACGAGGAAACAACTTTACACGGAGACATTAAATTTAACAACGTCAATTTTACTTATCCTGATACAGGTATTCGCGCGCTAAACAATGTTAATTTCGAAATTAAAAGTGGCGAATTTGTTGCAATTATAGGTAAAACAGGTTCTGGAAAATCTACATTGGCTAACTTAATTATGCGCATGTACGATGTAAGCACAGGTAGCATCGAAATTGATGGCGAAAATATAAAACAAATCAGTCTTGGTCATTTTAGAAATCAAATCGGTTTTGTGCCTCAGGAGGTTTTTTTGTTTTCTGACACTATTAAAAACAACATTGCCTTCGGCTTAAATAAAGCGATAGATGAAGAAGTATATGTAGCAGCCAAAAACGCATCAGTTTATCAAAACATCGTTGATTTTGACAAGGGATTTGAAACCATGTTGGGAGAAAGGGGAATTACGCTTTCAGGCGGCCAAAAACAGCGCGTATCAATTGCGCGCGCTTTAATTAAATCTCCAAAACTACTAATTTTTGACGATTGCCTATCCGCCGTTGATACAAAAACCGAAGAGGATATTCTACAGAATTTGGGCAAGTTAATGAAAGATAAAACCAGCATTTTGATTGCACATAGAATTTCTACCATTAAAAATGCAGATAAAATACTGGTTTTAGAAGATGGACAAATAAAGGAGCAGGGCACACACACTTCTTTACTGGCGCTAAATGGTATTTATACGGATATTTACAATAATCAGCTCTTAGAGGAGGAAAGCCGCAAGGTTTAATGGGAAATTCTGTTTTGAACTTTAAATAATTGCTTTATATTTACCCAATAAAACTACAAAGACCACGCATGGGAGATTTTGACAACAGAGAAAGAGAAGAAGTTTTTTCTAAAAAAGTAAGAGCTGGTAAAAGAACTTACTTTTTTGATGTAAAAGCAACGCGTTCTGGCGATTATTACTTAACGCTAACCGAAAGTAAAAAAAGATTAGAAGACGGTGTATTTGTAAAACATAAAATTTTTGTTTACAAAGAGGATTTCGAAAAATTTACTGAAGGCCTAAACCAAACCATTGACTATATTAAAAACAACCAAGAAGTAGTAGAGAAAAGATACGAATATAATGAGAATGGAGACGGTAGTTATAAACCGAAAGAAGATTTTTCTTCTTAAATCCCTCTTCAAAATTAGTTAGGCTGTTGTATCCACAATGGCCTTTTTTTTTGCCATTTTAAAACGCGCCATTATGAAACAATTTTTAGGAGCCATTTTAATGATACTTTTTACAGCCAGCTTATCGGCTCAAGAAAAGATTGATAAAAAGCTACAATATAAAATAGCGGATCTTTCGAAAGGATTTAAGGGGACTGTTGGCATCTATGTTAAAGACCTAAAAACAGGGAGAGTTGCAGTCTTAAATGCCGACACCATTTTCCCAACGGCAAGTATGATTAAAGTACCAATTACTTGTGGTATTTTTAATAAGATAGAAAAAAAGGAAGTGGATTATCATGCCATTTTAACCTATCGGGATAGTTTATTGTACCCTGGCGAAGACATTTTAGGTTCTTTTAAAGATAGTGCGCAAATTGCCCTGAGCAAAGTATTGATGTTGATGATTACCACGAGCGACAATACTGCTAGTTTATGGTGCCAATCAATGGCCGGAGGAGGCACCCAAATCAATGCGCTGATGGCGCAATATGGATTGAAATATACGAGGGTAAATTCTCGTACAGAGGGCAGAAAAGAGAATCAACAAAAATACGGCTGGGGACAAACTACACCTAGAGAAATGGCGACGCTGGTGAGGATGATCAGAGATGATAAAATGATTAATGCTGCTTCTTCTGAGCGTATTTACAGGAACCTAACAAGAATATATTATGATTCTGAAGCGCTGTCAGAAATCCCACCAACAGTTCAGGTGGCTTCAAAATCAGGAGCGGTAGATGAGGCTCGGTCTGAAGTATTGCTGGTAAATGCCCCCCATGGAGATTATGTCTTTTGCATCACCACAAAAAACATAAAAGATACTTCTTGGAAATATGATAACGAATCTTGGACGCTTATTAGAAATTTGAGCAAATTGCTATGGAATTACTACGAACCACATTATGGCTGGCAAAAACCAATAGAAATGGACAAATTTGACAGATAAATTTTGCGTATTAAAACCTACTTTGCTAGGCCGCTGCCAACCAAAATTACCAACAACACATAGGCTACAATTATTACAAGCGTAATAATCCCCCAAAACTTAAAGAGTGATTTCATCTGGAGCAAAGTGCTGTCAAGGTTTTCTTGATCGCCGAAAAGCACAGCCTGTTTACCTCTTGCTGAAATCCTGCCAAGCAGCATACTTGGATAAAAATAAAAGGCTGCAATCAGTAAATAAATTATAGATATTAACGTAGAACCACCTTTTGCCAAAGGACCCAAAGCAGCAAGCGCCGACGGATTGCTGTTTAAAAGCGAGCCGATACTAAACGAGCCAAGCAAAAGCAATATGGCAACCGCATAACCAATTATAGATAAGAATTTTGCCCATTTGGTAATGTCGTAAATGTAACTACGCATTTCCTCAGTTACTATTAATTTAACCGCTGTCGGTTCTGCTGTTTCTAAATCTTCCATAAAAAATGTTCGGCAAACATATATAAAATATCTAATTAAGGCAACCACTGCTTTTAAAATGAGGTTTTAAAAACATATCTTTGCGACTTTTAAATCGAACTGCGATCAGTCGGAATTGCCAAAAACATACTCCTTTTGATAAGAGTCCAGAAATAGCATACAAACAATTTTATCAATTTTATAAATTCGAGCATGGCGTTACAATGTGGCATAGTTGGGTTACCCAATGTAGGTAAATCTACCCTCTTTAATTGTTTATCTAATGCGAAAGCACAAGCGGCTAATTTCCCGTTCTGTACTATTGAGCCAAATATTGGGGTAATTACAGTGCCCGATGAGCGCTTAAACAAACTTGCAGAACTAGTTAAACCCCAAAAAGTACAACCAAATACGATCGAAATTGTAGACATTGCGGGCTTGGTAAAAGGAGCTTCGAAAGGAGAAGGTCTGGGAAATCAATTTTTAGGTAATATTCGCGCTACAAATGCCATTATTCACGTGTTACGCTGTTTCGACGATGGAAATGTGATTCATGTAGATGGTTCTGTAGACCCCATTAGAGATAAAGAAATTATCGATACAGAATTGCAACTAAAAGATTTGGATACCGTAGATAAGCGCATTCAAAAAGTGGAAAAAATAGCCAAAACTGGAAACGATAAGGAAGCTAAAAGAACATTTGAAATTTTAACTGTTGTTAAAAAGCATTTGGAAAACGGAAAATCAATTCGTACGGCAGCTGTTTCTCAGGAAGATTTAGACTTTATTGAAAATCTAGGGTTACTTACTCAAAAACCGGTGATGTATGTGTGCAATGTAGATGAAGCATCTGTTGTTGACGGAAATTCATATGTCGAACTTGTAAAAGCCAATGTTTCTGATGAAAAAGCGGAAGTGTTAGTCATCTCTGCGAAAATTGAATCTGAAATTGCAGAACTGGAAAGCTATGAGGAGCGCGAAGAATTTTTAGGAGATATGGGTTTGAAAGAATCTGGTGTACACAAGTTAATCAGATCGGCCTACAGATTGTTAAATTTAAGTACATATTTTACTGCCGGCGTACAAGAAGTTCGCGCTTGGACAATAACCAACGGGTTTACCGCTCCGCAGGCCGCAGGCGTTATTCATACCGATTTTGAAAAGGGGTTTATCCGGGCAGAAGTTATTAAATACACAGATTTTGTTGAGCTAGGTTCTGAAAGTGCCTGTAAAGAAGTTGGAAAAATGGGTGTAGAAGGAAAAACCTATATTGTGCAAGATGGAGACATTATGCACTTTAGGTTTAATGTTTAACGTTGTTTATTTACAACGTTAAACCCATTTCAGCTAACTTTACCTTAGTACTTTCATAATCTTTGTGCATAATGCCTTTTAAGCCAATATCGTCTGCGACTTGAACAAAAAGCTTTCTATCGTCTATGTAAATGCTATTTTCAATATCGCACTGAGAAATATCTATTGCCACTTTGAAAATATCAGCATCTGGCTTACGAAAATGCACAAAGCTAGAGGAAACATAAAAATCTACAAATTCATTTAGATTGAAGGTATCGATTCGATACTGATTTAATTCTCGCCCTTCGTTGCTTATCACTGCAACTTTTAAACTGTACTTCTTTTTTAAATCGCTTAGCAACTTAATCATCTGGGGAAATGGCTGTGACTTACTGAACATAAATTCCTTAAAATCGTTCTCTGAAAAATCTCGTTCTTCATAAAACACTAGCCTGTGGAGATACTCATCAAGCGTAATTTTCCCAACTTCGTAGGTATCGAATGTAAGATGATGGCGTTCTTCCAGGTCTTTTTTATCCAAGCCAAATTTTTCTACTGCTTCTGCTCGCGCATTTCTATCCCACCCATTCGTTAGCAATACACCGCCTATGTCTGTAAAAAGAGTTGTAATCGTAGTTTTCATGTTTTATAATTTAAGCGACGGTGATTTTCTGTTCCAAATATACATCTTGAATGCTATTGAGCAATTGTATGCCATCTTTAAAACTCTTTTCGAAGGCTTTTCTACCCGATATAACGCCGGTACCGCCAGCTCTTTTATTGATTACCGCAGTTTTTACTACGTCCAATAAATCTTTATTCTTGTCACCAGACGAAGAACCTCCAGAATTAATTAATCCAGATCTGCCCATAAAACCATTTGCCACTTGGTAGCGACAAAGATCTATTGGGTTATCACTGCTCAACTTAGTATACATCCGTTTATCAAACTTGCCATAACTTTCCGTTTTAGTGCTTAAAGCTTGAAATCCGCCGTTATTCTCTGGAAGTTTTTGCTTTATGATATCTGCTTGAATGGTTACACCAAGATAATTTGCCTGCGCAGTTAAATCTGCACTTAAAGTATAATCCGTACCATCCGGGCTAAACGCCGAATTTCTTAAATAGCACCAAAGTACAGTTGCCATTCCTAATCGGTGTGCTTCTTCAAAAGCTTTTGAAACTGCTATAATTTGTCTGTCGCTTTCCTCCGAGCCGAAATAAATTGTTGCACCAACCGCCGCAGCACCTAAATTCCAGGCGCCATTAACAGAAGCAAACATAATTTGATCGTAATGATTTGGATAAGTAAGCAGTTCGTTATGGTTTAACTTTACAATAAAAGGAATTTTATGCGCGTACTTTCTTGCAACTGCGCCTAACGTTCCATAGGTAGAGGCTATTGCATTACAACCGCCCTCTATAGCCAGTTGAACAATATTTTCAGGGTCGAAATATTCTGGGTTTGCAGAAAAAGACGCGCCCGCACTGTGCTCGACTCCTTGATCTACAGGCAAAATAGACAGATAACCGGTACCTGCCAACCGTCCATTACCAAATATCGCATGCAAATTCCGCAAAGTTTGTATGTTCCTATCGCTAACGGAAATTACATCGTTAATGAAATTTGAAGAAGGCAGATGCAAATTTTTCTTGTCGATTGTTTTGCATACATGCGATAATAGGCGACTATTATCCGCGCCCAAAAGAGTTTCTATTTGTTGATAATCCATAACATCGAGAATAATTACTGATTTTTTTCTATTGTGAATTGTTTTCGTAATTGCTTTGAAGGCGTGTATTTATTGAGTTTTTTAGCTGTGAAGTTTCGCATAATGAAATTGTTGAGCTATAAAATTGTTAAATTATTGGACTGTTATTTGCTCAGTTTGACTTTAACAAACGAAAGCCAAAAAGGTGTAACTTTCTTTGGTTTTAATTTTACAGTACCGGGTGGGATATTTTTAAAACTTGAATGCGCGTTAACAAGTGCGTATAAGCAATATCCTAAGCAGAATGACAGCCGTTCGGTGCTTTATGTGACAAGTAAAGATACAAAGGACAGCGTGTAAAAGCGCCCAAATAATCCTCAACATCATGAACGTTAAAAAATTCAATGAGTTTTTAAATGATTTGGGCGTTCCCCTGAAGAGGGTCGCGCTTTACGTTTCAATCTTTTTGCTCGTTCCTCGCAAAAAGGATTTCCAAGCAATACACACATGCTAGGTCTTGCGCTAACGATGGGAATGGCATCCTTTTTTTGGCACCTTAAAGCCAATTAAAGATACAATGGACAGCGTGTAAAAGCGCACTAATAAATATCAACATCATCAACCTTAAAAAGCTAATGAGTCTTCTCATAATTTGGGCGTTCCCCTGAAGAGGGTCGCGCTTTACGTTGCAATCTTTTTGCTCGTTCCTCGCAAAAAGGATTTCCTCTGCAATCGCTAACCAAATTTTGCGACTCAACTCCGAGCGCTAACGATGGGAATGGCATCCTCCTATGTTTGAATAATAATAATTTATCATCAAATTTATAGAAATAAGTGAAGAGGCGAGAGAGTGAGTTG
>NZ_JBSSEL010000015.1:0-126495 GCF_054061655.1 Pedobacter sp. UYEF25 | reverse complement strand
TCTCGCCTCTTCACTTATTTCTATAAATTTGATGATAAATTATTATTATTCAAACATAGGAGGATGCCATTCCCATCGTTAGCGCAAGACCTAGCATGTGTGTATTGCTTGGAAATCCTTTTTGCGAGGAACGAACAAAAAGATTGCAACGGAAAGCGCGACCCTCTTCAGGGGAACGCCCAAAATCCCTAAAATATTTTAGTTTTTCAAACAGTTTGATATTATTAGGGCGCTTTTACACGCTGTCCATTGTATCTTTAATTGGCTTTTAAAGGCCAATTAGGAGGATGCCATTCCCATCGTTAGCGCTTGGGAGCAATTTATACTTTGGCGCAACCGGCTTCAGGATAAGGCCCAGATCATAGTTGACCGATCCGAAAAATTGCCACCAGATTAATCACTATTGTTGCCGTTCTTCTTAATCTTAAACAATTTGAAATCTCGCTTGTAAGTCAGAAAGAAAGAATGGTTAAACTGAAGTTGTTTATCTGTGTGATCAAGATCTACATGAGGCTCAAACCTCACGTCTAAATATAAATTTGGAATCAGTTCCTTTTGATACGCATAACGCAAAGAAAGGATATTCCTCCCGCTTTGCGTAAAACCGGGCGCGTACAGATTATTACCCACAGACTCATAAAGTGGCATTCCTTTTATCGAAATAAAATTATTTCCGTGCCAATAACTTGCAACCAAGCTACCCCATTTACTCTCTACGCCCGCATTAAGCCACACGCCGAAACCGCCTTGAAAGGCTCGTCTCTTATCAGGAGAATTGTCTTTGTACACCGCGACGTAATTATCGGTATACACTTGTTTAAGGTTTTCTCCCAAATTTTTGTGAAGTTTTAAACCTGTAGCTCCGTTAAATAACGTACTGATCGGAATGTTTTTTAGTGCGTCTATCTGTCCTCCTTGATGAAACGCCATAAACTGTGCAGGTAAGCTAAACTTCCATCCACTCCCTTCTATAAGTGTTGTTTCGGTAATTAAGCCGCCAATTATTTCTTCCTTTGCAAGGTCTCCTTTATAAATCATGTGTTGCCAGGCAATCCAAGCGTCTAGCGTAAATTTTTTCCGCTCTATCAGCAATTGTGTACCATACTCAATAGGGTTGGTGATGATGTTTTCGAAATCGTAAAGCGGCTCTATGTATTTATGCTGCACGTTCCCTTCTAGGCTACCGAAAATGAGCGAAAGGTTACGTTTGTGATAGGTAAGATTAAAGAGTGGCTTCGCATCAGACACGCCATTTCTCCCAAAATCTTTTCTGATGTACGCACCGACTCTGATGGCCAAATTTGGATGTGCATAATAGATCAACTCCGGGCGCAGTTGCGTACCATACAGCGTGTAACCGTCGTGAAAGTTATTGGTGTATTCGTAATTTCTAACGAAGTTAAGGTTGTAAAAATCAAAGTGTACCTCGTTTACCAAACTGCTATCTGGCCTTATTCTGTTTTCGAAAGCAGATTGGTTAAATTGTGCGAAACTGGCTTTACCACTAACCAATAAACAAAAAATTAGAAATACCTTCGTGGATAGTTTTAAATGCATATTTGCTTCATATTTTTGCGAAGATAAGAGAGATTGGTTAAGGCTAGATGAAGATTTTCTAGAAATCAACAATTTAATATGTAGGGTCTGCAAACCTTAACTATTGCGCTGTTCTCGGTATTTTTTATATAACTTCACACTCACCATAATCACTATGGAAAAAATGATGAGTCCAGTCAGGCCATAAATCCATTCTACCGCACTTTTTAGCACTACGGTAAACACAATTGCGACGAGCAAAATGGTAGCAACCTCGTTCCATAGCCTAAGTTGGAATGAACTTAATTTAAATATTCCGCGTTTTAACTGCAGCATAATGCGCTGGCAAATAAAGTGGTAAACAATTAGTAGCGCTACAAAGCCAAGCTTAACATGCATCCAAGGCATTTTTAGTAATGCTGGATTAATCACAATCATGGTCAATCCGGCAATTACTGTTAAAATCATTGCTGGGGTGGTGATAATGCCCCAAAGCCTAGCTTCTATTTTTTCGAATTCTGTTTGTAAAACAATTCGCTCCAAATCAGGCCTCGCGTTAGCTTCGGTATGATAAATAAACAAACGTACGCTATAAAACAAACCAGCCATCCAACTTACCACAAAAATGATGTGAACGGCTTGGACATAGAGGTAATAAGAAGAGAAGTTTTCTAACATGGGTAACCGCTGAAATGCCTTAAACCACCAAGATTTACAAACAAAAATACACTATTTTACGAATTGATTTCGCTTAGTTCTGTAATTTTAGATCGGTGATTGTGGCGAGGGTGAAATTTGGCCCGGGAACAAATTAATACCTAAATTCGTTTACTACCTCAAATGCATACTTCACGTTGTCGAAAGGTATATCGGGCATAATTCCATGTCCTAAATTAAATATAAATCCATCTTCACCACGCATTCTCTCAAATAGCTTGTGAATTTGTGCCTTAATTACTGGTTTATCAGCATATAAAATATGTGGATCCAAATTGCCCTGCACTGCCATATTTTTTGGAAGTGCACTTTTTATATTCAACAAATCTGCGTTCCAGTCTACAGAAACGACGTCGGGATTTGCTTCTGCCATAATTGGTGCAAAAACAGAGCTTCCTTTGCAAAACGAGATAACCGGAATGTCCTTTCTATTTAATTTTGCAATAATTTCTTGAATGTATCTATGAGAAAATTCTTTGTAATCGTCCCATGATAAGCTTTGCGCCCAACTATCAAAGATCTGTACCGCGTTTACACCTGCTGCAATTTGCATATTTAAATAATCGGCTGTTACCGCAGCAATTTTAGCAAGTAGTGCATGCGCCAATTTTGGCTGGTTATGCAACATCAGCTTGGTTAACTTAAAATCTTTGGAAGATCCACCTTCAACCAAATAGCTCATTACTGTAAATGGTGCGCCAGCAAAACCTATAAGCGGGATGTTTCCATGAAGACGCTTCTGAATTTCTTTAATGGCATTTGCCACATATTGTAGCTCTTCTAAACAATCTACATTTAAATTTTCAACGTCTGCCTCTGTACGCACGGGGTTTGCAAATCTTGGACCAATACCTTGAGTAAAACTTAAGTCTCCTCCCATCGCCTCGCCGGTTACCAAAATATCACAAAATAAAATGGCAGCATCTACATTTAATAAATTTACTGGCAACATGGTTACATCAGCCGCGATTTCTGGCGTTTTGCACATTTCCAAAAAAGAATATTTATTTTTAATTTCCCAATATTCTGGCATAAACCTTCCGGCTTGTCTCATCATCCAAACAGGTGGGCGTTCGGTCTGTTTTGAAAATGCTGCATCTAAAAATAAGTTGTTAATCATGTCGGTAAAATGCTTTTAATTAGCGCTCATTATACACTAACCTCTATTCTTTTAATTTCTTTTTCTATTTTATTGATAATTTCTTTCGACCGGTTAGTGGTAGAAAGTTCTTTGGCTTTATATGCATAAGCAGCAGCTCTAACGGTATCGTTTTTTCTTAATGCCAAATTAGCAAGGTGGATAAGTACATAGGACTTCTCATTTTTTCCGCCAACAGTAAACCGACTAGCGATTTGAAAGTGATATTCTGCCTGATTATAATCCTCATCTCTCAAAGCCATATTGCCTTGCATAAACTCATAGTACCCGCGTCTACTTTTCGACAATCGCTCTGGATTTTTTGTCTCTGCCAAAAATCTTTTGGCTTTAGAAAATTCATTGTTTTTAAAGTATTTAGAAGCCATCAACACAGATCCATGTTTAAAATGGCTCCACAGTATAAAACACAAAAGTAGCACAGATAAAAGCGCAAGCTGCAATTGGTCGTAATAAGAGCATACGGCAGTACACAGGCCAAAAACGGCCATTAAAGCAAACCTGCCGGAACTGTTAAACATTAATTTACATCAGTGAACTTGTAGCCAACGCCCCTAATAGAGTGGAAATACACAGGATTTTTTTGATCGGGCTCGAAGTATTTGCGAAAGGTTAAAATAAAGTTGTCAATAGTTCTTGTGGATGGATAAACATCATAATTCCAAACTGTTTCTAAGATTTGCTCGCGCGATACAGCCTCATTCTTACGTTCGATCAGTAACTTAAGCAACATTGTCTCTTTTTTTGTCAATGGAGTAATGTTCCCGTCATCATTTTTCAATTCAAAAGAATTGAAATAGATGGTCTTATCGCCGATTTTATAAGAGTTAAGCTCTTTTAAATCATCTGATTTTAAACTACGTTTTACTAAAATACCAACGCGCAAAATCAGTTCTTCCAAATTAAATGGTTTAACCAAATAATCGTCAGCGCCCTTTTTAAGCCCTAAAACACGATCTTCAGAAGTATTTTTAGCCGTTAAGAACATAATTGGAACTTCATTATTTTCTAAACGAATGGTTTCACAAACCTGAAAACCGTCCATTTCTGGCAGCATTACATCCAGTATAATCAAATTAAAACGCTCTTCCTTAAAAACTTTTAAAGCGGTCTTCCCGTTTTTTACAGCGTGCACTTTATAACCTTCTAACTCTAGGTTTAACTTTATGGCATCTAACAAATGGTCTTCGTCTTCTACCAATAATATTCTTAATTTTTGCGACATAATTATAGTTTTTAACCAAAAGTAACTTCAAAAATGGTTCCCCGAGGTGCATTGTCCTTCACAGTAATGTCTGCATCATGACTTTGCAAAACTTCTTTCACAATAAACAAGCCCAAACCTGTTCCTTTTGCTTTTCTGACATTCTCATTACCTACGCGATAGAACTTGTCGAATATAAGCATTTTTTCTGCGTCTGATATTCCCTGTCCAACATCAGCTACACTTAATACAATATGATCCCCAACCTGTTTTAAAATCACTTTTATTTCTTCGCAAGGATCTGAATATTTGATGGCGTTCTCCAATAAATTTGTGACCACAGATGACAGTGCAAATCTGTCACCCTCAATCTGCAAATTTGGCTGTATATCTGCATCGATAATCTGTTCTATTTCGCAGGAATGTACTTGCAGTCTATCTGCAATTTTGTACACCATCTCAGAAAAATTAAATGTTTCTTTAGGAAAGGTGTATGACTTGTTCTCGATTTTAGTTGCCAACAACATGTTTTCAACCAAGTCGTCCAACCTGTCGATGTCTTTTAATGAGTTACTCAATAAGGAATTTTGTCTTTCAGGATCTAATTTCCGCTTAACAATGGTTTGCAAGGATAGTTTTATGGCTGCCAAAGGCGATTTCAGCTCATGCGTAACAGAGAGCAGAAAATTTTGCTGTTGCCCTCTCAATTTCGCCTCCCCTCTTATCGCTTCATGCAGGATAAACGCACCGATTCCGATCAGAAACAGAAACACTGCACCCTCGCCCATGATCATGGTCATTCTACTAGGTTCCAAATGCACCACTAAAGATCCCCAAGAAACCAATTGAATTAAGGCATACAGCAGTAAACAGTAGAATATAATGATGGATTTTTTCATTTACACATTTGGTTAGATCGCTTGAAAATGTAATTTTTGATTTACTTAATACACGTAAAACTAAGATTTAAAAGCGACATCTAAGCTCTCAAAAATTGCGCGCTTTGCTTTTTCTAGCTCAACTTTGGTATGTGCTGCAGATACAAAACCAACTTCATATCCTGAAGGACCTAAGTAAATACTACGATTTAAAAGCTCGCGGTGAAAAGTTTTAAACTTATCCATGCTAATAGATTCTATGTCATCTGCGGATTTAACAGTTTCTTTATCGGTAAATGAAAACCAAAAGATAGAGCCTGCAGAAAAAACCTTAAATTTATAATTTCTAGCAGTTGCAAACCGCTGTATGCTGCCAACAAATTCTTCGGTCTTTCCATTTAGATCTTTATAAAATCCGCTTTTTAAAAGTTCGGTAAGCGTTGCTATTCCCGCCGCCATTGCAACTGGATTGCCAGAAAGCGTACCAGCTTGATAGACATCCCCATCTGGAGAAATGTGGCTCATAATTTCTGCCGATGCACCGTACATTCCGACAGGTAAACCACCGCCAATTATTTTGCCATAAGTTAAGATATCTGGCTTCACTTCATAGTAACCAGCCGCACCTTCAAAACCCAATCTAAAACCAGTAATTACCTCATCAAAAATTAGCAAAGACCTGTTTTCAGTACAAATGTCCCTCAAAAAATGGATGTAGTCTTGATCTTGAATAATTAAACCGTTGTTAGCAGGGATACCTTCGATAATTACACCTGCAATTTCACCTTTAAATTGGTCAAACGCTTGCGTAATCGCATTTCTATCATTTAATGGAATGACAATGGTTTCCTCTGCAAAGGATTTAGGTACACCTGCAGATGAGGTTTGACCAAAAGTAACTAGGCCTGACCCCGCTTTTACCAACAGCGAGTCGCTATGGCCGTGATAGCATCCTTCAAATTTTAAAATTTTATCGCGTCCGGTAAATCCTCTCGCTAAACGCACAGCACTCATCACCGCTTCTGTACCCGAACTTGTGAACCTAATTTTTTCTACAAAACGATTATTTTTTATAATTAATGCAGCCAATTGGTTTTCTAACACAGTAGGAGCTCCGAAACTCATGCCTTTCTGCATGGTTTCCGTTACCTTCTCTCTTATTTTAGGATTGTTGTGCCCCAAAATTAATGGACCCCAACTATTGCAAAAATCTATAAATTGATTTCCATCCGCATCCCAAATAAAGCAACCGTCGCCTTTTTCTATGAAAAGTGGCGTACCATAAACCGATTTAAAAGCCCTTACCGGGGAGTTTACGCCGCCCGGAAAATAAGTCTTGGATTTTTCATATAGCGCAGCGGACTTTTCTCTGGATATATCTGGTTTACTACCGGTGTTTATCGGAAAGTCTGCCTCGTTTCCACTAAATATTTTTTTTAAAGAGTCTAACATTTTTTTTAAGCTTAAAGCTGGGAGAAAGAAAATAAAAGCAAGCGTTTGTCAATTAATTAAGCGCTTTAACTTTTAGCTTCATTTACATCCAATTGTTATTTAAAATATCTTTTATATGATAAGTAGCAATGATACTCGCTCCTGCTCTCGCAAAGGCATACATTGTCTCCATTACTACTTTCTCTTCATCAAGCCAACCGCGTTGAGCCGCAGCCTTTACTTTTGCATACTCGCCCGAAACGTTGTAAACTGCAATGGGTAACCTACTACTTTGTTTTAGGCGATAAATAATGTCCAAATAAGCCAGTCCGGGTTTAACCATTAGCACATCGGCTCCTTCTTGCTCGTCCTGAAGTGCTTCTCTTATCGCCTCCGTAGGATTTCTAAAATCCATTTGATATGCCTTTCTGTCTCCCTTGCTTGGGGCGCAATCTGCAGCTTCTCTAAATGGACCGTAGTAGGAAGATGAAAATTTTGTGGCGTGACTCATTATAGCAGCATTGACAAAACCGTTTTCATCCAGCTTTTTTCTTATTGCGGCCACGCGACCATCCATCATATCTGATGGCGCAAACATATCTGCACCGGCCTCGGCATGCGCTAAAGCCATTTTGGAAATAACTTCGACGCTTTTATCATTCTGCACATAGTCATTTTCCAAAATACCGCAGTGCCCGTGCGTTGTATAACTGCACACACACACATCCGTGATCACATATAAATCTTCTCCAAAGCTTTTCTTGAGCGCTCTTACGGCAGTTGGAACCAACGACTTTTCATCAAAAGCAGATTTTGCATCTAAACTTTTTTCATCGCCCACGCCAAACAGCATAATTTTATTTAATCCCTTTTTTAAACCATCCTCTACTTCCTTTTGTAGCACATCTATAGAAAAATGGCTAACGCCGGGCATAGAACCAATTGGTGTAGAAACATTTTTTCCAGGAACAATGAAGTGTGGGTATACAAACATGTCTTTAGAAAGCCTAATTTCTGCAACCATTTCCCTAACTACTGGGTTTTTTCTTAATCTACGTAAACGGTTTACCATTGTAACATGTTTAAAATCTTGATATGAGCTGAATTAATGCTTCGAGGACAACAATTAAATAGTTTAATCTAACAAGCTATTGAAATCAGTTAAACCTCTATTGCAAAAACGGCTTCTGCCAAACCAACTTCATCTGGCGAGTACGGTAAAGTATACGCAATATTCATTTCATCCAATTTTTTGGCAGTAGAGTTGCCTATAGAAATAACTTTTTGATCAGATTCCAATAAATTATCTGCAAAATAGGCTTCCACGTTACTCGGACTAGTAAAAATTAGTACTTCTGCAAAAGTAGGTTCTACTTCATCTTCTATTACCGTTTCGTAAATGGGCAAATCCACGACTTTGGTTTCGCTTGTCAATGCTTTTTGTATAGACTGTAAGCTGTCCTGCGCACGAGGAAACATTACGGTTTGACCAGCTACGAGCTTCGCAAACTCGGCAGCAATTTCTTCAATGTCACCTCCTATTCCAACAAAATCTGCGACAAAACCTTCTTGCCTAAGTGCATCTTCAGACCCAGAACCTACCACACCAAATTTTGTTTTCTTTGGCAGTAAAGGTTTTAATCCAAAAAAATAAGTTACTGCGTTGCGACTGCTAAAGAAGATCCAGTCTACATTTCTTAAAATGTAGTGATCTAAAACCGTAACGATAGGAAAAGTTCTAATGAGAGATCTTCCCTCAATTTCTATATTATTTTGCGCAAGAGCGCGCCTAAAATAACTGTGCTCACCAATTTCTCTGGAAATAAAAACCTTTTTCGGATTCTTAGTGGTTTCTAAATATTTCTGAACAATTTTTTCAGCAAGGCCTTCAGTACTATCCGCACGAACAAAAAAACGCTTTGGAAAGTCCTCAGCCGTCTCTGCTTTGGATGTCCACACCTCATATTTACCATTGCTTTTTTTGCAATAACAACCCAAAGGCATGTGGCAGCCACCTTCAAAAAGATTTAGCACTTTACGTTCTACACTAACTGCTGCTATTGTTTCTGTATGATTTAGCGGCTGAAGCGCTTCAAATAATTCTGTATCGCTTTTCCTTATTTGGATTCCAAGCGCACCTTGTGCGGGTGCGGGAATAAATTCAGAAGTTTCTAGTTCTTCTACATGTAAATCGCTCAAATCCAAACCTAGCCTTTTAACCCCAGCTTTAGCCAGCATAATGGCGTCGTAATTTTCATCTCTTAGTTTCTGTATCCTTGTTGGAACGTTTCCACGCAAATCAGTAATTTCTAAATCAGGTCTCAACCCTAAAAGCTGCGCAGCTCTACGATTGGAAGAGGTACCGACCATTGCGCCCTTTTTTAACGACAGCTTTTTTGAGATGTCTACGCAATCTTTTAAAATAAGCAGGTATTCTTTTGCTTCTTCTCGCTGAGGGATAGCGGCAATAATAAGTCCATCGGGATTTTTGGTCGGCAAATCTTTTAAACTATGAACAGCTAAATCTATCGTTCCTTGCAAAAGCTCCTCTTCAAGCTCTTTAGTGAAAAAACCCTTTCCTTCAAGCTTATCCAACCGAAGATTTAAAATTTTATCTCCCTGCGTTTTAATTATTTTTAACTCTGCTTCTTGCCCAATTGCCGAAAGCTGGTCTTTAACATAATTTGCCTGCCATAAAGCCAAGTCGCTACCCCGTGTTCCTATAATTATCTTTTTCAACATCAACTAGAATGAAGTACAAATTTACGTTAAAAAGCGATTTTATGGCAATGTGTTTCAAAATGAGACAGTGCTGTTACAGAAAGGAAAGATTTTACTAAATTGAGGTAAGAATAAATGCGACTTTAGAAAATTCCGTCGAAACAGGCAATAAGATCGGGTTGATCTAATAGCTTTTTTTTAACTAATATTGATTGTTAGTTTAAAAAATGAGCTATAATTCTAACTGCTCATGAACGGATAAAGTTTTCCCAGCGCGTTTCCAAAATGTGGCGAAACAAATTTAAAACAACGAAATTCTTTCTGACTAATCTGGTATACAACAGTCTTTAAGCACTAAGGCTGATTGGAAAAAATCTCCTTTGCCATAACCATAGGCACGCTGATGTATTTTTTCTCCATGTAGGCCATAACACGTTCCAAAACAGCTCTGGAATTGTCGTCCATCTGATTTATTTCCTCTGCAAAGACTGCATGAAGGGCCTTTTCTCTTATTTCTTTGATTTTGCGCGGAACTTCTTGCATCGCCAACTCAACACGACGTTGTTTTAACACGTAAAAGAAATCCTCAATATTTTTATGGATGATGTCCTCTGCATGTACCAGTTCACTATAGCGCTCTTGTATATTTTTTCTTGCAACTTCTTTCAACGATTCTACCTCTATGTAGTGCACAGAATTATTAGAAACAACGCCTGCAGCAACATCATTTGGCACCGCTAAATCTACAATCACCTTTCTAGAAGTATCTCCATTAAGCAATTTGGCGTAGAGTTGTTCAGTTATAATCGGTTCAGTTGCGCTGGTGCAAGTAATAATTACATCAAAACCTGCTTTGTAATGTTCTAAATCGACAAGATTATATGCCACTCCACTTAACTCCTTGGCCAATACCTCTGCATTTGCTAACGTTCGATTGAAAATAGCGAAATTTGAATACTTATGTTTTTCAAGGTATTTAGCGATAGTTGTATTTGTTTCGCCAGCGCCTATAATTAAGATGCGCGAATGACCGCACATATTTAATTCTTTAAGTTTTCGATAAGCCAGAGAAACCACCGAGACAGGGTTTTTCGAAATATTGGTATGTGTGTAAACTTCTTTTGCTGTTTTTACAACCCGCTCCATAATCATACGCATGTAATCACCAGTAAAACCTGCATCTCTGCAGCTTTCATAGGCTCTGCGTACTTGCGCTAAAATTTCTTTCTCACCGACAATTAAACTTTCTAGCGAGCAAGAAGTACGCAATAAATGATTAAATGCTTCTTCGTTTTCGTATACAGATACATTATCTATAAAGCGTTCCAAAAATTCTTCAGGCAAACCCATATCCAAAACCCGCAAAAATTGGGTAACAAATTCTTTATTGGTCTGCTGCTTTGTTAAAAAAACAAATTCCACGCGGTTGCAAGTTCCGATGTAAAAAATTTCGCTAACAGGAAGTTTGTCTTGAATATTTTTAAGCCTGCTGTTTAAGCTTTCTTCACAAATAACCAACTTGCCCAAAGATTTTAAATCTATATGGTGGTGGGTAAAAGCGATTACTTTAAGATATTCCAAGTGCTCTAATAATTAATTATAACGGAGTACAAATGTAGTAACGCTTGTTGCCGCATCTGTCATTAAGCTGTAATTTACGCCTATTTAGAACGTTTTTAAATAAAACACCTAAAGGTCTTTTAATGTGTCCTAAAGAAAAACAAAACAATTATGCGCTTCGAAAGGTAATGATTAAACATTAAACGATGGCAAAAAAACATAGCATTACTTACCTTTTTTTTCTCTTACTCTACGCGATAATTTATGTGGCTGCAGGCGCGAATCATTTTTTGGCCACTACAGCCTACGCTTCCATAATGCCTCCTTGGATTCCTGCGCATATTTTTCTGATTTATTTATCAGGTGTTGTAGAAATTATTCTTGGAATTTTATTGGCTTTTAAACGCACAAGAAAATTTGCTGGAATTTTAATTGTATTGATGCTTATTGCCTATTTACCTTTACACATTTACATGTTACAGATCGCCCCATTTATGTTGGGCACGATAATGGTCACCAAATTAATTGCGTGGATTAGGTTGCCCATCCAGGCGGTGCTAATTATATGGGCCGTTGTGTACATTAAAAATCCTTGAAATTATGATTACAAACACCAATTTTACGCTTAAAGGTGCAGACGATAAATTGATATTAGGCGATATAACCTTCGATGACGATTTAAAAAATACACCCGTTATTTTATTTGCACATGGTTTTAAGGGTTATAAAGATTGGGGCGCGCATCATTTAGTAGCAAATTATTTTGCAAAGAATGGGTATAGGTATTTGAAATTTAATTTTTCGCACAGCGGAGTGCCAGTGGACGATCCTAAAGAGGTAACAGATTTGACCGCGTTTGGGGAAAATACTTTTTCTAAGGAGCTTTTTGACCTTAAAAAGGTTGTCGATTTTATCACTCAAACCTGCGGGACCGAAGCAGAAATAAACTTGATTGGACATAGTCGGGGAGGTGGTCTATCTATAATAGCTGCAGCGAGCGACGATCGGATAAGTAAACTAATTACGTGGAGCGCCATCTCAGATTTTAAAAATCTTTGGAAAGCAGCGCAAGAAGTTCAGTGGGAGAAAGATGGTGTGATGTACATTACGAACTCCAGAACAAAGGTGCAAATGCCTTTAAACATTACTTTCTTGAGGGATTATCAAGAAAATAGCGATCGCTTAAATATTATCGAGGCAGCAAAGCGCATCAATGTTCCTTGGTTAATTGTTAACGGCAGTAACGACCAAATCGTAACCGTAGAAAGTGCTGAGAAATTACACCTCGCAAATCCAAAAAGCCATTTAGAAATTGTGCATGATGCAGATCATGTGTACGGTGCATCGCAACCTTACCTCAAAGAAAATTTGCCAAAAGATTTACTCCAAGTATGTGAAAAATGCCTAATATTTTTGAGGGAAATAGACCGCTTGGCTTAACAATTCTTTGTAAATTAAAAACGTAAACACTATGCTTTGTCGATCCAGTTGCCATCTTCTCTAATAATTTCGATCAACTCATCTAGTGCGAAAGCAGTTTTTACGTTTTTTTTCACCACTTCTTTCCCTCTATATAGCGTAATCTTATCAGGACCAGTGCCAACATAACCGTAGTCGGCGTCAGCCATTTCGCCTGGTCCGTTTACAATACAGCCCATAATTCCGATTTTTATACCTTTTAAATGATCTGTACGCGAACGGATGGACTGTGTGGTTTCTTGTAAATCGAAAAGTGTTCTGCCACAACTTGGACAAGAAATATATTCTGTTTTACTTATTCGTGTTCGGGTTGCTTGTAAAATACCGAAGCTAGTGGAGTTAAGCAAAGGCAAACTTGCATCAGGCGCATCAATCCAAATACCGTCACCAAACCCATCGGTAAACAGCGCGCCGCAGTCTGTGGCTGCATACAACATCAAATGATCGGCATCTAAATTTCGATAACTTCCCTTGATAATTACAGGTGATTTTAAACCATTTTCTTGTAAAGTAATGAAAAATGCCCGTTGATCGGCCATGCCGTGCAATACAGAGGTTCTAAGAACAAAAACAAGGTTTGAAGACTTTTCAGTCAATTCTTCTAGCAAATTGGGAGATAAGTTGTTAAAATTTTCGAAACTGATTTCTACCAAATTGATTGCTTCATCTTTAACATCAGCACGCTCAAACTCTTCTATAGAAAACAATGGATGACAATTTCGTTTGTCATTTAAACCAAGCCAGGTGCTATAATTATAGATCTGTTTTAAATTTCCTGGAAATGAAAACGACGGTAAGTTGTCGCCCAAATAGACCAAATCGCAGGCTTGATCTGCCAAATTATATTTGTCTAAACCTGCACTATAGCGATATCCGACAGCACTTAAGAAAAATGGATCTTTTAAGTTCTCTTTGGAAACATCAATCATTACTACAGGATGGTCGTGGCCACCAATGTGGTGAACAGGTGCTGTAATTCGGCGCGAATAAGAGTACGGAGAATAACCCTCAAATCCACTGGTGGATAAGTTGGTAGGAATGACCGACTTCCGACTTCCGATGGCAGACTTTCTTTCCAAGTACCTATCAACCAAAGCTTTTGCTACAGGCGCCTCAAATTCAGGATCTTCTGTTAAAGAAACACGCACCGTATCACCTAAACCATCTTCTAACAATGTACCAATGCCCACAGCAGATTTAATCCGGCCATCTTCACCGTCACCAGCTTCGGTAACACCGAGGTGGAGCGGATAATTCATCCCTTCTTTAACCATCGTTTCTACCAGCAGTCTATACGCTTGTACCATCACCTGAGTATTGCTCGCTTTCATAGAGATAACCAAATTGTAATAATTTTGGTCTTCGCACATGCGGATAAATTCCATGGCAGATTCAACCATCCCGCGAGGCGTGTCTCCATAATGGCTCATAATTCTGTCGGAAAGTGAACCATGATTGGTGCCAATACGCATGGCTGTTCCGTACTCTTTACAAATTTTAACTAGCGGGATAAATTTTTTGTAAATCCGGCTAAGTTCTGCGTCGTAAGACTGTTGTGTATATTCTAGATTTTCAAATTTCTTTTTGTCGGCATAATTGCCGGGGTTTACCCGCACTTTCTCTACTATACGCGCAGCCATCTCTGCAGCATTCGGAGTAAAATGAATATCCGCAATCAGTGGCACCTTGCACCCGCGAAGTTTAAGTTCCTTCTTAATGTTAGCAAGATTTTCCGCCTCCTTTACGCTTGGCGCAGTGATTCGCACATATTCGCTGCCACTCTCTACCATGCGCAGCGTTTGAGCAACCGTTGCCATTGTGTCCATGGTGTTCGTCGTAGTCATGGATTGTATCCGAATGGGATTGTCTCCTCCCATAGCAATGTCTCCAATAGTTACTTCCCTGGTTACGAACCTCGAATAATCCGTCAAACTATTACAATAACCACCTTTTAATAGTAGAGGTGCCGATAAATTTTCCATGCGTTGCAAAGATACTGATTAGCTCGGAATTGTTAAAAGGATGATTTGTTGACTGTCAGTAATAATGCAAAGCGAGCAAGGGAGCGCAAAAAAATCATTTATAGCGGCAAAAATTCTTCTATCTCTCAAATTTTTCTAACCGCAGAAATACCTCTTTGTCAACTAAACCAATATTTTATGATCGTTTAAATTTATATTTAATTTTTGTATAGGCTGATGCAACCATTATTTCAAATCTATCATCTTGTATATATAACCACAAAATGAAATTGGCTCAAACCTATACTACAGATGATTTACTGCAAGGATGTAAGAACGGCGAGAGGAAGACGCAGGAATTGCTGTATAAGCAAACTTCGGGCAAGATGATGGCGATTTGTATGAGATACGCTAAAAACAGGTCGGAGGCAGAAGATGTGTTACAGTTGGGATACATTAAGGTGTTTACAAAAATAAACCATTTTAAAGGAGATGGCTCTTTTGAGGGATGGATGCGGAGGATTATGGTAAATACCTCAATAGAAATTTTTCGTAAAAACCAGCGTAGCTTAAAAGTGGTAGAATTAGAGGAGGCTTTTGACCAGCCGTCGGTAGGATTTGATTTTGGTAGTTTGGGAATGGAAGATTTGTTGAGGGTGATAAGCAAATTGGCAGATGGCTATCGAATGGTTTTTAACATGTATGCGATTGAAGGTTATTCGCACAGAGAAATTTCCGAAAAATTGGGAATTAGTGAGGGAGCAAGCAAATCGCAATTGAGTAGGGCGAGGGCAATTTTGAAACAAGAAATTACTAAAATGGAGGGACAGGGTTATGCAAACCATGCAGGATAAAGATTTTGATAAAGTATTTAAAGATAGGCTACAGCATGCGGAAGTTGAGCCGTCAGTAGGTTTATGGAGCGCTATAGAGACCAAAATTACTCCAAAAAAAAGAGTGCTGAATTTGAGAAATTGGTTGATTGCAGCTTCGATGGTGTTGATGGCAGCAGTTACTTTGGTTATTTACCAACAACAACAAATTTTACCGAGCCCTACTTTTACAACTGTGACGCGAACTGTAGAAAAAGGGAAGGTAGAAAAGCAAACATCACCGATAGAAACGGAGAAAAATGGGAATTTAGAAAATACAATCACCCTAGTAGAACGTACTTCGAAACCAACCAAACTAGCATCGAAAAGTGAGCATCGAAAATTGGTGGCCCAGGCAGAAACAGATCCTCCATTAGACAAAGTAGGCCACGACGATCTGGTAGCAAAAAACAATAATTTGCCGCAATCGCTAAATCCTCAGACAAAAGAAGTTTCCATTGCCCCCGATGTTAAGCCTTTGCATGAAAATATGGTATTGGCTGCCGTGGAACAGTCGCCACAAGAAACACCAATTGCAGAAGAACACATTTCAACTTCTAGAGGAATAAAAAGTGCTGGCGATTTGATCAACTTGGTTGTTGGTGCAGTGGATAAAGGAAAAAACAAATTCATCATGTTTAATACCAACGATGAGGGCTCTACGCTCGCAGCCGTAAATATTGGGCCATTTAGATTTGGCAAGCGAAATGATTGATCTTAAACAGAACTGAATAAACTAAGTAGACACACATAAACTAAACACATAAATGAAACATTTAATTTTTAAAACTCTTTTGGCAAGTGGACTTGTCATGGGTATGGGACAAATTGCAAAGGCGCAAACAGACACAGTTAAAACGGATTCGGTTAAACGAAAAAACACGATGCAACACAAAAATGTAAACGTAAGCTTAAGCTTCGGCGACGATAAAGAAGACAATTCGGCTACCGACTACAAACCACATTTTTTAGGTGGTTTAACATTCAACCGAATAGATTTGGGCTTTTCCAGACTCGTTGATAATGGCAGCTCAAATCTTTCTCCTGCGAACGATTTTCTTGCCTATCGAGGCGGAAAAACCAGTACGTTCTCTTTCGATATTGCACAGTTTGGTTACCGTTTTACACCAGGTTTTAAGATCTATGTGGCAGGAGGTTTTGATTGGACACTTATCCGTTTGCGTAAAAACATTACCATCGAAAAGGCAATGCCTACACTTACCTACGAAGATCAGCCTGTAGAATTTTCTAAAAATCGTTTTTCTAGCAGCTACGTGCACATCCCATTAAACTTTGAGTTTAGAACAAAGGAAAATGACAATGGCAATCGCTTCTTCATTGTAGTTGGGCCAGAAATTGGGTTTTTGTTAAATGGCAAAGTAAAGCAGATTAGCAGCGAACGGGGCAAAGAAAAATCGTATGATGACTATCATTTTCAAGGCCTTAGATATGGTGGCTCACTAAGACTTGGCTACGCCGGTATAGGCGTTTTTACCAAATATTACTTTAGCGATATGTTCAACACACCCGCACAGGCAGGATTAAAAAATTTCAGCTTTGGCGTAACGCTAGGCATAAATTAAGAGAAACACCACACACAATTGAAAGATCCTGTCTAGGTTAAAACCGGGCAGGATTTCTTTTTTTAGGCAATTCGTTTTCCTACCTTTACCTTTGTGAGCGATACAATCATTACAGTTAAAAATTTAACTAAGCAATATCAGTCGGATTTGGCTGGGGGCGTTAAAGGCATAAATTTTGAATTAAAAGGAGGCGACGTTGTAGCCATTATTGGCGAGAGCGGCAGCGGAAAATCTACCCTGTTAAAATGCCTTTATGGATTGCTAACGCCTGATAGCGGCGCAGTTTACTTCAATGGCGAAAGCGTTAAAGGACCAGATGAACAGCTGATTCCCGGACACAAGCAGATGAAAATGGTTACGCAAGATTTTTCTTTAAATATTTATGCAAAAGCCTATGACAATATTGCTTCTCAACTGCCCAATACGGATTTAAAGGCAAAGTCTGAAAAAACTTTGCGAATTATGGAACATCTAAAAATTCTGCCTCTTAGAAATAAAAAAATCGTAGAACTTAGCGGTGGCGAACAACAACGTGTAGCGATTGCAAAGGCAATGGTTGCAGATACGCAACTGCTGCTGCTTGACGAACCTTTTAGTCAGGTAGATGCATTGTTAAAAAATCAGTTGCGTGCCGACATTAAAGAGATTGCTGCAGAAACTGGCGTTACGGTCATTTTAGTATCGCACGATCCTGCAGATGGCCTATTCTTGGCGGATGAACTTTTAATGCTCAAAGATGGCGAGTTGCTACAAACCGGCAAACCATCCGATATATACCAACATCCTAAGCATATTTATACAGCAAGTATTCTAGGCAATGCGATTGTTTTATCGCGCGGAGACGCAGAAAAAATAGGCCTAAAAACTTTTAAAGAATCTGTAGTTTTTTATCCAGAATGGGCAGAAATTACCAGCAATTGGAACAGTAGAAGATTTGAGGTAAAAGACGTGTATTATAAGGGTTTTTATGATGAATTATTGTTGGAAAGAAACGGCGTTCGTATCCGTGCGCTACAGCTAAACAGGGGCCTACATAAAAAAAACGACCACGTTCAGGTGAACATTGGTCGCTTCTTAGAATTTTAATTCCTTTTATATCTGGGAAGTTACGAATACGATCTTAACCCTGGTTTTTGTAGTCCGTGCGGTAGGATAGGTTGCAGAATCTGATCTCTGTAAGTCGATTTCTAAAGTTCGCTTTGTTTTGTCAACTAAATAACTGTACGATTCTAAGCCATACACATTAGGTATTTGTTCGTAAGTATTATCATCTGCACGAGAGATGTACACTAAAATCCCATCATTTTCGAACGTGGCAGCATCGAGCACGTCAGAAAGGTTTAAAATTGAATATAAAGTTCGGCCATCTGTATCTTGTACCCAATCTGCCGGATTAATATACGTAATAATCGTTTTGTTTGGCAAAACAGGATCTGGCGCATATACTTCCTGTTTCTTGCAAGATGCCAGGCTCAGCGTGGCAACGCAGAAAAATAAAATGGTTAACTTTTTCATAACATCTGGTTTTATTTGTGTGTGTAAAAAATGTATTGCAAAACCACTGCCAAAAAAGGCTAAAATTAAAAGATGGATTAAAAATTGTTAAATCGTTTTCAAATAACTGAAAAATCAGTTAAAATTTAACATATGAAGATTTTTTTTCGCATCCTTCCATGGGTGATTCTTTTAGCTGCCGGCTACTTTTTTATTTCTAAAAAGTTTACCATCAATACTTCTGTAGAAAGCAAGCACCAGCTTTTGGTAGACCGAATTGAAGCTATTGGTAAACTAGAATTGATAAGGTATCAAATTAGTGACGTCTTGGAGCACAAGCATAAAACAGATTTTTTACCCGAAGCAAGTGTACTTTTAATTATTAAGGCAGAAGCCGTCGGCTGCATCGATTTAACAAAAATTACGAAAGACGATATTGAAATTGACGCCGATACGGCTGTAGTAAATTTGCCACAACCAGAAATTTGTTATGTAAAAATAGATCATAAAAACTCTCGCGTGTATGACACGAAAATGGCGTTTTTTAGGGAGGCAGACTTGGTGGATGATGCTTATAAGGAAGCGGAGACAAAGATTACCAGAGAAGTAAAGAAATCTGATATTCTGACACAGACCAAAACAAATTCGGTAAACGTATTAAAACCAATTATAGAAGGTTTGGGCTTTAAAAACGTTAGGTTTACATTCAATTAGCATAATTTTTCTGAGTTGTAAAACTTTGAGACATTTGCGTTCTCTAAAAAACCTAGCCAAATGAGCAAAGTACTTATTATTTATACCGGCGGTACCATTGGTATGGTAAATGGCATCGACGGCGTACTAATTCCATTTAATTTTGAGCAGATTAAAGAAAACGTTCCTGAACTAGCAAGGCTAAATTATCAATTCGATGTACACTCTTTTCATCCCGTAATTGATTCCTCCAACATGGATCCAGAAATCTGGAAAACACTTGCGGAACTCATTTATAAAAATTACGATTTATACGATGGGTTTGTTGTTTTGCACGGAAGCGATACCATGGCTTTTACCTCGTCGGCCTTAAGTTTTATGTTAGAAAATTTGTCTAAGCCTGTTGTTTTAACCGGTTCGCAGTTGCCAATTGGCGAGATACGTACAGATGCAAAGGAAAACTTACTAACTGCTTTAGAAATTGCGGCAAAGCAAGAAAACGATGTGGCTATTGTACCAGAGGTGTGCATTTATTTCGATGCACAACTTTTTAGGGGCAATAGAGCAATTAAATACAACAGCGAAAAATTCGAAGCTTTTCGCTCGCCCAATTATCCAACCTTGGCAGAAGCGGGTGTTCATTTGCAATTTAACAGCAATTACATTTTAAAACACCATAGTAAAGATTTAAAACTTCACACTAATTTCAATGCAAACATCGGGGTTTTGAAGCTCTATCCCGGCATAACAGAGGCCGCCGTTCATGCCATTACAGAATCAAAAGTAGACGCAATTATTTTAGAAACCTTCGGCTCGGGTAATGCAAGTACAGCTGCATGGTTTTTAGAAAGTCTGCGCGATGCAATCTACGCAGGTAAATTAATAATAGATATCTCTCAATGTAAAAAAGGTTCTGTGCAATTAGGTCGTTATGAAACGAGTCGAAATTTACAGGACATTGGGGTATTGAGTGGTTTCGATTTAACTTTTGAAGCTACGGTAACTAAGTTAATGTTTGTTTTGGGATTAGGTGTTTCTCTGAAAGAAATGCGACATTTGATGGAAACCTCGTTGCGTGGCGAGCTGACGGAAGGATAAAATGCACAGTTATGAAATGAAGACTGAATATATCTCTTCTTTAGCAATCTTGAATTAAAAAAGCTAAAATAGTTTCTATTAGTCCCCTTTAGGATAGCATGATTTACAAGCAATCGCCAACAAAAATAGCCGAATGAGGGGTGCGCTAGCGATGGGAATGGCATCCTTTAATTGGCCTTAAAGCCAATTAAAGATACAACGGACAGCGTGTAAAAGCGCCCAAATAAATATCAACGTCACTAGCTTTAAAAAATTTAATGAGTTTCTAAATAATCTCGGCGTTTCCCTGAAGAGGGTCGCGCTTTACGTTCCAATCTTTTTGTTCGTTCCTCACAAAAAGGATTTCCACTCCAATCGCTAACCGCAAAATCTGCTATGCTCCCAAGCGCTAACGATGGGAATGACATCCTTTAATCGGCCCCTTAAAGCCAATTAAAGATACAATGGACAGCGTGTAAAAGCGCCCTAATAATCATCAATAGAATAAGTCGAGCTAGGTTATAAATCCTATTTTTATAATTTAGGCGTTCCCCTGAAGAGGGTCGCGCTTTACGTTCCAATCTTTTTGGGAGGAACGAGCAAAAAGTATTTCCAAGCAATACAAACATGCTAGGTCTTGCGCTAACGATGGGAATGACATCTTTAATCGGCCTTTAGGAGCCAATTAAACATACAATGGACAGCGTGTGAAAGCGCCCAAATAATCAATATTCTCGATCTTAAATAAAATGAATTTACTTAAAAATGATACCAGCGTTCCCCTGAAGGAATCAATGTCTGTTTAGATCAACCTGTCTTTTATCACCAAGGTATCCGCAATAAGATCATGAAAGCACTGATTTTTTTTATTTAAAAAGCTATAAAAATACCCAAAAAACAGCGGTAAAACAGACACGATTTTGCATGCATTACGTCCTACTGAATTTGCAAGAGAAAGTTTTGTGCCCGCCAGATCGGTCACTTTTATGCCAACCAATCTTTTACCGATGGTAGCTTGAGTTTTACCAGATTCCACAAAACCACCATAAATTAATTTGACGATAAAAATTAGCCCAAGCGGAGCCGCAAAAACCATCATCCGCTGGTCTTTTTCGACTATAAAAATAAAGCTGATTAAAATTAATACTGTGTAGACCACAAAAATGATGAAATGATCTATGGCTGAGGCGAGCAACCTTAAATCGAAACTGGCGTAATACTGCGGTGCAACTTTTTGCTGAACAAAGCCGAAAAGGGCTCTTAGCTCTGGGAAATCATGCGCTTGCTTAAAATCATCCATGCCCGGTTTCCGGACAAAAGTTTCTGGAGTAATGGCTAAATTTTTCAGCTCAGAAAACAAAAATGTCTGTGGCTTTCCTTTAACAACAATAAGATATCTTACTTCTTCACCAGTCATTCCTAAAAATCCATTTTGCCGAAGCGGTAAAGATACTGAAACGATCGTCTAAAATTATGAAACTTGTTTTAATTGATTTTAGTACCGATCTACCTCGAAACTGCTTAGACCTCCATCTAATTTGATAAATATTTTTTTGGTTGAAGAGTTGTAATTGGAGGTCTGGTAAATCCCGTCGCCAATGTTGTCAAAACCATCAAAGTCTTTAGAAGATAAACCTGTCTTTGCTGTAATTCTGCAACCAACTGTTTGTGGAATTTCTATTTTAATATCTGCTACGCCCGATTTTACGACAACATCTGCAATGGGTAACAGTGCGCCAAATTTTAGTTTTAATGCAGATGCCCCACCATTAAAAGTAAAGGTCCTAACTTTAAAATTTTCAAAGTCCAAATCAGATTCGCCCGCGCCTAGTTTCATGTCAATAGTCCAAATTGGCGCTTTATTAAGCTTAAAATCTACATTATTGCCACCCTCGCCAAAGTTAAATTTGTTGTTCTTATCCAACATTTTAAAATTTAACTCCGTAATAGAATCCGTAATCATCTTATTGAGCGAAAAATTATTCCTTTTATTTTTAACTTTTGCATCGAATAGTGCCTCTGTATTCCCATCTAGGTTAAAGGAAATTCCTCCTCCAGAAATATTTAAAATCGTTTCCTTTGTGGAATCTGTCGGAACCATTGGTTCTGAAAAGCTCAATTGATTGACGGCATTTGAAGTATCATCGGCATTGTCGTCTTCGTCAAAATTGAAATTATTCCCGTCGCTGTTAAAATTTAAATGCTTTGTAAACTCATCGCCGGAATTTTTTGGTTGTTGCCCTCTAAAAAACAGAAAACTTAAGGTGCCAAGTAGCAAAACTATTGAAATAATTTGCCCTGTATTGGAGTTGCTCTTATTGAAAAGGATATTTACACCAAATATAATAAGCAGCATGGGCCAAAATCGCCAAATATTTCCCCAGTAAAAATGAATTACATTGAAGTTTTGAAGCAATAAAATAGCCCCAATAAATAGGAGTAAAATACCCCAAATTAATCTGTTTAGTTTCATGGCGTTTATTTTAAGGGGTTTTCAATGTCTGTAGCAGTTGGGATGGAATCGTTATTCGGATTAGCGATTGTTGGATCATCGGTCGGCTCGGTTTGATGCTCTGCTTGTGGCGTTTTTGGCATTTCTTGTGTAGAAAAGGACGAAGCTTGTTGATTCTGCCATGTTGCCCAATCGTTTTTTCTACGCGATTTGGCGATAACACTTACTCCAACCGCTATAAGAACGACCGGCACTAAGTTTCTCACTCGAAAAAAATCAGGAATTAGATCAAATTCTCTCATCATAAAAAAACATCCTAAAACAACTAAAACTAATCCTACCACAGTGCGCGCGCTATTATTAGGTTTTGAAAAGTTTGTAAAATCTGGCTGCGTTTCAAAAGGTTTTTTCTCTTGCGTATCGGTTATTGGTTGCGACCAATTTGGCGCGGAATTCCCTTGAGCCTCGAAAGCATTTGGATTTCCAAAACCCGCACTGGGGTTGTTTTTAAAGTAATCGTTAAATTTAGAAAATTTTGCCGCCGGATCATTATTGACAGGCACTATAACCCACATCACCACATAGGCTACAAGCCCTAACCCAGCCATAAAAATGGCAGAAAGTACAAATAATAAGCGCACGATGGTTATCTCTACCTGCATATAATCTGCTAGTCCTGAAGCAACCCCTGCAATCATTTTGTCGTGTTCGTTTCTAAAAAGCCTCTTCTCAACCATGTCTTTGTACAATTAAGTAAAATTTTGCGGCGTTATAATCACCTCGTCTACATTTGCCCCAGCGCTTAAGTTTAAAATCACATAAACTAAATCGGCGATATCTTCTGGCAACACAAATTTATCTTTCGGCAATTGGTTGTCTTTCCAAGAAGGGGTTAACGTAGCGCCGGGCAAAAAAGCTGTTACCTTAACTTGGCTTGGTGCTAATTCCGATCGCAATACATTGTTAAGACTTAACATAGCTGCTTTTGTTACACTATAGCTTCCAGCATTTACCGCGGCGCTTTTGCTAGCTACAGAGCAGATATTAAAGATGTGACCATGCTGTACTTTTGCCATTTCTTTTCCAAAAAACCTGGAGAAATAATAAGCTGCATTTACATTAACCTCTTGCTGGTGCAGAAAATTCTCCTCATCTTCTTCTAATATACTACCCGGTAAAAATACGCCTAAGTTGTTGACAAGCACATCAATTTTTGGAAATTGCAGGCTGGCGGATGCAAAAAAACCTTTAATTTCGTCTGAGTTAGAGCCATCAACCTGAAAATACCATATTTTAGTTGCATAGGCCCTTAACTCTTTTGCTGTCGTTTCTAAATCGCCCATGTTTCGAGCGATAAGTACTAGATCGTAATTGTGTTGCGCTAATTTTTGGGCGATTGCCCTTCCTATACCCTTAGTTGAACCCGTTATTAAAGCAATCATTTTTTATGGTTTAATATTTGTTAACAAAAAACAATATTTAATTCTGAAACCCCAATTATTTTGCCAAAACCTAAGGCACTAATTTTATTTGTTGTTTCTTTGTACTAGCGATAGAAGATATAAATTAAACCCATATATATACGAAATGAATTTTACAAATTTCGGCAAGTACTTACTACTTCTAAAATCAGTATTTAGAAAGCCAGAAAAATTAAAGATATATCTTAAAGAAATAGCGAAGCAAATGGATTATGTTGGCGTTGGGTCCTTAGGTCTTATTGCCATCATCTCTACTTTTATTGGCGCGGTAATGACTTTGCAGATCGCTTTTCAACTTGTGAGCGATTTTATTCCAAGAACTATTATCGGCTCGGTAAATAGAGATTCTAGTATTTTAGAACTTAGTCCGACGATTAGCGCCATTGTACTAGCGGGTAAGATTGGTTCTGCCATTTCTTCCGAAATTGGTTCTATGCGGGTTACCGAACAGATTGATGCTTTAGAAATTATGGGTATAAATGCACCCGGATATCTTATTCTGCCAAAGATCATCTCGGGAATCACTATGGTGCCTTTATTGGTTATCATGTCTATGTTTCTTAGCATTTTGGGTGGTTATTTTGGCGGCACACTTTCAGGAGCAATCACCCCTTCTGATTACATTCTTGGAATTACCACAGATTTTAATCCCTACACTATTGTTGTTGCTTTAACAAAAGCATTTGTTTTTGGCTTTATCATCACATCAGTACCAGCATATGAGGGATTTTATGTTAAGGGAGGAGCCTTAGAAGTTTCGCAAGCAAGCACAAGGGCAGTTGTAATAAGCTGTATCTCTATTCTAGTATGTGATTATCTGGTTACACAACTTTTACTATAATGATCGAAGTAAAAAATATTGATAAATCTTTTGGTGACAATGATGTACTGAAAGATATTTCTAGCAAATTTGAAGCAGGTGTAACAAATCTTATCATTGGAGCTTCTGGCTCCGGAAAAACTACACTTTTAAAGTGCATGGTTGGACTACAACAGCCAGACAGTGGCTCAGTAGGTTATGATGGTCGCGAGTTTACCACCATGGATTATGGCCAAAGAATAGAAATAAGAAAAGAGATAGGCATGCTGTTTCAAGGCTCTGCACTATTTGATAGCATGACAGTGGAGGAAAACATTATGTTTCCACTAAATATGTTTACCGAACAATCCCGACAGGAAAAGCTAGAACGTGTAAATTTTTGCTTAAAACGGGTGAACTTAGCAGATACCAATAAACTTTTCCCAGCAGAACTTTCTGGTGGAATGATGAAAAGGGTCGGTATAGCTAGGGCAATTGCTATGAATCCAAAATACTTGTTCTGCGATGAGCCGAATTCCGGCCTAGATCCAAAAACTTCGATTGTAATTGATGAGTTGATTAAAGAGATTACAGAAGAATATAATACCACCACTATTGTAGTTACCCATGATATGAATTCTGTGATGGGTATTGGAGACTATATTTTGTTTTTACACAACGGGGTAAAATTTTGGGAAGGAAGTAATAAAGAGATTGCGAATACAGACATTAAAGAACTGAACGATTTTGTCTTTGCAAGTCGATTTATGAAAGCTGCAAAAGGAAAACTTTAAGTAATAAATTTCGGCCATTCTGGCTGCGAGAATATATTTTTTGATCAGAATTTTTCTCGGTTAAATTAACTAAGCACATGATAGAACTAATTGCGCCAAGCCATTGGAAAGATTATGAATTGATAGATTGTGGCGATTTCGAAAAGCTAGAACGCTTTGGCAATCACATACTTATTAGGCCAGAACCACAAGCGGTATGGAAAAAAGTGCTTTCAGATCAAGAATGGAAAAGAAAAGCAACGGTAATTTTCAAAGGTCGATCTGCAACTTCTGGCGAGTGGTTGAAACAAAATGATGCGATAGCGGATAGATGGCATGTGACCTATAATAATCCAGAAGTTTCGATAAAATTCAGGCTTGGACTAACCGCATTTAAACACGTGGGCATTTTTCCAGAGCAGGCGGTAAATTGGGATTTTATTTCCTCGTCTCTCAAAAAATTCAAAAATCCAAATCCTAAGGTTTTAAATTTATTTGCCTATACGGGCGGTGCTTCCTTAATTGCAAGAGCGGCAGGAGCAGAAACAACGCACGTAGATTCGATTAAACAAGTGATTACCTGGGCAAACGAGAATCAGGAATTGTCTGGATTAAAAGACATCCGATGGATGCTAGAAGACGCCTTAAAGTTTGTAAAAAAAGAAGTGAAGCGCGGCAAAAAATACAACGGCATTATTTTAGATCCGCCTGCTTATGGACATGGTCCGAATGGCGAAAAATGGAAATTAGAAAATCATATCCAAGAAATGATGAAAGAAGTAGTGCAGTTGCTAGATGAACAAGAACACTTTCTAATTTTAAATACTTATTCGCTAGGTTTCTCTTCCGTGATTGTAGAAAATCTTATAAAAACCTCCTATCCCGAAGTGAAAAACCTTTCTACAGGAGAACTTTATTTGCAAGCGACTTCTGGTATAAAACTGCCCCTTGGCGTTTTTGGAAAGTTTTGCAATGTTTAAATGTTAGTTACTTAATTTCCTGCCTTCGACAAACTCCTGTATCTTTCCACAAAATCAGATTCGGAAAAACTACTTAATCATCAATTCTACTTACTATGAAAATTCCTAAATTAACAGGAGTAGCCCTGTTAACTTTTATTATTGCTACCCTTTTTGCAAGCTGCAGCTCTGATGGGCAGGGCAAAACAGGCGGTAAAACGATAAATGATTCTACTAAGAAAGATTCAGTCGCATCTGTCAATACCATGAATCCTGTTGACCATAAACTTTACGACTCATTAATGTTGAAATTAGCAAATGGCGATACAACTGGCAAATGGCCGGTAAAAAATCAACCTTATCCATTAGCTGGTGCCGTACTGCCATTTAAACGCGTTATAGCGTATTATGGAAACTTACACTCAAAAAAAATGGGTGCATTGGGCGAATACGCCCCAAAAGAAATGTGGCGCCGTTTACATGTGGAAACCAAACATTGGGAGAAAGCAGATCCCTCTACACCTGTGCAACCGGCTTTGCACTACATTGCAGCGGTTGCGAGTGGAACGCCCGGTAGAGATGGGAAATATATAAATAGGATGGCAAATAATCAAATAGATTCTGTGATTACCATTTCTAAAATGTATCCTGGAACCATTGTCTTTCTCGATTTACAGGTGTCGTTAAGTACCTTGAAGAATGAACTTCCGCACATCGAGAAATATTTAGAAATGCCATTTGTGCATCTTGGGATAGACCCAGAGTTTTCTATGAAAGACGGAAGTTTACCTGGAAAAAGGATTGGAACTTACGATGCTGCAGACATTAATTATGTAACGCAATACTTGGCAGATATCGTAAAAAAATACAATTTGCCTCCAAAAATTCTTACTGTACATAGGTTTACAAAAAAGATGGTAACCAACTCTAAAAATATAAAGCTGCGCCCAGAAGTACAAGTGGTTATGCATATGGATGGATGGGGAGAGCCTGATCTAAAATTTGGAACTTACCGGTATTTCATTCAAAATGAGCCTGTTGAGTTTACGGGATTTAAGCTTTTTTACAAGAACGACATTAAAAAAGCTCCACACCGAATGCTTACGCCAGAGGAGTTGTTAAAGCTTACTCCAAAGCCAATTTACATTCAATATCAATAAAAAGAAAACCGATTTGAGAAATAAACTGCCTCCAAAATTAATTATTTTTGGAGGCTTTTTTACAAACCTTTATTCCGCTAAAGCCTCAATTTTTTTTAAAAAAAAGGAAACCCAACCGCAACCAGTCTCGGTTTATTAATTTTTTTGAGATAAACAAAATTAAATTTAAATGGACTAAAATGTGCGCCCTGCTACAGACAGATCCGCATAGTTTTTTTCAGCCCACCAACTTAATGAATCGGCTACAGAAATTGTTAGGACAAAAAGCAGAAGTAAGCTCCTTTAGAGCAAGATTATTGCATTAACTTCCCTTTTTTTTAACGTGTTTATTATTAAAAACAAGCGCTATGTTTCGCCTAAAACAAATTGTTCGAATTTTGAAATCGGCTCTGCTATTTCTTTCTATTCCTTACATTTCTGTAGCACAAGATTACCAAAGGATTTTAAATTATAAGATAGATTATTCAATCTTGTCAGGAAAACAAGGAGCTTTTGTTGGACTTAGGAGTTTTGAAAATGATCGGCATGAACAACTTTTGCTTTTGGTTAATCCGCAAACGCTTAAAACAAATGTAGATTTTGCATCTAATTACAAGATTTCCAATTTTTCATTTAAAAGGATTCTAAAAAAACTCCAAAGTAGCACATATGTTAAAGACCTTTCAAAAGCATCTTTCAATGAAACGCAATTGCAAGATGCAGGTATAGACGTTACAAAAACCTTTAAAAACGGCATAAACCTCACCATAGACCTTTGTCCTTCGCGAAAACCATTAGATAGAGATCTCTTTGAAGCGATCTTTACAGAATTTAAAAGAGTAGAGTTACCCGCACCCATTGCCATTTCAGTTTCGGGCAAGTGGATGCTCAAACATCAGGATGATCTAGAGTGGCTAAAAGGCTTGGTTAGCAAAAAAGAGTTGGACATTACCTGGATTAATCATTCTTACAATCACGAAGTAAACCACCTCCCATTGAAACAAAACTTCCTATTGTCTGCTGGTACGGATTTAAATATTGAAGTTTTAGAAAACGAAAAATTGATGTTAAAAAATGGAATTATCCCGTCTGTATTTTTTAGATTCCCAGGATTAATCTCCGATGCTTCGTTGGTGGAGAAAATTGAGGGATATGGCTTAATTCCCATTGGCAGCGATGCCTGGCTGGCAAAAGGAGCGCTTGCAAAAGCCGGAAGCATCGTACTTATACATGGAAATGGAAACGAAGAAATTGGTGTCAAGGATTTTATCGAACTTTTAAAGAGAAACGAGCTTAAAGTAGAAAATCATTCTTGGCTTTTACTAGATTTAAGCAATAGCTTGGAATCGCAATAAAGGCCAGTCCTTTCTAAAGTTTTGCAAAAAGAGATGCTATAAATACTTCCAAGAATCACTACGCCTCTTTAAATATTGGCAAAGCAAATGCAAAAGTACTTCCTTCTCCAATGGCGCTATCTACCCAAATTCTTCCATTTTCTGCTTCTATAAAATCTTTTGAGATGGCCAAACCTAAACCCGAACCAGATTTGTTACTACCATCTGTTGGCACCTGAAAATATCTGTCGAATAACCTTTTTTGATATTGTTCCTCAATCCCCTTTCCAAAATCTGTGACAGAAAATTCTATCATCTCTTGTTTTTTAGTTACTTGGATAACAATCTTAGACTTTTGTGCACTATATCTTAACGCATTCGACATAAAATTAATTAATACCCAAGCCGTTTTCTCCACATCCACGTTAACCTTTGGCAAATTGTTGGCACTCATAAATTCCAATGTAATTAACTTCTGTTCTGCTTGAAATCTTACCGAATCCATCGCGTAAACCGCAATCTGTTTCGGGTCGGTCTTCGCGTAATTTAGCTGCAGATTACCGGTCTCTACTTGAGCTAGGTCGAGCAGTTCACTCGTAATTTTCAGCAAGCGTTCACAATCTTCCTTCACGTTATTTACCAAATCCTGTTGCTCAGGATTCATAGTACCAACTCGCTCATCATTTATTAGCTTTAAGCTCATTTTTATTGATGCAATCGGAGTTTTCAATTCATGTGAAACTGTAGCGATAAAATTGGTTTTTGCTTCATCTAATTCTTTATATTGGGTAATATTTTTCAAGATATAAACTTCTCCAGCAGCTTTTCCGGCCGTGGTAATTGCCATTTCGCTGGACTCCTCATAGGTGGGAACAATTATTTCCCTACGTTCCAATTGAAAATATGATTCTTTATTATCTGCATAAATCTTCATTGGTTTATCATGACCACCAGTTTTTAAAATCGTATTCAAAAGATCATTTTTCTTTATGAGTTCTAATGCGCTTACTCCTATCACTTCTTTTGCAGTTAAGCCCAACAACTGAACAGCAACGTGATTTAAAAACAACACCTCCTTCTGCTCATTAAGCCCAATAATGGCATCTTGCATTTGCTCTATGATGGCTTCTATCCTCAGTTTTTCTGACTGCAGTTTCGCCAGATTCGTGTTTTCCCATTTGTTGAGCTGAGAAGCCATCACGTTAAATGCGCCGGCAAGCTCAACAAATTCCTCATTGCCGTTAAAGGTTAAATGTTGTTTGTAGTTTTTTCTACTAATCTCATTTATAGCACCCGAAAGTTCTTTTAAAGGATTGGCTACGAAACTTGGAAAGTTAATAACAAAAGAAAAAAGGATTAATGCACAGATACTAGCAGCAAATATTAAATACGTTGCAGATTTTTCTATCCCTCTCTGCGCTGTGTCATTCTTTCTCACAATCGCATCCATATTTAGTTTATCAATAATTCTTATCTGCAGTCTCGCAGCACTTTGTGCCTTTTGAATACCCGAAGCGTTTAACGATGGATTTGTCATTGAAACAAAAGCTTTTTTTAGCCTTTTTACGGCTTCGCCCTCCCCCTTTTCCGTCACATTCTTTTCCTCTTGGGCTAACTGCGCACTAAATTTAGAGGCAACATTGGCTGCTAATGGTAGTTGCTCGTCATCTAAAATGGCGCGCATTTGCCTATTGTATTTCAAACTCTCATAATTGTCTTTCAAAATCACTTTCGAACTTGCAGAGATCTTGTTCATATAGTAGAGTGAAAGTGCGCCAAAAGAAAGTACCACTACAAATAGAAATCCGAATCCAAGGCGAAGTTTTGTTTTAATCTTCATAATGTTGATGTTTTGATAGGCTATGACAATATGACGAGATCTGTTTGCGTGGCAGAAATATCTTTTAGCAACTCATTAAAAATTGCCGTTCGCATAATAATCTGAAAGAGTTTAATATGAGGTTTGCCAATGCAAATTGTAGTAATTTCTTTTTCTTCGGCAACCTTGGCAATGGTTTTGGTTACTTCCTCACTTTTAATTTTTATCACTTCTGCGCCAAGTTCTGTAGCTAGTTTAAAGTTATTGATGAGATAACGCTGTGCATCTAGCTTAATTCGATCTCCCCCTTCATGGCTGCGTTGCACATAAAGCACAATCCATGGCGACCGATAATAAGAAGCCAACCTAGCTGTCTTTCTAATAATGATTTTCGCCGTTTCGTTATTGGTAGAAATGCAGGCCATAAAACGCTCTGGCCGCAACTTAACCTCCTTCGGGATTTCTATGTCGATTTTCCGTTCTAGATGATGCGCAACTTCCTTTAATGCCAATTCCCTTAATTGAAGGATTCTTTCAGGCTGAAAAAAATTGTTCAACGCCACTTGGATCTTGCTTTTATCGTAAATCTTCCCTGCTTTCAGCCGATCGATGAGCTCATCCGCAGTAAGGTCTATGTTTACAATCTCATCGGCCGTTTCTAAAATTTTGTCCGGTATTCGTTCAGTGATGGGAATGGCGGTAATGATTTCCACCTCTTGGTTCATACTTTCCAAGTGCTGAATGTTAACCGCAGAAATTACACTAACACCGGCATCCAGAATGTCGATTACATCTTGCCAACGCTTGTTATTTTTGCTTCCTTCTACATTGCTATGCGCAAGCTCATCAACAATAACCACTTCTGGATGGATGTTAATAATGCCTTGAACATCCATTTCTTCTAGCTCTTTCCCTTTGTAAAAGATTTTTCTTCGTGGGATAAAAGGAATTCCGGCCAAAAGCGCATGCGTTTCTTCGCGCATGTGGGTTTCTATATAGCCAATCTGTATGTCTATTCCGTTTTTCAATAAGGCATGCGCTTCTTGCAGCATTCTATAAGTTTTGCCAACTCCAGCGCTCATGCCAATGTAAACCTTGAATTTTCCTCTTCGAGATTTTTTTACAAGATCTAGGAATTTCTTCACAGAGTCGGATTTATTTGATTCTTCCATGATCTATTAATTTTCCTAACGAGCATAACACATTTTTCATCAATTGGACGCAAAATAACTTTAAAATTAATCCAGACAACAGCTCCGGATTAATTTTGAAAAGTATTGTAATCTATGTGCTTGCCAAAAGCAGCGTTTAAAATGACACAGCGATAATGGTAGTAATAGTGGCATTATTATTTACTGCATCTAATCCTCGCATAAATATTTTGTCCTTACTGTCATATACTTTACCCTCTACCCTGATTACCGCATTGCTTATTGGAGCATAATCTAAATTTAAAGAATAACCAGTAGTTTTAAAACCGTTTGTGGTTTCTGTGGGGATAAACAATCCATCTCTGTCCTTGTAATACTCTATTCTACCCGCAACAGCAAATTTATCCGCAAATTTATACTGAATTATAGCTACCGGAGACAACACCTCGTTCTTTGCACTGTTTCCTCGTATTTTCTGTTGTGTTCAATAATCAAAACCGAGCGTTACCCCAAGTTTATCTGTGACTTGGAATATACCATAAATATCATGATAAAATCTCGTCACACGCACAGAATCTGCCCCTTCAGTACCTAAATAATTACTGTAATTCACCGTAATTTTATCTGTTGGCTTCCAACTTAATTGCAACCCGCCGGCAGGTTTATTATTTCCTAGTTGGCGCGTAATTCGTTGCCATCCATTTAGGTATAAAACGCTTGCCGAAAACTTATTGTCATCTGTACTATAACTAAGTTTAGCGCCAGATTCGTAAAATGGCGTATTTTCAGAAGAAATATTTCTCGTCAATACCCAACAATCTTTAGATACTGCACTTTCAAAGCCAATGTGAGAAGAGAAAATACCTGCATCCACCCATAGCTTGGCAGTTTTAGATAATTTCACACCGGCGTTTGCCTCGTAAATATTTTTCAAGACACCAGGCTCTGCTGCAAGATTTGCATTGGCATAAGTTCCGACCATTAATGCCAAATTCGCACGGATTGCTCCATCATCATAAGCACCTTTTATAAATCCCAAGTTTAGATTTACTTCATTTGTTCTGTTGTGAGAATATACAAATGAGGGCCTATTGTGATCTGCAGGCTTGTTAAAATCGTATCCGTAATAGGTTTCTAAATATCCTGATAAATTTATTTTCGGCTTGTCTTGACTATATGCCAATGTTCCTACAGCCGATACAGCGGTTATTAGTAAAAGCTTTTTCATTTCATTTGAATTCTTTTTAATGATTTGTTATTGGCAACATCGGTCCAATTATAAGAAATTGATGTAAGCAACGCAATCAATCACGGCAATCATCCCTTTTTAAAAATCTTAGTATAAAAGTGAAGAACCACCCTGGCAACAGTTCAAAAGGTTGGCAAACACAATTGAATAATGAACGCCTGGGTGATGACTTTTTTTTATTTTCCTAGCTCATCTAATGCTAGATTTAGCTTTAACACATTTACAGAAGAAGGACCGAATATGCCCAAAAGTGGGCCTGCTGTATTCTTTAATACCAACTCCGAAACGATTTTTTCATCTAGCTTGCGGTATCTAGCAACTCGCTTAATCTGGATATCTGCGCCTTGTACAGAGATATTAGGGTCAAGGCCGCTTCCAGAAGCTGTAACCATATCCGCAGGAATGTCTGCTTTCTTTATCGTTGGATTGTATTTTAACAAAGTGTCAATCCTATCAGACACCTGCCTTAAGTATTCGGCGTTTGATGGTCCTTTATTCGAACCTCCAGAACCAGCAGCATTATATCCTGCCGCAGATGGTCTTCCCCAAAAATATTGTGGCTTGGTGAAAGCTTGTCCTTCAAGAACATAACCGACTACCTTGCCGTTTCTACTTATTGTTTCCCCACCGCCATGGCCTTTTGAAAAACCGCCGACAAAAGCTACGATAAGTGGATAGATTACGCAAAGCAATACTAATAATACTGCGGTAAGACGTAAAGATTGTATGATGTATTTTTTCATGATGTTATTTTTTTGAGCCTAAACGAATAGGCCAACTAGCAAATCAATTAATTTAATGCCTATAAAGGGAGCAATTACGCCGCCCAAACCGTAGATCAGTAAATTTCTTCGTAATAATGCGCTCGCGCCGATTGGTTTATATTCCACGCCTTTTAGTGCAAGAGGTATAAGTATTGGGATAATGATTGCATTGAAAATTACCGCAGAAAGAATTGCACTTTCTGGACTATGCAAACCCATCACATTTAAACGTTGCAAAGCAGGAATAGATGCGATAAAAAGCGCAGGAACAATGGCAAAATATTTAGCAACATCGTTTGCAATCGAAAAGGTAGTAAGCGTTCCGCGAGTAATCAGTAACTGCTTTCCGATCTCCACAATCTCAATTAATTTTGTAGGATCATTGTCTAAATCTACCATATTACCAGCTTCCTTAGCTGCCTGTGTACCACTATTCATTGCCACGCCAACATCTGCCTGCGCCAATGCCGGTGCGTCATTTGTTCCATCGCCCATCATCGCAACCAACTTACCTAAAGCTTGTTCATCTTTAATGTAGTTCATTTTATCCTCTGGCTTTGCTTCCGCGATGAAATCGTCTACACCAGCTTTTTCTGCGATAAATTTTGCAGTTAGCGGATTGTCTCCAGTAACCATTACTGTCTTTACACCCATTTTTCTTAAACGTTCAAAACGTTCGCTAATGCCTGGTTTAATGATGTCTTGAAGTTCTACTACGCCAAGTGCCTTTTCATTTTCCGAAACTACTAATGGCGTGCCTCCGTTTCCGGCAATAGATTTTACCCATTCTTCAATGTCTTCTGGAAAAGGATTTCCGGCTTTCAAAACGATGTTACGAATAGAATCAAAAGCGCCTTTACGGATTCTCTTTCCGTCCATCGTGTCTAAACCGCTAGATCTAGTTTCGGCTGTAAATTTTATAAACGTCCCACCCAAACCCTCCCCAGATGGGAGGGCTTTATATTTGGCGATCAATTCTTCTGCTTGCGCTTTGCCGCCCTCTCCTCCGGAGAGGGTTTGGGAGAGGACCAATTCTACTATGGACTTACCTTCTGGAGTTTCATCAGCAAGAGAACTTAATACGCAAGCATCTGTAAATCTTTTATTATCTATACCTGCAGTTGGGTAAAATTTTGTCGCCTTTCTATTTCCAATGGTGATGGTTCCTGTCTTATCTAAAAGCAAAACATCAATATCTCCTGCTGTTTCTACCGCTTTACCAGATTTGGTAATTACGTTCGCTCTTAAAGCTCTGTCCATTCCGGCAATACCAATGGCAGAAAGTAAGCCTCCAATAGTGGTGGGGATTAAACAGACAAAAAGAGAAATTAATGCTGCAATGGTAATGGGCGTATTTGCATAATCTGCAAATGGTTTTAATGTGATACATACAATAATAAACACCAGTGTAAAACTTGCCAATAAAATCGTTAACGCAATTTCATTGGGAGTTTTCTGGCGAGATGCGCCTTCTACCAGTGCAATCATCTTGTCTAAAAAGCTTTCTCCAGGTTGGGTATTTACCATTACTTTAATTTGGTCTGACAATACTTTAGTACCGCCCGTTACCGAAGATTTGTCACCGCCAGACTCCCGGATAACCGGAGCAGACTCTCCTGTAATCGCCGACTCGTCGATCGTTGCAATTCCTTCGATTATTTCCCCATCCGTTGGAATGGTATCTCCCGTCTCGCAAACAAACACATCGCCTTTTTTCAGCAAAGCTGAAGATCTAGTTTCTATAGCCCCATCAGCTAAAAGCACTTTTGCAGGAGTTTCCTCACGTGTTTTTCTTAAAGAATCTGCTTGTGCTTTACCTCTAGCTTCGGCAATTGCTTCTGCAAAATTGGCAAACAAAACCGTGAGCAGCAATACAAAGAAGATGCAAAAGTTATAGATTGCCGATCCCTGACCTTCGTGGCTTATAGAATAAACCGTGACATAACCCATCACCAATGTGCCGACTTCCACGGTAAACATTACAGGGTTTTTGATCATAACCCTAGGATCTAACTTGATGAATGACTGTTTTAGGGCAGTTTGCACTAGCGCAGGTTCAAATAATTTATTTTGAGATTTCATGATTTTAATATCTATTTAAGTAGCGTAAAATATTCTGCTATTGGGCCTAATGTTAATGCAGGAAAGTAAGACAATGCGTTAAGAACAAAAATTACTGCGAAAGTCATAAGGCTAAAAGTCAACGTATCTATTTTAAGTGTTCCAACAGATTCTGGCACATATTTTTTAGCGCCAAGTAAACCTGCTATTGCAATCGGACCTATAATTGGGAGAAAGCGCCCGAGGAACATGACGAATCCTGTAGTCACATTCCAGAAAACATTATTATCTCCAAGTCCTTCAAACCCCGAACCATTGTTGGCGTTAGAGGAGGTCATCTCATACAACATCTCAGAAAAACCATGAAATCCGGGATTATTCAACCAGGTTTTTGGTTGCACCGCCCATGCTGCGTCGGGATAATTGGTAAAAACGTAACTAGCCAAAGCAGTTCCAGATAGAATTAAGAATGGACTTAATAATGTAATTATGGCAGCAATCTTAACTTCTCTTGCCTCCACTTTATGCCCCAAGAATTCTGGAGTTCTACCAACCATTAATCCTGAAATAAATACGGCAATAATTAGGTAGATAAAATAGTTTAGCAATCCAACTCCACATCCTCCGTAAAATGAATTAATCATCATACCCAACAATTGCCAAGTTCCACTCATCGGCATGGTACTGTCGTGCATATTATTTACGGAGCCTGTAGAAATTATCGTCGTTACCGTACTCCAATACGCTGATATTGCCGGTCCAAATCGGACCTCCTTCCCTTCCATTGCTCCCGTGAGTTGCGAAATACCCATTCGAGCAATTGCAGGGTTTCCGCCAAGCTCTGATTTAACCATTGGAATTAATAGTAGAAGCATACCGATGGTCATCACCCCGAAGATCATCCAGCCCAAACGTCTTTTCCTAATGAAAATGCCCAATGCAATGACCAACGCGATGGGAATAATTACCTGTGCAATTAATTCTATCATATTGGTTAAGTAGCTCGGGTTTTCTAACGGATGCGCAGAGTTTACCCCAAAATAACCGCCACCGTTAGTCCCTAAATGTTTAATTGCAATCATCGCAGCTGCCGGACCTCTAGATACATTCACCGTATCACCTTGCATGGAGATGAATTGGTCTTTCCCTTGGTAACTTGTTGGCGTTCCGTTAAATGCTAAGATGATGGCGATGACAAATGATATTGGCAGCAGTAAACGCGTGATCGATTTTACAAAAAACTCCCAAAAGTTACCGAGCTTTTCCGTTGTTTTATCGCGGAATGCTTTAAACAATATAACAGCAGCTGCAATACCGGTTGCAGCACTTGTAAATTGCAAAAACATAATTACAAAGTGTTGGGTTAGATAGGTTAACCCAGTCTCTCCAGAGTAATGTTGCAAATTACAGTTCACCACAAAACTAATGATCGTATTAAACGAAAGATCAGGACTCATACCCGGATTGCCATCTGGATTTAATGGCAACTTGTCTTGGAACATCAGGACAAAAAAGCCGTATATCAGCCAGACCAGATTAATGGTCATCAGCGCCTTTAAATGCTGTTTCCAACTCATCTCCTCTTTAACATTTATTCCAGACAGCTTATAGATACCACGTTCTACGGGCTTTAAAAAGTCTGTCCAGACTTTCTCTCCAGCAAATACCTTTGCCAGATATATTCCTAAAGGAATTGCTATCACCAGGGTGAGCAGGTAGGTAACAATTATTCCAAGTAATTCTGCGTTCATGTTTTTTCTTTTTTTAGGGAATGGAGAAATTGGGAATAGGGAATTAACAAAATGTCTGTCAACTTTCTTCCTTATAAACTCCTCCGCTTTTAGTTAAAATTTTTCGGGTTTAATCAGCACGTAAATCATATAGACAAATACGGCCACTGCGATAATGAATAATGCGATCATAATTTTAGATTTTTTCGAACCAGTCGATTGATTTGTAAGCCACCCAACAGAGTATCAGTAGGGCAAGAAGTAGGAGAATTGTTAACATCATTGTTTATATTTTGATACGGGCATTCCAACTTACATACCAAAATCAAAAAAATAGCTATAACTAATTGACAATCAATAACTAGCAAAAAAAAACGCTAATTTAATTAACTATAAACCCTTCCATTATGGAAGGGTCTTTACCATTTTGGAAGGATAATGTTCGATTATGAAACTCATAAATATCTCTAAATGGTTGTTGTGTGGTTTCTTTATTCAGAGGATAAGACTTACATTTGCAACATAGCTTTGCTTTAATTTTCCTCGTGGCAAAGAAGCATCGAGATCTTCACGTTGCAGTCTAAATCAGTCCTAACGTGATGGCTTCGTTAGTAGAAAAGAAAAAATTAATTTAAGACGATTGTCTTAGTGCCGAAAACAGGCTTTGCCAAGAAACTAATGAATGGTATTTTTAACAGTGAGGCCAAGTAGACCGAGTGTTAAACACTAAATTTGATGCGATCTGCAAGTTAAAGCCCCTAACCATATCAAATCTTTAGCGCATATTATGAAATCTGATACTCCTCAATTTTCCGATAAAGGGTAGTAAGCCCGATGCCCAATAAGCGCGCAGATTCAGTTTTGTTTCCTCTTGTGTAATGGAGCACTTTAGTGATGTGTTGCTTTTCCATTGTCTGCATGTTCATGGGATCATCGATAATTTCCTGATGATGAAATTCATTTGGCAGCAAACTTGGAGTAATCTTGTCGTCATCTGCCAGAATAACCACCCTTTCCATTACATTTTTAAGTTCTCTGATGTTTCCCTTCCAGCTGTGTGTAGTCAATAACCTAGCAAATTCTTCCTCAACGGTAAAGGTAGATTTATTTATTTTGGCCGTAAATTCAGTCAAATAGTGCATGGCGATTGGAAGAATATCGCTGCGCCTTTGAGTAAGCGGAGGAAGTTCTATAGAAAAGACTGAAAGTCGATAAAAAAGATCCGATCTAAATCTTCCTTCTTCCACTTCCCTTTTAAGATCTCGGTTGGTGGCTGCTATCATTCTAACATTAACTTTTTTGGTTTGTGTATCACCCACTTTAATAAACGTCTGATTCTCTAACACCCGAAGCATCTTAGCTTGAAGGTCCATATTCATCTCGCCAATTTCATCTAAGAACAATGTTCCACCATCTGCCTCTTCTAAAAGACCACGCTTGTCTTTATCTGCACCGGTAAAAGCGCCTGCCTTATAGCCAAACAGCTCGCTTTCTAGCAACTCCGGATTAAAGCCGCTACAGTTGAGCGCCACAAAAGGGTTAAGTTTCCGCTGGCCTTCGTAGTGAATTGCCTGAGCAAAAATTTCCTTTCCTGTTCCTGTCTCCCCAAGTAAAAGTACGGTAGTATTTGTAGATGCAACTTTACGAGCCAAAGTTATTGCCTCTTTAATGGCAACTGATGCACCAATAATGGATTCAAAATTATACTCCTTTATGGATTTATTCCCAAAATTGGATAATATATCGTTTGTTTTGGCCTTTTCCATCGCCTTAAAAACTAAGGGAATTATCTTATCATTGTCGTCACCTTTAACGATATAGTCGAATGCACCATTGCGCATAGACATCACGCCATCTTGGATGGTACCAAATGCAGTTAAGTTGATGACTTCTACATTCGGCGCAATCTTTCTAATTTCCTTTACTAATTCCACGCCGTTGAAGTCTGGTAATTTTACATCACTGATAACAACATCAATTTCCTGAATCTTTAATATTTTGAGGCCTGATTTTCCATTAATCGCCTGGAAAACCTCATAACCCTCTAAACTTAAAATTCGTGCCAATAGCTGACTTAGTTTTTCCTCGTCGTCTATGATTAAAATTCTGCCAGCGTACTGATTTCCCATGATTTTTCAAAGTTATAGATTTTGCACAAGTTAAGCGCACTGATTTTCTATCGCAGTAGGAATGTTCTTATTCTGGACGCTAACATTGCGCTTACCACATCAAAATTTAATCTAGAAAATAGAAATTTATAAATATTACAACTCTTCCACAAAATGCTATAACAAATTGTTCAATATTCGGTTTATCTTTGGGCAGATTGTAATCGTGGCCGGTTATACAGTCACTGTGTTAAGATCATTATCTAAAACGGTTATTGCAATTCCATTAGCCAAATTTATCGTACTTGGGGTATAAAATCCGAGCTCAAAAAAACTTTTTAAAAAATTTGAAACCGCTTAAAAACATATTTGTTTTACTTCTAGTACTGCTAATTTGCTTCAATTCTTCTGCTGCAACGTTATCGGTACATTTTTGTGGAGGTAATTTAGATAGTATCTCTTTTTCAGAAAAAGCAGATTGCGGTATGGAAATGCAGTCTTGTAAATCACCTGACAAACACCTTAAAAAATTCGTTGGGGAGAATAACTCATGCTGCCAAGATATTTTAATAAAAAACAAAACGAAGGTTCAAAATTTAGAAAAAACTGAAAAGACGAGTCTTTCGTCGAGTTTAATCAAGGCAACCTTTCCTTTATACAATCAATCTCTTGCCTCACTTCCGTTTCATTTAAGGGTTGTCAATCCCATTGAGCCTTATCGACAGCGAGACTTGTTGTCGCCAAAGAACAGCATTTATTTAGTTGTTCAAAACTTCCGTAATTAGGATTTCTCGTTTCTCGAGCTAATAATTCTTCGGTCATAAGCCGATAATAATCCTATTTAAACTTTTTTTCATGATAGAGAAACTCATTGCGGTTTCGCTCCGCAATAGATTCATTGTATTGCTTTTGGCAGCCATAGTTTTTGGCTTTGGCTTATTTGCCATCAAAAACAACAAGATTGATGCTATCCCTGATTTATCAGAGAACCAAGTCATCGTGTTTACCGAGTGGCAAGGGCGGAGTCCGCAAATAATCGAAGATCAGATCACTTATCCATTGGTTACTGGTCTGCAGGGCATCCCCAATGTGAAATACGTGCGTGCAAATTCTATGTTTGGGATGAGCTTTATTTACGTTATTTTTAAAGATGGCGTAGATAACTATTGGGCGAGATCCAGAGTTCTAGAAAAACTCAGCACGATTAATAGTACGCTTCCAAAAGACATCACGCCTACATTGGGGCCAGACGGAACAGGCGTTGGCCACGTACTTTGGTATACGCTAAAAACCGATGGAATGGATTTGGGAGAGCAGCGGGCAACCCAAGATTGGTACATAAAATTTGCGCTTCAAAACGTTGATGGCGTAAGTGAAATAGCATCTTTCGGGGGTTTCCAAAAGCAATATCAAATAACCATCGACCCGAATAAAATGGCCTACTTTAACGTGGGTATTAAAGAGGTTATGGATGCGGTAAACGCCAACAACAACGAAGCCGGCGGGAGAAAATTTGAGCTCGGCAGCACTGGGTACATCATCAAAACTTCGGGCTACATAAAATCGATAGAAGAGATAGAAAACATTGCCATCAAAACCAACAACTCCATCCCGGTACGGATAAAAGACATTTCTAATGTACAGATGGCGGGCGAAGGTAGACTGGGTATTTTTGATCTTAACGGAAACGGAGAGGCAGTTGGTGGCATTGTGGTAATGAGGAGTGGCGAAAATGCTGATGAAGTTATCAATAGGGTAAAACTTAAAATGGACGAAGTGGCAAAAGGATTACCAAAGGGGATGTCTTTCAACATCGTTTACGATAGAGGGAAATTAATCGAGGAATCTATAAATAGCATCACCCACACTTTAATAGAAGAAATGATTGTGGTTTCACTTATCGTAATCATCTTCTTGATGCATTGGCGAAGTGCCATCAGCATCATCATCCAGATTCCAATAACAATAGCTGCTAGCTTTATTCTTTTGAACGCATTTGGAATCAGTTCTAACATTATGTCTTTAACGGGTATTGCGTTGGCCATTGGGGTGATCGTAGATAATGGGATCATTATGAGCGAGAACGCATACAAGCAATTGTCTATTAGGCAAGAAGAACTTAATAAAACAATCAAATCGGAATAATATGAAAAATATTTTCAAAAAAAGTTCCGAAAAGGACTACGTAACATTAGATAATGAGGAAAGATTAAATATCATAGAAAGGGCTTGTAAGCAAGTTTCTAGAGGGGTTTTTTATTCTACCGTAATTATTATCACTTCATTTCTACCCGTTTTTTTATTGACGGGACAAGAGGGTAAGCTCTTCCATCCATTGGCCTATACCAAATCATTTATTTTATTTGTTGATGCTATTTTGGTGGTAACCTTGGCACCCGTTCTAATTTCCTTTTTTATGAAAGGAAGATTTAGACCCGATAACCACAATCCGATCAACAGGTTTTTAGAGAGGGTTTATGAACCAACGATTAAAGCTTGTTTAAAATATCGCAAGACTACATTAGGTATAAATATTTTGGCCTTGTTGGTGAGTATACCCATGTTGATGAGTTTGGGAAGGGAATTTATGCCTCCTCTGGATGAGCAATCGATTTTATTTATGCCGGTAACTCTACCAGACATTTCGAATTCTGAAATAAAGAGGATTTTACAAGTGCAGGATAAAATCATAAAATCCACGCCAGAGGTAGAGCAGGTTTTAGGAAAAGCGGGCCGGGCAAACACTGCAACGGACAATTCACCCATCAGTATGATAGAGACAATTATCCAACTTAAACCCAAAAGCGAGTGGCGCGAGGGAATGACGAAAAAGAAGATTGTTGCCGAACTAGATAAGAAGCTACAGATACCTGGTGTGGTAAACGGCTGGACGCAGCCCATCATCAACCGTATAAACATGCTTTCTACAGGAATAAGAACAGATGTAGGGGTAAAAGTTTACGGACAGAATTTAAAAAGCATCTATCAAGTTGAAGAGCAGATTAAAGCCAAACTGGAAGGGATTAATGGTGTAAAGGACTTATATGTAGAGCCTGTTACGGGCGGTAAGTATCTGGATATGAATATTAAAAAAGACCAGATTTCTAGATATGGACTCAGCATAGATGATGTAAACGCAACTGTAGAGGCAGCAATTGGCGGTGTTCCCTTTGCAAGCACCATTGAGGGAAGGGAGCGTTTTGGGATCTCGATCCGCTTGGGGCAAGATTACAGAAATAGCATCGAAAAGCTGAAACGGATACCTCTAAAATCTATGGATGCGGGCGTAATTCCGTTATCGTCTGTAGTTGATTTTAAATTAACTGACGGGCCACCAATGATTACCTCAGAAAACGCGCTGTTGCGCGGTGCTGTAATGTTCAACGTAAGAGATAGAGATTTAGGGACAACGGTAAAAGAAGCAATTGATAAAATAAATGCTGAACTGAATCTCCCAAAAGGATATTTTGTAGAATGGAGCGGACAATATGAAAACTTAATCCGTGGACAAAAAACCTTGTTGTTGATTTTGCCCATCGTGCTCATCATTATATTTCTCTGTCTTTACCTCGCTTTCAAATCGGTGCGAGAAGCACTTCTAAGCTTGGTAACCATTCCTTTTGCGTTGATTGGAGGCGCATACATGGTGTATTTTTATGGCGTTAACCTATCTATAGCTGTGGCTGTTGGGTTTATTGCCCTGTTTGGAATAGCTGTAGAAACCGGTGTAGTGATGGTTATTTACCTAAACGATGCCATGCAACAATTGGTAAAAGAAAAAGGGAATTCTAGCGAGACCATAACAAAAGAAGACTTAAGACAATACGTAATCATGGGCGCTGCAAAAAGGTTGCGACCAAAGATAATGACAGTTTGCGTGGCATTGTTTGGATTGGTACCCGTTTTATGGAGCACAGGCGTTGGCAGCGATGTAATGTTACCTATCGTATTGCCGATGATTGGTGGTGTGCTCACCTCATCTACACACATCTTATTGGTAACGCCATTGATATTTTTAATGACAAAAGAATATGAACTTAAAAAATTCGGAAAATTGGAGGTTTTAGATGTTACACACTAAAAAAATAATCTTTTTACTGAGCTTAATATTTACGGCCAGCAGCTTGATGGCTCAAGAGACCTTGACTTTAGATTCTGTTATAAGCAGGATAAAATCTAACAATGCCGGGCTAAAAATGTATCAGGAAACCATAAAAAGTAAAGATGCATTGGTGGATGGAGCTTCTGCATGGATGGCGCCTATGGTTGGAGTGGGTACTTTTATGACACCCTATAACAATTTTTCCAGACCTGGCACTCAGCAAGACGGATCTATAATGTTGGTGGCCGAACAAAAAATACCGAATCCAGCAAAAATTAAAGCTAACAAAGCATTCTTGAAGCAACAATCGGCAGTTACGAAGCAGGCCTATGCCGATAATTTTAATGAATTGCGGGCGCTGGCACGGTCGACGTATTTTGAGATTTCTACCGAGGAGCGTGGACTAAATTTTTTGAGTAAAAACTTAACCACGCTTCAAAACTTGAAAAAACTCGCTGAGATAAGGTATACGTACAACCAAGCCGGTTTATCTCAAATTTATAGCATGGAGGCCAAAATCTTCGAAACTAAAAATAAGATTACCGCCACAGATGCCAAGATAGCTATTGGGAAGATTAAGCTCAATGCGTTGATGAACAAACCTAAAGACACCGATTTTCTAATAGATACTGTTCAATATAATTTCTCAAAAAATAGGATTGATAACGTGCTTAAACTTGCAGAAAACAGGAGTAGTGTTAGGATGATTGATGCGCAGACAAAAAGTTTGGGATTGGAAAATCTTTTGATAGCATATGAGGGGAAGCCTGAGTTTAGCATCCAATTTAACCACATGCAAACCTACAATAGCAATATGACAAATCAGTTTTCGCTGATGGCTGGCATCACCATCCCCATCGCTCCATGGGCTGCAAAATCTTACAAAGCAAAGCTACGAGCAAATGAATTTGATGTCTCGGCAATGGCTTATCAAAAGGAAAACATGATAAGTACCTTGATAGGCATGATAAAAAGCCAAGAAACACAGTTAACACAAACTCAGCAAGAACTGAAGGTTTACGACGATAAAATCTTGCCGGCTATGACGAAGAGTTACGAAACCTTACTGCTCAGTTACCAAGAGAACAAAGCCACCATATTAGATGTGCTTAACTCGTGGAAAGAACTAAACGATACCCAGTTAGGATATATCGCTTTGCTAAATCAATATTATCAAAACTTCGCAGAATATGAAAAAAATGTGGAACAATAGATTAGAGATGCAAGGATCAAAATACAAGAAACAGGATTTGCATACCATATTCAAGACGATAGCACTGGTGCTATTTTCAGTGATTATGATTACAAGTTGCCAAGACAAAAGTAGTTCTACCGGTAGTGTGAAAGCAGAGGTAAAATACACCTGCCCAATGCACCCACAAATAGTAGAAAGTACTTTTGGCTCTTGCCCTATTTGCGGTATGGATTTAGTAGAAAGGCATCAGCAACCGTTAAAAATGGAAGTCGATTCCTCTCTCACTACGGTGATTCAAGCGACAAATGCATCGGTGTTGAGCGATATCAATACGATTAGGGTTGGCGAAAAAACGGTTAGCGACACTTTAATACTAAATGGCATGGTGACTTACGATTCCAATAACCTTAAAACCATTTCCGCCCGCATAGGCGGTAGGATCGAAAAGCTTTTTGTTAAATACAATTTCCAAAAAATTGCCAAAGGACAAAAAATCATGGAAATCTATAGTCCAGAATTGGCCGCTGCCCAACAAGATCTCTTGTATGTAAAAGCCAAAGGGGATGTTAATTTATTGCAGCAGACAAAAACCAAACTCAGGTTGTTGGGGGTGTCAGCAAGTCAGATAGAACAAATTCTAAAAACCCAAAAAGTAAATTACCGCATACCAATTTACAGTACGGCATCTGGATATTTAATAGATGGCAATACTGCCAAAATGAACAGTGAGGCAGATCCGTCAAAGCCTGCGATTTTAAACACAGAAAACTCTAGCATTTCAATAGTAGAAGGCCAATATGTAAAAACCGGAGATGCTTTGTTCAAGGTCTTTAACAGCAACAACGTTTGGGCAGATTTTTACGCAAATGCAAGTGAATCGTCTGCGCTAAAGAAAAACCAAGCCATAAAGATTAATGGAAACTCTGGCAACATCAGTGCAAAAGTTGGTCTGGTTCAGCCTTATTTTTATGGTGGTCAATCCTACAGTGTTATCAGAGTTTATCTTGATAATGGAAAGAAAAATTTTAAGATTGGCGAATTGCTACAGGGAAAAATAATCATTACACCACAAACCGGTCTTTGGGTATCTGCCGATGCAGTTTATCAATTAGGAAATAAAAACATTGTCTTCATAAAGAAAAACAATGTTTTAAAAGCCAGGGCAGTAACCGTCTCGACAATTACCAATGCAAGGGCGCTAATCGTGGACGGACTATCCGAAGGCGACCAAATCGCCTCGAATGCAAGTTATTTAATAGACACAGAGAGTTTCATCAAAACCGAGAATTAAAATGAGAAAATCAAATTATAGCTATTTTTTGATGGTTGCAGGATTCTTTTTTCTGCTGCTCAGTGCTTGTTCGCGGGAAGAGAAAACAGCCAAACATGAAGAAACGCACATAAAGTACACTTGTCCTATGCATCCTCAAATAGTGGATGAAAAGCCCGGCGACTGCCCAATTTGCGGGATGGAACTCGTGAAAGTGAGTCAACAATCAAGCTTATCTGGTTTAACTCTTAGTGAAAATCAAATCCAGCTAGCCAATGTTAAAACGATAAGGGTTGGCACCGGGGATTTTTCAAATAGTAAATTATTGAACGGCAGTTTGGTAAGCAATCCTGAAAATAATGCGGTGGTAGCCAGTAAGTTTGCCGGCAGGGTAGACAAGCTGTATTTTAAAGAACCTGGCCAACAAATAAACGCCGGGCAAGCTTTATATCAGGTTTACAGTGAGGACCTATTGGCTCTACAAAAGGATTACCTCCTAAACCAAAAACAGCAAAATGCTTTTCCAAACGAAACCATTTATAAGCGTTTAACGGACGCGGCAAAGAATAAATTGATACTTTACGGATTGTCTAAAAATCAAATTGCACAGTTAAACAGTAAAAATACGACCAACCCTTATATAACGGTCTATTCTCCAAATGGTGGACTCATTACGGAGATCAACGTTGAAGAAGGCCAATATGTAACCGAAGGAATGCCTGTTTTAAAGATAGAGAATCTAGACAGACTTTGGGTCGAGGCAGATGCCTATCCGTCAGAAATTAGCGGTATTAAAGTTGGCCAAGTATTGGTGGTTACCATTGCTGGATACGAAAATGAACCGATTGAGGGGAAAATAGAATTCATTAGCCCACAATTTGCTGGTGGCACACAGGTTTTGTCCATCAGAGCCAGTATTCCAAACCGCCAAAAAAAGTACCAGCCAGGTATGCAAGCAAATATCAGTTTGCCTTTCGGCGATAAAAAAGATGTTATAAGCATACCAAGTGATGCACTGACCAGAACTGCAAATGAAGATTATGTTTGGATTAAAACCAGTAAAGACCATTTCGATAGGAGAAAGGTAGAGATTGGCCAAGAGAGTGACGAAAGCATTATCATTAAAAGTGGTATTAAGAACGGAGAGCAGGTGGTAATAAGTGGTGCTTATCTGCTTACCAGCGAAATTATTTTAAAGAACGGCAACAATGGCATGGGCAAGATGGAGATGTAAGTGATTAAATAAATAAAACAGTAATTAAATAAAAATTAAAATTATGAAAAGAGCAATTTTAACCTTGAGTTTGGCAGCAGTTATTTTAGCTGCATGCAACAACACAAAAACAACCGACGGAAATATAAAGTCGGCAACTGAAACCATGAGCGCCTCGACTCCAGAGCCAAACCAAAATCCAATTATTGCAGATTATCTTTCAGTAAAAGATGCTTTGGCCAACGACGACGGCACAACCGCTGCAGAGGCAAGTAAGACATTAGCCGCAACATTAAATTCCTACGATGTTACCAATTTAACCGAAGCGCAGAAAAAAACGTTTGATGGTATAAAACCTGATGCGCTCGAGCACGCGGAACACATCAGTCAAAACGGCGATAAAATCGTACATCAAAGGGAACATTTTATAATGCTGAGCACAGACATGTACGATCTCGTAAAATCTTTAGGTACAAAACAAACGCTGTATAAAGATTTTTGTCCGATGGCAGATGATAATAAAGGAGCTTTTTGGTTGAGTGCCAATAAAGAAATCAATAATCCCTACATGGGTTCAAAGATGCAGACCTGTGGTTCTGTGAAAGAGACTATAAGTCAGTAATTCTACATGAAATATTTTAAAATCATCGCGGTGCTTGTTGTTTTCTGCTTAATTGCAATTCAGTTTTTTCGACCTGAGCGGAATAACATTCACAACCCATCTGCTGTAGCCATTACAAAAATGGTAATTATACCTGCAGATGTGGCGATGATTTTAAAAACCGCTTGCTATGATTGCCATAGTGATTATACAAAATATCCGTGGTACGCCAACATCCAACCGGTAGCATGGGTGTTGGCCAGTCACGTGGAAGAAGGAAAGAGCAATTTAAATTTTAGCGATTTTGGAGGTTACTCCGCAAGGAGGCAAAAGAGCAAGTTATCTGCAATAGAGGATGCGATAAAAGATGGAACAATGCCACTATCCTCCTACACCCTTATCCACACGGAGGCTAGACTGAGCGCAAAGCAGAAAGAGCTAGTAATTAGCTGGGTAGATAAAACTTTGGCAGGCTACTGAGAGTTATAATAAAGAGAAAATGAAAAGAATTAAATTACTAATCTTGATGATGTTGGGTTCTTATGGCGCAATGTCTCAACAGATTAATAGCATGTCGGCCACACCGAACGACCACTTAATTAAAGCTGGCAAGCGTGTAGTGTACGATTTATACATTACCGATACCCTCGTAAATTTTACGGGGAAAACGGTAAAAGCTCAAGCCATCAATGGACAAATTCCTGGTCCGACTTTAAGATTTATCGAAGGCGATACGGCAGTTATCCATGTGCATAACAAAATGAAAGATGAGACTTCTATGCATTGGCATGGCTTATTACTGCCCAACAAATACGATGGAGTTCCGTACTTGGAGACCGCACCTATTATGCCCGGTCAAACGCACGACTTTATATTTCCATTAAGACAGACCGGTACTTATTGGTATCATTCTCATACAAAACTTCAAGAGCAATCTGGGTTGTTCGGTTCAATTGTTATCGAAGCGCAAGATAAATCGGCTAAAATAGATCAGTACGCCGATCAGGTTTTGGTACTATCAGATTGGACAAATCAAAACCCAAAGAACGTACTTCGATTGATGAAACGCGGAAGTGATTATTTCGGGATTAAAAAAGGTACTGTACAAAGTTATGGCGAAGCGATTTTAAAAGGTTATGGAAGCGATAAATTGAAGATGGAGTGGATGCGGATGCCTGCTATGGACATCAGCGACGTTAAATATGACAAGTTTTTTATCAACGGAAAAGAAAATGTAGTACAAAATTTTAAACCCGGCGAAACGGTTAGACTTCGTTTGATAGATGGGTCTGCTTCTACCTATTTCTGGACGCAGTTTGCGGGCGGGCAGATGACTGTTATTGCAGCAGATGGCCTTAACATTCAACCAATCAAGGTAGATAAGTTGTTGATGGGTGTTGCAGAAACCTACGATGTGCTTATTACCATTCCCAAAGATGGCAAGTACGAATTTAGAGCAACGCCACATGATGTATCTGGCCAAGTGTCGACCTATTTTGGCGAGGGAGAAATCCACAAAGCACCAGACATCCCGAAATTGGAGTATTTTAGAATTATGCATAGCATGACCCAGATGATGTCGGGCATGAAGGGAATGCAGATGAGCGCTGTGAAGAATGAAAAGCTCAAGAAAGTAGATATGCTCTATGAAACGCCAAAAGGTATGGAAGGTAAAATGGGAAAACCCGACATGGATGAAATGGATATGGGTGGCATGAAGGGCATGGACATGAAAACCGATTCCTTCAAAACAAAGATGGGCAACATGGACCACAGCGGCATGAAGATGGACGGCATGAAGGGCATGGACATGAAAACCGATTCCTCTAAAATGAAGATGGGCAACATGAACCACAGCGGCATGAAGATGGACGGCATGAAGGGCATGGACATGAAAACCGACTCAAAAAACGGACAAAGTATGGATATGAGTGGTGGGATGGATATGATGATGGGCCTGAAAGACGACGGCAGAGGTGTAAAAATGACGGTTCCCGGTTCGATGATGTACAGTTTAGGGGGCGAAGGAAAAATACTGACCTATGATATGCTGAAAGCCAAATCCTCGACTGAGATTGATTCCGACCAACCAATAAGAACTTTTCAACTATACCTTACAGGGTCTATGCTGAGGTATGTGTGGAGCATTAACAACAAAACGCTCTCAGAACAAGACATATTATCGATAAAAAAAGGAGAAAAAGTAAGGTTTGTAATGCATAACACAACCATGATGGAACACCCAATGCATCTTCATGGCCATTTCTTTAGAGTGATTAACGGGCAGGGAGCGCTTTCTCCGCTAAAACACACCGTGAGTGTAGAGCCTATGAAAACGGTTACCATAGAATTTGATGCAAATGAGGAGAAAGACTGGTTCTTCCATTGCCATGTCCTTTACCACATGAATACAGGAATGGCAAGAATCGTACGTTACCAAGACTCACCTATAACGCCTGAAATTGCAAAATATCGAGGTAACAATCCTGTGCTAAGAGAATCAAATCATCCATTTTTTTGGGCGAATACGATGATACTTTCGCAGGCTAATTATGGTATGTTCAATGCGTCTAATGTGCGGTACAGCTTAAATTCCGACTGGCGTGTTAGCTATGACGGGCGTTATGAAGTAACACCAAGACTAGAACGCTATCTGGACAACCGATTTTTTCTATCTGCCTATTTGGGCGGAGAGTTTAAGAATGACAATAAAGGCGGAGCATTTGTTAAAGGAGACGAACAAAATGCATTTTTAGGACTTCGCTATCTATTGCCATTGTTTATCCAAACAGATGTTAGAGTAAGTCAACGTGGAAAGGTTCGTCTTGAAGTTGGACGAAACGATATCCCAATTACTACCCGTTTGCGATTTGGCGGCACTTGGAATACTGATAATGAATATAGGCTGAACACCACATACATTATCGGTAAGAATTTAGGTATATCTGGCAACTACGATAGCGATTACGGTTGGGGCGCTGGTTTAAGAGTGATGTATTAAAAGTTAGAGAAATCAGTTTGAGTTCGATAGTAAAACATGCAAAAAAGGTGTTATAGATAAGATTGCTTCGTTCCTCGCAAAGACGATATCCCGCAGCGTCATTGCGAGGAACGAAGCAATCTCAAACGCTTAATATAGGTTAAAAATCTACTAAAATCCGTCGAAATAAGGTTATCAATCAAACTCAGAATATCAGTAAAAAAGCACTACTTTATGCAAAGTATTTTACAATGGGCATCCAGAACCTCATAGACCAAAAACGCATGATAACTCAACAACAACTATGAAACTACACATAAAACACATGGTCTGCAATAGGTGCATAATGGCTGTAAAAACCATTTTGGATGAACATCACCTTAAACCAAAAACGCTAGAATTAGGTGAAGTTGAGATTGAAGAAAATTTAGAGGAACAACAATTGTTATCTCTAGATGATTCATTAAAGAAAATTGGTTTCGAATTGATAGATGATCGGAAAAGCAGAACCATTGAAAAAATTAAAACCATTATTATAAATCAAATCCATCACTCAGATACACATGCCTCCACAACACTTTCAAAGCTTATTTCAGATCATCTAAATACCGATTACAATCACTTGAGCAATATTTTTTCGGAGGCTGAAGGCATTACGATAGAAAAGTATTTCATTAATCAACGTGTAGAAAAGGCGAAAGAATTGATTGTGTATGACGAACTTTCCCTTTCTCAAATTGCAGATAAACTGGGATATAGTAACGTTGCCCATCTTTCAAACCAATTTAAAAAGATCACAGGTCTTACGCCATCTTTTTACAAATCATTAAAAAAGAGAAAAAGAACAAATATAGACGATTTGTAAATCTTGTAAATCATACACAAAATTGCATAACACTTTCAGTTAAAGGATGGGTAAATTTGTATCGAACGATATGGAACATACCTACAAAATTAACGGAATGAGCTGCAATGGTTGTCGCACCACGGTAGAAAAAGCATTAAACGACATTGATGGCGTTTCTGCAAATGTTACACTAAATCCGCCGCAGGCTTTGGTGAAAATGAACGACCATGTACCCTTAGAAAAACTGCAAGAAGCTTTGAAGGCTACGCATTACACCATCGCTCCGCTTGATGCAGAAGGCCCAAAGTCTTGTTGTTCAACTCATCCAACAGATAAAAAAACACAATCAGAAAAATCAAAAAGTCATCTTACGGAAAAGAATGGGTCGGGCGTGTTTTATTGCCCCATGCATTGCGAAGGTGAAAAAACGTACGATAAAGCTGGCGACTGCCCAGTGTGCGGAATGGATTTGGTGCAGGCGCCAAAGGCAAAACAAGATTTAAAATACACCTGCCCAATGCATCCAGAGATTGTAGAAAATAAGCCAGGAGCTTGCCCAATTTGTGGGATGGATCTCGTGCCAATGGAACCCGATTTGGAGGAAGAAGACAAAACTTACACCAATTTATTACGTAAGTTAAAAATTGCAGTCGTCTTTACGTTGCCCATCTTTTTAATTGCGATGTCCGACATGATTCCAAACAATCCGATCTATAACTTGATGGATTTAAAATATTGGGATTGGGTTCAATTTGCCTTATCCATTCCAGTGGTTTTTTATGCGGCATGGATGTTTTTTGAGCGTGCATGGAGGTCGATTCTCACATGGAATTTAAACATGTTTACTCTTATTGGGATAGGATCGGGCGTCGCCTGGCTATTCAGCATTGTTGCCTTATTATTCCCTGGCATTTTTCCCGATCAGTTTAAAACCCACTCTGGCACGGTTTATATTTATTTTGAAGCAGCCACTGTAATTCTGACATTGGTCTTACTAGGCCAAGTAATGGAAGCGAGAGCACATGGAAAAACAAATAGCGCCATTAAAGAACTATTAAAACTCGCGCCAAACAAGGCAATTAAGATAGTGGATGGAGAAGAGAAAGAAGTTTCTATAGACGACATACACGAAGGAGATTTGCTGCGCGTAAAACCAGGAGATAAAATTCCAGTTGATGGTAGTATCCACGAGGGGCAAGCAGTGATAGATGAATCTATGATTTCTGGCGAACCTATTCCGGTAGAAAAAATAAAGGGAGATGCTGTAAAATCTGGAACCATAAACGGCAACAAATCTTTTGTAATGATTACAGAGAAGGTGGGTTCAGAGACTTTGCTTTCGCAGATTATTGAGATGGTAAATTCTGCAAGTCGTTCAAAAGCGCCCATCCAAAAAATTGCAGATAGAATTTCAGGCTATTTCGTACCGATAGTTGTCGGTATTTCCATTTTAACTTTCATCGTTTGGGCAATTTACGGCCCAGATCCATCTTATGTTTACGCCCTCGTTAACGCTATTGCAGTATTAATTATTGCTTGTCCTTGCGCACTAGGACTTGCTACACCCATGTCGGTTATGGTTGGCGTGGGCAAAGGGGCACAAAATGGCATTCTTATAAAAAATGCAGAGTCGTTAGAGCGTATGGATAAAATGGATGTGGTGGTTATAGATAAAACCGGAACGGTTACCGAAGGAAAACCATCTGTAGAAAAAATTATTTCTGTCGATGAAAAATATTCAGAGGAAGATATTTTAGAAAAAATCATCGCACTAAATAAAAATAGCGAGCACCCTTTGGCGCAGGCAACCTTGCGGTATGGCGAGGAAAAAAACATCAAAGTTAACGCTGTAGAAGATTTTGAAGCCGTTACCGGAAAAGGCGTAATTGGTAAGTTAACCGGTGAAGATCTGGCGCTTGGAAACACCAAGTTAATGGAGCAAGTACACGCCCAAATTGACGAAGATTTAAACAAAAAAGTGACGGCTGAGCAAAAGCAAGGCAAAACAGTTTCTTACCTATCTATAGGCTGTAAAGCAGTTGGTTTCGTGGTTATTTCAGATAAAATCAAGGCGTCTAGTAAAGAAGCAATTCAAAGGCTACAACAAGAAGGTTTAGAAGTTATCATGTTTACCGGCGATAATGAGGATACCGCAAAATCTGTGAGTGCAACTTTGGGTTTAAATGGCTACAAAGCTCAAATGCTGCCCGAAGATAAGTTAGAAGAAATTAAGAAGTTGCAAGCTCAAGGCAAAAAAGTTGCTATGGCGGGCGATGGAATTAATGATGCCCCTGCCCTCTCTCAAGCAGATATTGGCATCGCGATGGGTACAGGAACAGATGTAGCCATAGAAAGTGCCGCCATTACGTTGGTTCAAGGCGACTTAAACGGCATTGCGAAAGCGAAAATGTTAAGCCATAAAGTAATGCGAAATATTAAAGAAAATTTGCTTTTTGCGCTTGGCTATAATGTTATCGGCATTCCGATTGCAGCAGGCGTACTTTATCCAATATTTGGTTTGTTGCTCTCGCCAATGATCGCCGCTCTGGCCATGAGTTTTAGCTCAGTTTCGGTAATTCTAAATTCGTTGAGGTTGAGGAACGCGAACATAGATTAGAGGCCTTAAGGTGGTAAACGAAAAGGATGCTCCAAATTATCTGGGCGCTTTAACACGCCATCCGCTGTATTTTTTGGGTAGAAAAAACCCAAAAAGATGCCGCTCCTGTCGTTAGCGCTCCCTCAAAGCTCGAAAAAAAGAAAAAATTTAACTCCTTAAAATTTAGTTGTCAAAACACCAATGGTTACATTTTGATTCATCAACGATCTATTGCGTAGATGGCGGTGGCGTTTTTGTGCCCCAATTTGTGTTCGGCTTATCGCCCATTGTAAATACTAACCTGCCACCTTTCATCAATTCATCTTGGTAAAGCCAACAGTTATCTAAAGGCTTTCCGTTAAACGATGCAGATTGCACATACATATTCTCTTTCGAATTATTTTTGGTTTCGATGATGAGCGTTTTCTTATTGCCTAATGTAATTGTGGCTTCATCAAACAATGGGCTTCCCAACTCAATAATCGGGCGCAAATCTGTTAGTCCTTTTACATCAAACAAGCCCAATGCATTCATCACATACCAAGAACCTAACTGCCCTTGGTCTTCATCTTGACCATAACCGTAACCATGTATGGGTTCAGTTCCATAAAATTCTTCGCCAATACGCCTTGTCCATTTCTGGGTTAGCCAAGGTTTACGCGAGAAATTAAATAACCAACTGATGTGTAAATTGGGTTGATTACCGTGATTATAAATGGAATTGATACCTGCAAATGCATCAATGGTTTTACCGCCACCGAAAGCTAGTTTTTCTGAAACGGTGAAGATACTGTCGAGTCTTTTGTTAAAGTTGTCCTTGCCAATTGCGTCAATTAAACCCGCAGGATTTTGAGGAACATAAAAAGTATATTGCACGGCATTTCCTTCTTGAAATCCCCGCCATGGCTGATATGGATCAAATTTTTCGATAAAAGTGCCATTAGCTCTTTTTGGCTGCATCAACTTATTTTCCGGATTGAAAATATATTTCCAACCGTTCGAATATTTTATAAGCTTATCATAATCGGCTGTTTTGCCCATTGCTCTGGCCATTTGCGCTGCAGCAAATGCGCTATAGCTATATTCTAGGGTATGGGAACCAGAAAAATTAGAACCTGTAGAATCGGTAATAAAGTCGCGCCCAGTTTGATCTAAAAACGGAACATAACCATAATCTAAAAACGCTTTAGTATCTAACTTTCCAGAGCCAACCGGACGGTTTTGATAACCCAACTCGTTTTTCTTTACGGCTTCGTAAGCCAAATTTACATCGTAATTTCGAATGCCAGAATTGTAAGCACCTACTATTGCGAGCCCAACAAAATTTGTCCCCACGCCAGATACGAATTCGCTATTCGCCACGCCATCGCTAAACCAGCCTTTGTCTTTGTACAATTGCAATTGTGTATTTACAAAACTGCCATACCACTCTGGGTAAGATAATGACCAGAGCTGAGTAATGTTCCAAAATCCACCCCAAATGGCATCGGTATTTATAAATTCTGCTTTTAGTTGTTTCTCTTTTTGCTTCGGTAATTGTCCGACTAAACCACCGTGTTTTGGATAGGCACCGTTCACATCGCTGGCGATCCCCCTACCAAGCAAGGCGTGGAAAAGACCTGTATAAAACTTGGTTTTACTCTCTTGATCGGCGCCTTTTACTGCGATTTTTCCAAGCTGTTCCTCCCAAGTTTGTTGCGCATTATTTTTCGCCTGCTCAAAGGTTAAATTGGCAGCTTCGGTATTTAGGTTTAGTTTAGCATTTGCAATAGATGTATAGGAAAGGCCTGTTTTAACTTCAATGGTTTCGTTCTCCTCTGTTTGATAATTTAACACCAGCCCAGCTCCCTTGCCGTTTGCTGAATGTGTGTTTTGCTGAATTTTCTCGCCAATGAAGGCGGTAATAGTTTTTGGCTTTTTACTAAGTTCGCCATAGATGTACATATTTACCTTTCCTGTGGAATCGTAAATTTTAACATACTTTGGATAGGTATTTACAAAACCCTCAAAGTGGGTGTCGTCAATCATTTTTATGGAGGCATTGGTAACATTTCCACTCTCGCCCTGTGTGTTACCAACATCTAATATAATATGAGATTGATCATTTTTGGGAAAAGTGTAGCGTTGAAAGCCAACTCTTTTAGTTGCTGTAAGTTCTGCGGTGATGTTGTAATCGTCTAACAAAACTTTGTAGTAACCAGGTTCTGCAACCTGATTCTTCCTGTCGAATTTAGAGCGATAACCACTTGCCGTGTTTTCGAGTTCGCCGGGATTAACTTTGAGCACGCCTGTAGTTGGCATGTAACTTACCCCGCCCACTTGCCATTCGTGGAAATGCACGAATCCTTCTATCGAGTTTTGGCGTGTATCGTATCCCACAGCTTCCCACCCAGAGGCATTCCCATAATGTCCGTTGGTAGAAGGCGCAAGTTTCGCCATTCCATAGGGTACCGCAGCCGGCGTATAAAAAAACCATCTGCTATGAGCCGTTCCAATATTTGGATCAACGTATTTTGAGAAGTTTTCTTTTTTTACACTGCAACTCGCAAACATAAAGGCAATTAAAGCGGCAATCGTACCAAACTTAAATCTCATAATATATAACTTACAATTAATGCGAACGGCGCTTTTCATATTTTCTGTCTTTAAAAATTCTAACTACTTGTTCTGTCGAGGTGGTTAATGCAAGGGCATATTTTCATTAACTGCTTCTTTATCATTTGCTTCAAATCCTTTCTCCTTCCAATATTTTTCGATGTGCTCTAAAGACTGCCCTTTGGTTTCGGGTAGTAATTTGTAGACCACAATAAAAGCGACGATGCAGAAGAAAGAGAATACCCAAAATGTTCCAGCACTACCGAAACCTTTAAGCATAACGGGTGTAAGTTGACCAACAATAGTATCGGCAACCCACATCGTCATAATACTAATGGCGAGCGCTCTTCCTCTAATTGCGCTAGGGAATATTTCTGAGGCAACCACAAATTTTAATGGGCCTATTGAAAATGCAAAACACGCTAAAAATCCCAGAACACAAATTAACAGCCAAATGCTCGTAGTTGCACCGGTAAAAAAACAAACTCCGGTAAGAAATAAGGTGATTGCCGCACCTGCGGTTCCCCACAAATAGAGTGGTCTACGTCCCCAACTGTCTACTTTCCAAATGGCAATTAGAGTGAAAAGCATATTTGCAAATCCAAAAATAATCTGGCTTATTAAAGAATTACTGAGCGAAATCCCTGCATTGCTCAAAATTGTTGGTCCATAATAAATGATGGCGTTAATACCGCTGAATTGCGAAAATAGCGGGAGCAATATCCCAATCAGTAATGCTTTACGCATTCCGGGCGCGAACAGCTCTTTATATGAGCCTTCTTTTTGAGGTTCTAGATCGACAGCCAATACATCAGCGTCGGCGCCCGAAATTCTTCCCATAATATCTCGCCCCTCATCCACGCGTCCTTTTTGAATAAGCCACCGCGGACTTTCTGGCACCACAAACAAACCGATCAGAAAAAATAATGCAGGAATCGCTCCCACCCCAAACATCACCCTCCATATTTCATGTTGAAATAAATTACCACTCGTAAAATTAGTTGCGTAATGTACCAAGCCAGCATTGCTTAAATAAGCCACCAATATCCCAAAGGTTAAAGCAAATTGATAAAAGGTTACGAGGCGCCCCCTAATTTTCGCAGGAGCTATTTCTGAGATATAAAGCGGAACTACATTTGATGCAATACCAATTCCGATGCCGCCTAAAAGCCTCGCAAACATCACCGAAGATAAGCTTGGCAAAAACGCACAACCAAGTGCGGAAATAAAAAATAAGCTTCCAGAAAGCAGTAATGGTTTCTTCCGGCCAAACCTATCGCTCAGTTCGCCCGAAAGTGCTACACCAATAATACAACCTATCAAAGCAACTGAAACAAACCAACCTTCTTGTGCAGGTGACAAGGCAAACTGCTTTTCTACAAAAGGCAGAACGCCCGAAATTACCGCCATGTCGAACCCAAATAGAAAGCCGCCCAGCGAAGCAACAAAGGTTACGAGTCCCAGACTGATTTTTTTATCTTTCATTATAGTTGGTTTTTGGTTGGTTGTGAAGCGAAGAAATAAATATACTCGTTTGCTTGATTTTGTTGGCTTATGCCGATAAAGTTATGGTTTGAGGAATGCCTTGATCACTTTAGCATTTGATTTGCCTTTATTTTTCAAAGTATAAGAAATGGCATCTGCAGGAATAACAAATGTTTCAAGATAATGATAGATTGCCAGCTCTTTATTCGCAGTGTTTACCGATATAGATTCGCCTTCAACCAACATCAATACGTGACAACAATCTTCTGTATTAGCGGTTATTTCGGAGGCAAATTCAAACCTTTCAACATCATAAAAATGATCTTTGTGCGTAGGAAGGTGAACAATTTTCCAATCCGAACCAGTTGTGATAACGCTGGACTTCGAAACCAATTCCTCTTGTACTTTATCGCCCTTAAATTCAAACCTTAAGTTTTCAAACGCATGCTCAATGTTAATTGGTCTAGGCTTTCCATCAAGACCGAGACGCAACCAATCGTACATTTTAAAAGTAAAAATATAAGGCGTAGCACTAATTTCCAACACCATGTTTCCTGCTCCAGCGCTGTGCACCGTACCATTTGGAATTAAAAATAAATCGTGCTTTTTTGCCGGAATTGATTGTACATAGTCGGTAATTTCTATCTCCTGCCCATTGTCTCTGCTTTCCTCCAAAGCCAAACGAAATTCTTTTGGATCGATGTTTTCCTGAAAACCGAGATAAACATTGGCATTTTCGTCGGCATCTAAAATATAGTAGGTTTCATCTTGCGTAATATTTTCGCCAAAGTGTTTTCGAATATATGGTTTAGAAGGATGACACTGAACGGAAAGCGAACCACCTTGCCAAGTATCCAAAAAATCGAACCTAATCGGAAATTCATCTCCGAATTGTGCCGAGTGTTTTCCTAGAATTGCTTGGCCCTGAGTAAACATCAATAGATCGAAAGAGACCTCCAAAAGATTACCGCCGCTCTCGAATACCAAACCGTTTTCTGGTACAATCAGTTCAAAAGACCATGCATAATTTACAACGTCTTTGCTCAATCCTTTAATTCTCTCTTTCATCCATTGCCCGCCCCATGCGCCAGGCTCAAACCAAGGTTTCACCCTAAAAGAGGTTTTGCTTAATTGCTTCAAACCATCCATCAGCTCTACACCTTCTATCCAATTTGTATCATTATCCCACTGAGCATCGGCGAAAACCTCAATTTTATTAACTAGCGTTTTTTTATAAGCGTTTAGCACCACCCAATCCACAAAGTAAAAGCGCTTGTACATTTCCTTTGGATCTTCAGCTTGCTCTGCACCCAGATTGGCAATCGATCCGGCACGCATTCTAAGTTGCAGTTCGTATTTTGGCAAATCAAAGTACACTAATGTTGCGTTTGGAGCAAGCAGATAGGCTCCAACGCCATAAAAAATGATTAGATCATCATTAGACTTTATTTCACGGTCTAATTTAAAAAAATCGGCTAAAGAAAGAGTTGTTTTTGTTCCCCAAACCTCATCTAATTCACCAAGAAATGGAGCGACCAACTCTTCAATTTCCTCTGTTTTTTTTAGATAATCTGCCGCATTTACCCAAATCGCTGTTAAGCCAAGACTAGAAAGTTCTGACTCTAGGCCACCTTTTACATCTTCCCAAAAAACGCCTATATATCCATCTATCGCTATGGATTTTTTAGCAGCTAGCCGAGCAGCCAATGTTTTATAACCCCTAAATATCTTTCCGTTTCCTAAACTGTAGCTAGGATAAATATTGTAGTCTTCAGTAACGGTATTTTTAGCCGTTTTTGGTAAAGGCGGCTGATCACTCTTGCGTCTCACTTGATTCTTTTTTATTGAAGGAATTGGTAAACTGGTATCCATTTTCTTAAATTTATTTCCAAAAAATTAGCACTCTATCTATTGCTTTAAACTTTTTTTTCAGACTTCGATAGTCAAATGTAATTGATATGTACGAACATACCAATATTTTGATTCGAAAAAATATTTATATGTTTGTTATTGGAGATTTGGACCATTATTCGTCTGTAAAATTTAACGCATTCAGAAAAACACTAAAAAATAGAACCGAAAATGAAATTTTCAATCGACCATAAAAGTCCCATCCCACTTCACGCTCAGGCGGAAGAACTTTTGAGAAAAATTATTAAGAAGCCAGATTATGCAAACGGGAAACTTTTACCAAACGAAGTTGATCTAGCAAAACAGCTTTCCATTTCTAGAACTACCCTCAGACAAGCATTAAATAAATTGGTTTATGAAGGTTTATTGACTAGAAAAAAGGGAGTGGGCACCAAAGTGGCGGGGAAACTAGTAAGCTCGAAATCAAATAATTGGCTAAGTTTCTCGCAAGAGATGCAAGCTAGAGGAATTCCGATTAGAAATTTCGAACTTCACTTAACATGGAGTTATCCAGACGAGCAAATTGCTAATTTTTTCGAAATATCAACAGATAAAAAGATTCTAAAATTAGAACGCTTACGCGGATCTGAAGATGGACCTTTCGTATATTTTATTTCTTACTTCCATCCCAGGATTGGTCTTACAGGAGATGAAGACTTTAAACGCCCGCTTTACGAAATCTTAGAGAGCGATTATGCTACCATTGCAAACCTTTCAAAAGAAGAAATTAGCGCAAAAGTAGCCGACAAAATTCTTGCTGCTAAATTAGAAGTTGATTTAGGCAGTCCAATTTTGTTTAGAAAAAGATTTGTTTACGATCAAGAAGAAAAGCCAATAGAATTCAACATCGGTTATTATCTAGCCGATGGTTTTACTTATACCGTAGAAAGCCGGCGAGTCTAACATAAAATTTATCAACGAATTTAAAATAATACCGTAATCTAATTTTAGCTTTAGATTGTATCAACATTCGTACATAGTATTTTTTTTAATTATGTTTGTTTATCGATAAGATATATTTCCAATAAGAATCTTATCGATATTTTAGCCCTATCCAATTATTATGAAAAAGATTATCCTGCTTACTAACTTAGTTATTGTAACTCTAGGCGCTGCATTTGCGCAAACAAAGCAACAAGCAATTTGGAGTATAGGAAAAGCAGACCGAGCTGCAACAGAATTTGCACTTGCTCCAAATGGTTTTAAGAATTTTGTTGCGAAAGATTTTGGATATGAAGACAAATACTTTTTGCTTGGTTATTCAAAAGACCAGAAAGACTTTCCATACGTTCTTCCAGGCCCGGTAGATACTTGGGGCGGCACATGGTCCACAGCAGGCTGGCGCACAAATCAAGTAAACATCTTATTTGGCGTGAAAGATTTACCTAGTAAAGACGGCTATAAATTGGTTATCAAATTAACGGACTACGCTAAAAAATTTCTACCGCTTTTAAAAATTACGATCAACAATCAAGAGGAAAAAATACAGCTAACGGCAAAAGGATACGATTTAAAAAAACAAGCGTTTCCTACAGAAACTGAGCCATACGTAGATTCAGTCGCACTTAAAGGTAATCTATCGGCCGCAACCCCAAAAACGATAGAGATAATTTTAGGAAAAGATGTGATCAAACAAGGTGGCAATAAGATAACGATTACCACCATACAGGGATCTTGGATTATGTTTGATCAAGTTCAGCTACTAGGCTCGAAAGCACTTAAACTCGAAATTCCTTCGCAACTATTTGTTAAAAATGTTGCTGCCGGAAATTACGAATTGACCAAAAATAATCAAAGAGCGCAGCCTTTGCTCATTACCGCTCAACATTTAGCTGGTTCACCAAAGCTCACCGTTCTGTTGGATGAAAAGCAAATTTTTAATGAAACCGTTGAGCAAGGAAGTTACGAGTTCGAAGCATTGATGCCAGCGGTATCAGTCCAAAAACTAAGCATCTACAAAATACTTGAAAACGGTAAGTTAATTAGGCAAGGAATCGTAAATCGCAGTCCACAAAAATTACAAACCTTGGCAGATTATGTAGATACTCGAATGGGAACGGCACATTCTAGGTGGATGATTGCACCAGGTCCGTGGATGCCTTTTAGTATGGTAAAAATGAGTCCCGACAATCAGCGCGCAGGATGGCAGGCAGGATACGATCCAAGTTTTGAAAGTGTAGGGACTTTTAGCCACATCCACGAATGGACTTTAGGCGGACTAGGTATTTTCGCCACCAACGGCAAACTCAAAACCAATATTGGAAGTGAGTTTGTTCCCGGTTCAGGATATCGCTCTCAAATAGATAAAGAGACAGAAAAAGCACCTATTGGTTCTTACGAAGTTCAGCTTAAAGATTACAACATAAAAGCAGAGGTGACGGCCACAACCCGTTGTGGTTTTGAACGTTTTACTTTCCCAAAAGACCGCGACAGCGCAAGAGTGCTCATTGATTTGCATATTCCTGCAGAATACGGTTACCAGCTTAAAAACATTGAGGTTAAAAAAGTTAGCGATTATAGAATTGAAGGTTTTTCTCATCAATTTTCTCCCGGCGTTTGGAGTCAAGATGCATCACAAGATTATACGATTTATTTTGTGATAGAATTTGATCAGCCCATACAAAGTGTTGGAAATTGGATAAATGAAAAACGTACCGACAGTGATGGACTGAGCGCTTCTGAGGCTAAAGAAGCCGGATTAAACGTTCAGTTCGACGCTAAAAAACATCCAGTAGTGCAAGTTCGATCTGGAATTTCGTTAGTGAGTTTAGAAAACGCCAGTAAAAATCTAAAAACTGAGGTTACTGAACCGTTCGGTTGGGATTTTGATGCGGTGCGCCAGAATCAAATAAACACCTGGAATGATATCTTCGACAGAGTAAAAATTACAAGCACAAACAGACTAGAGAAAGTCCGCTTCTATAATGCACTTTATCGTTCGCTTTGCAGCCGCAATACTTGGAGCGATACGAATGGCCAATGGCGAGGAACTGATGGAAAAGTACAGCAGCTAAAAAACAAAGATGATGTGGCTTTGGGTTGCGATGCTTTTTGGAATACCTTCTGGAATTTAAACCAAGTTTGGAATTTAGTTACGCCCGAATGGAGCAATAGATGGGTGAACTCTCAATTAGCAATGTACGATGCTTATGGATGGCTATCAAAAGGACCGGCCGGTATGAATTATGTGCCTGTGATGGTAGGTGAGCATGAAATCCCGCAAATGGTTTCTACTTATCAAATGGGAATTAGAGGTTTCGATGTTGAAAAAGTACTCCAAGCGGCAATTAAAATGCAAACAACACCTGCCCAGAAAGTTTTTACTGGTTTTGCCGGCAATAGAGATTTGGTAGCTTATGAAAAGTATCACTACGTGCCGTCTGATAGTGGAAGATTTTCTAATACTATGGAATATTCTTTCGATGATTGGAACGTTGGGCAATTGGCTAAAGCGCTTGGAAAACCAGACGTTTACAAGAAATTTAATGACAGAGGTTATTGGTGGAAAAATACGATTGATACGGCCGGTTACAGTCACATGAAATTAAGTAATGGAGAATTTACAAAGAATTTCGATCCCTTCCGCAGCGGCGCAAACGAACATTATGTAGAAGGAAATGCTTGGCAACTTACCTTCTTTGTTCCGCAAGACGTGCCTGCTTTAGTTGACATGATTGGAAAGAAAAAGTTTACCGATCGATTAGAGTGGGGCTTTCAACAGAGCGCACCATGGCGTTACAACGGCATAAACGATCAATATTGGGACTATCCTGTGGTGCAAGGAAATGAACAATCTATGCATTTTGCCTATCTTTTTAATTGGGCTGGCAAGCCGTGGTCTACACAAAAATGGACACGTTCTGTATTAGATCGTTATTATGGTTATAGCACCGCTGATGCGTATTTGGGTGATGAAGATCAAGGACAAATGAGCGCTTGGATGGTGATGACGGCCATCGGATTGTTCCAAACAGATGGTGGGGGAAGGATGAATCCAGTTTACGAAATTGGCAGTCCGCTTTATCCAAAAATTGAGATTGATTTAGGCGAACAATTTGGAAGAGGCAAAAAATTTACCATCGAAGCCAAAGGATCATCCCGCAACAATATGTATGTGCAAAGCGCAATGCTAAACGGAAAGATATTGAATTCGTTTAATTTTCCTGCTTCAGAATTGTTAAAAGGAGGATCTTTAATTTTAGAAATGGGTGCAGAACCAAATAAAAACTGGGGAATTTCTGAATATAAGGTGGAGAAATAGCTTTCTCTGCAATTTTCATCCTGGACTTGTCGAAGGACTTTTGTACGATTAGTCGGGCTCAACTTTATAAATGATATTTCGGTCATGCCGAACTCGTTTCGGTATATGCCATTTTAAAACTTGGAACAAAGGAAAGATCCTGAAACAAGTTCAGAACGACTGCGCTGGTTTTCAATCTGGCAGAACGCGCGGACTAACCCAGCCAATTTTTCACATTATTTCTGCGCCAGTCTGCGGGATGGTTTTTTAATTATTTTACTGAGGAATTCACACCTTCAACCTCCCAACCATCTACCTTCGCTCCCTCTTCCTACTCTGCTATCTTTCCCCTTACTACTACTTCTTCAACAAAGCCTTCATTATCCCAAGAAAGCGCATTAGCCTTATAGAGTTTTAACACAGGTAAGCCTTCAACTTTAAGTGCTTTCATTAAATCTTTATTCGCATCGGCATCAATTCTCACGAGCGTAAGTTCGCCTTTCATCTCGCCTGAAATCTTGTCTAAATAAGGCTTCATTTTCTTACAAGGAGCACACCAATCTGCATAAAAATCTACCAAAACCATTTTATCACTTTTCACTAAAGCTTGGTATTGTGCCAAAGACATGCCTTTTGCAGCTACTTGATCAGCAACCTCGGGTAAGTTTGCTGCACGCCATTGCATCATTCCCCCTTGCATTTCTCTCACATCTTTAAATCCTCTTTTCACCATCTGTTCTGCAGCAACGCTACTTCTTCCGCCGCTAAGGCAATACACAAACACAGGCTTATTTTTATCTAAAGAATCTATTCTCTTTGCAAAATCTGCATCTCGTAAATTGATGTTCATTGCATTTTTAACATGTCCCTTCTCAAATTCGCCTGGCGTTCTAACATCTACCACCTGTATATTTTTTGTTGAGATGATTTCCTTAGAAAATTCAGCCGCACTTAAATCTACCTTGGTGGGAGTTTGCGCATTGCTACAACGTACAAATAAGAGTGTAGCGAATAAAATAAATATAGACTGACGCATAATGGTTGAAATTTTGGTTGTGTCAAAAGTACCAATTTTAGCACTGTTCGAGATAACATACTGGTCATTTTTAAAGATTGAGTACGAAAAAGTTAGCATCCCAAGAATAAAACAGACCGCTACTTTTTTGAAACTGCGCGGTGGCTGCCTAAAGCAATTCCAATCAAAAAATAACTTCTTTATGAATAAAATATACATTGTTACAATTGTGAATTATTCGGTAAGGTTGAGCAATATCGACTATACACGTATGTTTGGAACCTTTTACAAAATGAGAAAAAAAGCCAATCTCCAAGTAAAGTGCCACCACCCCCTCCGCCAGCTGTAACACCAAACAGATTTGGTCTGGGCGCAAACGCAATTAGAAATGGAAGAATATGAAGCAATAATTAAAAAAGGAAAAAGGGTGCTGTCCAATACTCATGGGGGTTTGACGAGCCCATCAAAGTTTTTAGAGGCTGTTTAAATTCTGTTCAATAATCATTCTACAGCTGCGATTTGTACCATGGTTCGAAAGATTCGAGCAGCAGTTCTAAGTTTCTGCACAGCATTCTATCGTTATCAAACCACTACAAAGTCCGTTCGATAATTCATCTTTTATGTACCGGCCTAAATCCCAATTTCTTATCGTTCGAGCGCATGACTCGCTTTGCGATCGTTGAAATTTTCCACCGCAACAGTAAGGGCTTAAATACATAATGACTAAATATATTCTATCACGACTACTTTTCGTTGTTTTCAACTTCCCTTCAAGCCAGCCGCTATTTTACAGGCAAGCCTCACAGCATAGTACAGGTTGCGGGTTATAAATACAATTAATAGATTTGATACAACCAATAGTTTTAATAGAATATTTTAAAACTAACCAAACATAATCTTATGAGCGTCTTAAACCTAACGTGGCACTATGCCCGGACAAAGAGCAAGCCTTATAACAACATTTTTTTTTAGTTGAATATACTGATGCACGTTATGAGTTAAATATCCTGCATAGCCGAAAATATCGTGAACTTTTGAAGTGAACCACTCTTTTGGTATGGACAAATGCTACACAGCCAACCACAAAGCATTGCGCAAACTCTTTAACTAATTAACCTAAAATATCAAAATGCCTATTATGAGGAAAATAAGATTACTCTCAAAGCTTCATTGGCCATCAATATTACTGCTGGCAGTTTGTTGTTCGTTTAGTGCTTTCTCTCAGGAACAGATTGGGGTGTCTGGCAAAGTATTGGATTCACTTGATCTTGGGCCATTGCCTGGTGTAACTGTAATGATCCAGGGCACAAAAGTGGGAACGCAGACTAACAAAAATGGAGAATACTCAATTCAAGCTCCTTCTAACTCTATATTGGTTTTTGCATATGTTGGATATCTTCAGAAGAAAATAGCCGTAAATGGAAAGTCAGAAATTCAGGTTTACCTTAATTCTTCTGATCAAAAATTGAACGAAGTGGTAGTGGTGGGCTATGGCCAGCAAAAGAAAATCTCCGTTACAGGAGCTGTGGCCTCCATCTCGGGAGCACAATTAAAGAAAAGTTCGGCAGCAAGTTTAGCAAATGCACTGGCAGGCCGGTTACCTGGATTAACTTCTATTCAGTCTGGTGGAGGTCAGCCCGGTCGCGATGATGCAACCCTGTATCTGCGCGGTGCAGCCACCACAAATGGACAGAGTCCACTGATCCTTATTGACGGTGTTCCCCGCGATAATATCCGGACAATTGATGTAAATGAAGTAGAATCTGTTTCAATTTTGAAGGATGCTTCTGCTACAGCCGTATTTGGCGTCCGTGGTGCCAACGGTGTTATCCTGATCACCACCAAACGTGGTGTTGCAGGGAAACAGGAGCTGTCTATAAATTCGACACAAGGTTATACCTCGTTTACGCGTGAACCCGAGCGTCTTCATTCTTCGGAGTACATGAAATTGCGGAACGAAGCTTCTGCGAATGATAATATTTCCCAGCTTCCATTTAGCCAGGCGGTTATGGATAAGTTTGCCAATCCTCTTGCAGGGCTTGATCCTGCAGATCCCAACTATGATGCAAAAGCAAAAGTCTTAAATTATATATATCCTGACCATGATTACTACCGGGAATTGATTTCCCGTTATTCCCCATCGACCCGTATTAACGCCAATGCAAGTGGCGGTACAGAGAAAGTAAGCTATTTTGTCAATTCATCTTATCTTCACCAGGGTGGTAACTTAAAAACCGAACCTAAATCCGTTTTGGGTTATGATCCTTCATCATTTTTAGATCGTTACAGCTTCAGGGCAAACTTGGACTATAAAATTTCCAAGACTGTAAAAACATTTTTGAATATAGGAAGCTATATTGAAAAAGTGAACATGCCATCAGCAGCGGCGTTTCCTAATTCTGATCCCAATTGGATGATGCGGGATTTGCTTTATCAGGCGCAAACTATTCTTCCCATTACTCCAGGCCCTACTACATTACCTGGGTTTGGGGTAGCTCCAGGTCAGGTTGTTTACCCAGATTATTTGGATCGTACCGCTTTTGAAACCATGAACAGGCAAGGTTACCGCAGTGAGGTTAGGTCTAATCTTAATTCCTCTCTGGGTTTGAACTGGGATTTGGGAACTTTTGTAACGAAGGGGCTCAGTATGAAGGGTATGGTCTCTTATGATTCAAAATCAACAACAGCAGAGCAAGGCTCTAAACTTGAACGTTTGTATTCTGCCAATGTGAATCCCACAACTGATCAGCTGACCTACGCTGTTAGCCGTGCTAACGAAAACCTGCTTTCAATTAGTAGGGGTGCAGACTCTCGATATAATATCAATTTACAGGGATCTTTAAATTACAACCGCATATTTGGAGAGAAACACGACGTTGGCGCCCTGATTTTAGGCCAGCGCGACTATTGGGAAACAGCAGCCGGTGAGATTCCATTTAATGTGATTGGTTTATCCGGCCGCGTGACTTATGGTTATGACAACCGTTACCTCGCTGAAGTAAACATGGGATACAATGGTTCTGAGCAGTTTGCGCCAGGTAAGCGTTACGGTTTCTTTCCTGCAGTATCTGCGGGATGGGTTGCAAGCAATGAAAAATTTCTGAAGGGCAATAGTATAGTTACCAAACTTAAATTAAGGGCCTCTTATGGCAAGGTAGGCAATGATCAGATGGGTGGCTCACGTTTTCTTTATCAAAGTAACATTTCCTTGGGAGGTGGTCCGCTTGGAAGTTTAGGATTAGGTCGTGGTATAAATCAGGGACTTATCGGCAATCCAAACATTTCATGGGAAGTTGCCAAAAAGCAGAATTACGGTATTGATCTGCAATTGTTGAGAGATTTCAATGTCACTTTCGACTATTTTATTGAAAACAGAAGCAATATACTCATCTCACGCGGAACCGTACCAATATTTCAGGGTGTTCCACTCGGCAATCTGCCAAGGGTAAACATGGGATTGGTCGACAATGGAGGTTTTGAATTTGAAATCACCTATAACAAAACTTTGGCAAAAGATTTTACGCTGATGGTTTTGGCGAACTATGGATTTAACCGAAACAACCAGAAGTTTTTGGATCAACAAATCCGGGATTCAACTTATATGATGAGGTATCCATCGCAAGGTTCCGCAATCGGTCAATCTACCGGTTATGCGATCGATTACAGCAATGGGAACGGCTATTTTAATTCACAGGAAGAGTTAGATCTATACTTGTCTAAAATAAAATATGGTTCCGGATCGCCCCGGCCTGGCGATTTTAAATACATCGATCAGAATGGCGATGGCGTAGTTGACAGCAAAGATATTGTCCCGATCGGTTACACCAGTATTCCAGAAATCGCCTACGGACTTACTATTAATCTACAATACAAGGCATTTTCCCTGACGACATTTTTCCAGGGCGTAGCCAACTACTCGAGCAATTATGCAGACCAAGGAGTTTATGAAAGCATTAAATTAGGCACTTACTTTGGCTACACAAGAACGGCGTGGACACCCGAACGTTATGCTGCCAATCAAAAGATTACTTACCCAGCTTTAAGTACATTAAGTAATTCCAACCATAGAGCCAACAGTTTCTTTATTATGGATCGCTCATTTGTGCGATTAAAGAATCTTGAATTGGCTTATACACTTCCAATCCAAGCCCTTAAGACGGTGGGAATACAAAATTTAAGGGTTTTCGTCAGTGGCGACAACCTAATAACATGGGACAAGTTAAAAATGGATCATCAGGATCCTGAGAAAAACGATCCAATTGGATATCCGGTAACCAAAATGGCAAATTTTGGCCTAAACATCACTTTCTAATCTCAAAAATTGAAGAAATTATGAAAATTAAAAATATAGTTTTACCATTAGTGTTATCAATACTATCCCTTAGTTCTTGCAAGAAGGCGTTGGATATGGCGCCCGACGGTAAATTGACCATGGAGGAAGTTTTTACAGATGACGATAAAGTTAGTGCATTTCTAAATAGCTGTTATTCAAACATGTCTGCAAAAGGAAACAGGTATTTCTTTTGGAGCAGAGGGCCGGTTGTGTGGAGTGACGATGCCTGGGATACTGATGCTGAGGCAGAACCATGGATTATGGCAGGGCGTATGTATAACGGTGATGCTTCTGCAAGCAACCATCCCGCTATTAATATTAGTACCGAGGGAGGAAATGGCAATTATTGGGCAAGCTATTGGAATGCTATTCGTAATTGTACCCTTTTCATTAGTCGTATTGACAAAGCAACGGTTAAAAGTGAAGCTGACAGGAAACGCTGGAAAGCGGAAGCGCATTTGCTGCGGGCATATTATTATTCTGAGTTACTGAAGTGGTTCGGGGCTTCTCTGCCCATTGAACGGGAAACTTACAATTTTTCTGATGATTTTTCCAATGTAAAAAAAGCAAGTTATTATGAAGTAGTAAAATTTATTATGGAGGATTGTGATGTAGCGCTGGCTACTGCAGAATTACCATGGAGAATAACTACTGGCGGGGAAGCCGGACGTGTTCAAAAAGCAATGGCGGAAGCAATCAAGTCTAAAATGATCCTTTTTGCCGCCAGTCCGCTAAATAACGGTGGTAAAGATTACTGGCAAGAGGCTTATCAGATCAACAAAGCGTCGTTGGCAAACCTAAGAGCAAACGGTTATGAACTTTATAATAAAGTAAATTTTCCGCAAACTTATCTTTCAGATGTTGCTTTTCTTGGGCCAAATAAGAACGTGCAAACAGCGCTTTATAACGAGTATTTTTGCACCAACATGGATTATTCATCTAGTCCAGTGGATAAAGAAACCATCTTTCAGAGCCGTGACGGTCAGGGTAATATTTGGAATATTGATGGCATTGGCGCGCAGGATGGTTACAAATCGGGTACCTGTCCTTCACAGGAGTTGGTGGATGCTTATGAAACAAGTGACGGAAAGCCTATTCTCAACCTTGCAAATCCATACCGAGATGAACAACATTTACAACCCAATTACAATACATCAAATACATTGTATAATGCTAACAATCCTTATGCTAATAGGGATCCCCGATTCTACGCGTCAATTTATTATAATGGTTCAAAAAGGAAGTGTCTTTGGAATTTTCCCGAAGTCCCACAGTCCTTTGAGAACTATCCGGCAGCAACAGGCAACCGTACTAGGATTATCGCAACTTATGTAGATGAGCCGCAGACAGGCATCCATGCGACCACGAGAAAGGCAACACGTACGGGCTATTTTGAAAGGAAGTTCCTGCACCCAACAGCCGGTGGAGACAATCCTGTTGGGGGTGCCAACACAAAACTTTTTCGCCTGGGCGAGGTGATACTCAACTTCGCAGAAGCCGCTGCGCAGGCAAGACAGTTGGCAGAAGCTACTGCTGCTGTTAACGAGATAAGAACCAGAGCTGGTATGCCAAACTTAACCGGGGCCTTATCAAAAGATGAGCTAATACTCCGTGTGAAAAGTGAACGAAGGGTAGAGCTGGCAATGGAAGAAAATCGTTATTTCGATGTGCGCCGATGGGCAACACCTACAAGCGACCTTTCAAAAACCGACAAGTGGATTACCGCTATGGCCATAACAAGGCAAGCTGACGGCACTTTTACTTATGCACGCCGTACCGTCCGTGCGAATGAGCGTAAATGTTATACCAATAAATTTCTCTGGTTACCCATTCCGCTGAACGAAGCTAATGCCCTACTTTCAAGTACCGGGTTAAACTGGCAAAACCCCGGATGGTAGCACCAACAGCAATTTAATGGCCTTAAAATAATAAAATATATGACACATAAATTAACGATAAAAAGAACATTGCTCCTTGCCTTTATGCTCATGTTTTCTTTTGGGGCAGCAGTTATCGCACAGGAACGTTCAGTGTCCACAAGGGGGATGGTTACGGATGAGTTCGGAAAACCAATGGCTGGTGTATCAGTTAATGATGAACGTGGAAAAATCGGAACTACTACCAATATAAAAGGTGAATACTCGATTATAAAGACTGAAAACAACCTGCTTATTTTCTCTTACAATGGTTATACCACCCAAAAAGTGACCACGGGGGAAAAGGGGCAGGTTGATGTTCAGCTTAAATTCGATGCACATAAAAAAGACGAAGTTGTCCAACTGGGTTACACCTCCCAACTGCGTGGTGAAATATCTGGATCTGTAGCTACGGTTAGTGGAACAGAGCTCGAGAAGTCGCCAGTTGCCAATCTTCCCATGGCTTTTGCCGGTCGCTTTGCTGGTTTAACCACAATGGAAAACAATTCGGAATTGTCTAGATCGGGGACCTCTTTATACATACGTGGTCTTAATGCAGCAAGGGGAAATAATCCACTTGTTGTGATTGATGGTATTGTTGTTTCTTACAACAGTGCTCAGACACTCGACTATATCAGCGCAAACGAGATTGAATCTGTGACTGTTCTTAAGGATGCGTCAACGCAGGCGCTTTATGGTATTCAGGGAGCAAACGGATTGATGGTCATTACGACCAAACGTGGAGTAAAAGGCGAAGTGAAAGTAAAAGCCAGTGTTGATCAATCTTTTCAGCAGGTAACTAACCAGCCAACTATTTACAATTCTGCGGACTATGCTGAGATGAGAAATCAGGCGGCCTTCAACGACGGGCGTGGCCCAAATTACCTGTTCAGTGACGCGCAAATTGCAAAATACCGCGACGGTGATGATCCGCTATATCCAAATAATAACTGGTATAAAAGGTATATGAAAGATTTTGCCTCCATGCAGCGCATTGGTGTTAATGTAACAGGGGGAAATGATAAAGTAAGGTATTATTCCAATCTCAATTTTATGCACCAGGGTGGTCAGTTTAATACAGAACAATCGAAATATGAACCAGGGTCAAACAACATCTGGTTAAACTATCGTTCGAATGTCGATATGAACCTAAACAAATACCTCAAGGCCTTTATTCGATTATCAGGAAATATTAAAAGGGAACGGACAGCCGGCGAAAGTAATGCTTCAATTTACGGCAGCTTTCTGCAGATTCCACCTACAACATACGGACCTTTAACACCAGATGATATTGACCCGACGACCGGTGCAGTAATTACTCCCGGCAAGGTGATCACAACTGAACGTGTGGGCTCGCCAACTTTTGGCATGCTAAACCGTACAGGTTATAGGCGTGCGACGGTAACTAATATTACCTCTCAGTTTGGTCTCGACCTTGACATGAGCTTTCTCACTAAGGGATTAAACCTGACAGGTATCTTAGCCTATCAGACCAACGCCGTGGGTGTTTTATCTACAACACAAAATTTTGAGCGCTGGGTGAGAACAAATAACCTGGATGTTTTGGAATTTACGAAGAAGGGTTCAGAAACAAATACACCTTTATCTTATGGTAAAAGTCATTCTTTCTATTACCACCTTACATACAATGCTGCGCTAAACTACAAACGCGATTTTGGCAAACATAGGATTGGCGGTATGGCTTACATGTTTTATCAGAATCTTACCAAAGCGGATAATTCATCTCCATGGTTGCTTCCGTACAACCGTGTAAGCTCTGGTGCAGAGGCTACTTATGGCTACGATAACAGATATCTTGTCAAGCTTGATGTTGGTTACTCAGGCTCAGAACAATATGCACGTGGCAGTAGGTTTATAGCAACTCCTGCCGTTTCAGCGGCTTGGTTAGCATCTAACGAGGCATTTTTTACAGATATGAAATGGCTGAGTAACCTGAAGATCAGAGGATCGTACGGCCAAACTGCAAATGACCAGAGTGGACTTGGCCGTTTTGCATATCTCGATAACATAACGGCAAACGGCGGTGGTTATCTTGGCTATCTTCAGTATAATATCAACGAAATCCAGACTGGTAACCCCTACATTCAGGCTGAAGTATCGACCAAGCAAAACTTAGGAATCGACCTTGGATTTTTCAACGCACTATCCATCTCGATAGATGTTTTTAAGGAGCGTATGAATAACATGGTGGTTAGTGCCATCTCTACCATACCACTTTACCAGGGCGTTCCCTTAGGTAACTATCCGCAGAGTAACCTGGGCACTTTTGAAAACAAAGGCTACGAATTTACAGTCAATTACGACAAGCATATCAATCGCGATCTGACGGTATCTGTTGGAGGCATGGTAAGCTATGCTAAAAACAATGTGATTAATGTAAATGAGGCAACCAAAACGGTGGATTATGCCTACCGCAAAGTTCAGGAAGGCTACTCTGTTGGACAGGAATTTGGATATTTGGTTGATTACAGCAATGGGAACGGTTTTTTTAATACCCAGGCCGAGCTCACTTCCAACCAATTGGTTTATGGTTTCGGAACGCCGCGCTTGGGGGACCTTAAATACCGGGATTTGAACAATGACCAAAAGATAGACGATCGTGATAAGGCTCCAATTGGAATTGGCGCTCTGCCGCGAATGAATTATGCATTTAGAGGTACCGTTAATTATAAACAATTCGATTTCAGCTTTCTATTTCAGGGTATCGGCGAATATTCAACGATAACTGGTGGAGAGGGCGTTTGGGAAATTTATAACGATGGTAGCTTTGGAGACCTACACAAGAATGCGTGGACACAGGCGCGGTATGATGCTAAAGAAAAGATTACTTATCCTGCACTCTCTTTGGCCCAATCAGTCAATCATCAGGCGAGTGATTTTATCAGCTTTAACCGATCTTATCTACGTCTTAAAAATATTGAATTGGCTTATACCCTTCCTGCTTCTTTTTCCCAGGCCATTAATTTCGAGAAAGTGAGGTTTTTACTCAGCGGTCAAAACCTGATTACCTGGGATAAGATGAAGACTGAAGATTTTGGACCGGAAGGCAACTATACTGCATTCCCTGTGTATAGGGTTTTTAATGTAGGCGTAAATGTTGTATTCTAATTTGTCTGTTAATCTATTATCTAAAAAATTATTTATTATGAAAAAAATTATAATTATTTTCTTAGTCATAGCCACATCAGGCCTCCTTCCCTCATGTCAAAAGCAGTTGGATTTGCCAAGTGATGGTCGCATAACTTTAGATCAGGTATTTAGCGATTATAACAGGACCCGGGGTTATCTCAACTCCTGCTACGGTTTTTGCCCTGCACCTTATATGGATCGGGCTTCCTTTACAGATGAGGCACAGGATGCGGATGATGTCACGCCTGCATCTAGGTACATTAACTGGTATGGTGGAAGCGTTACCTCCATCACTTACCCGTCCTATTCATCTGACGGGAGCCCATGGGGAAGTCTCTATACCGGTATTCGTAAATGTAATGTGTTCCTTGAAAGTATCAAAACAGCTACAGTCTATGCCTCAGATACAGAGAAAGGAACATGGATTGCACAGGCTTACACTTTACGTGCGCTCTACTATTTACAATTAATCAAACGTTACGGAGGGGTACCTATCATTGACAAACCTTTGGAAATAAATCACGATTTTAGCAAGGATGTGAGGGCTAAATTTTCCGACGTAGTGAAATTTATCCTCGACGATTGCGATAAGGCATTGGCTATATCCGACGGTTTGCTGTGGACGGTTTCTGACAATCAATTCCAAATGATGACTCGGGCAGTCCCTTACGCAATTAAATCGCAGGCGGTAACTTATGCAGCAAGTGCGCTTTGGGCCGATGGTAACTATACCTGGGCGATGGCTACTGACATCAATGCGGAAGCTTTGTCGCAATGCCTGGCCAATGGGGGATACAAGCTCTTTAACGTTGCGCCTACAGCTTCTACTGCACAGAATGCGTATGCACTATACTTTATTACGAACTCCAACGATCAGCGATCTATTGACAAGGAAACTATTTTGCAAATTGGTGGACAAATGGCAATATGGCAATGGGCAGGAATGCCGACTAATCCAAGTATGAACAGAACAGGCCCATGCCCTACCCAAGACCTTATCGATAGTTACGAGATGGCCAATGGTGAAACTCCTATAACCTCCTATTCCGATGGTTCCAGGCTGGTTCCGGTTGTAAACGCTAGTTCGGGTTACGATCCGACAAATCCGTACGTTGGTCGTGATCCTCGGTTTTACGCTTCTATTTATTATAATGGTGCGTTAAGGTTTTTAGATCAGCCTAATGGCAAAAAAGTAGAAACTTTTGTTGGAGGGGCTGAAGAAATATCTGACGTCAGTCGTAGGAATACGAGGACAGGATACTACCAGCGTAAATTTAATAATTACAAATCTGGGCTAAGTAATAACGCTGATGGCGCTATCAGGTTGTTCCGTTTGGCTGAACTTTATTTGAATTTTGCTGAATCCGCCTACCAATCTGCTGGTGTGGATGTGGTTGTTGCCAGCGTTTCAATGAGTGCCCGTGATGCCGTTAACGCAGTTCGTGCAAGAGCCGGTATGCCTGTTTTTCCTGCAGGCATGGCAAAAGATGCGTTTGAGAAGAAGTACCGTAATGAACGCCGTATTGAACTGGCATTCGAAGAGCATCGTTTCTTTGATGTGAGACGTTGGAAAATCTTAGATAAGACAGATAATTTTGTTACAGGTATGCGGATTACCAAATCTGGTTCAACCCTCACTTACAACCGCTTCAAGTTCGCCGATAGAAACTGCTCATCAACCAAATGGCTGATGTATCCCATTGATCAAGGCGAAGTTGATAAGGTGATCGGATTCAGCGGAACCAACTGGCAAAATCCTGGATGGCTGAATTAATTCAAAAGATAATATTAATTAACTTTCTAAAACTCTTAGTACATGAAAAAAAGAAATCTACTCCTTTTCATACTCTTAATTGCGGTTGCAGGCCTAGTTAGCAACTGTAAAAAAGACACCGTTACTGTGACAATTAGTTTAACCACAAAACCGGCATCAGCGAGTGTTTATGCAGGAGATCCTGTCACTATTGCAGGGACAGCCTCCACAACAGGCAAATTCAGGCTCATCCAGATGATTAGCAATCCGCTTGACGGATCGGCTCCTGTATTGCTGACCGAAGGGTCTGTAACTAGTCCCGCTAATACAACAGGTTCAATTAATTTCTCTCGCATCATCACGAAATTAACAAAATCAACCATCATTAAAGTAGCAGTGGTAGATATGAACGGGCAGACGAAAAGCGTTGATTTTGCAGTAACAATTCTGGAAAACAATACAACTGCCGCAGTAACTGAAGTTGGTTTTTATACGGCTACAACTGGTGGCAATATTGCCGATATCGGTGAAACGGTTACTGCCCGTGGAGTAGTTTGGGGTACATCGGCAACTCCTACCGTTGATCTTCCTACAAAAACAGCCGATGGTGAAGGTGTGGGTCCATTTATAAGTTCATTGAATAACTTGCTATTCGGACAAGACTATTTTGTCAGGTCCTATAGTATTACAAGCAAGGGAGTGCTATATGGAAATGAGTTTACATTTACTACACTAACACCGAATACACCTACTCCAGTTGTTCCCAATGGCACATTTGAATTGCCTGTAATCACAGGTTTTGTGATGAATCCGCAGCCCAATGTTTGGTCATTTGCTGGTGGTGGCGGTCAGCAAAAAAACGGAAGTGCATTTGGTGCTAAAACCGCTCCAGAAGGTGTTCAAACTGGATTATTGCAAGGAGATTCGCAGATGTCTCAAACATTTGCGTTCACAACCCAACATTTAGGGATAAGTTTAATGGCTGCTCAGCGCGGCGGTCAAAAACAAACAATTGACATTCTTATCGATTATGTAGTCGTTGGCTCAATTCAACCCACGTCCGATGAATGGGCAAAATATACTACCCCCACTTTCGCTGTAACAGCAGGTGATCACATATTAACGATCAAAGGAACTAATAGTTTTGGCGGTGACAACTCCGCATTTGTAGATGATATAAAAACGATACTTAGGAATTAAAGAAAAAACGAATTGCATTTAGGTCTTGGCTTAAAAAACTGCCTCAAAACTATGAAAATGAGACACCAAAAGCCGAGAAAGGTAAAAACGTTAGGCAAAAATTTACGCTGACAACTATCAAAATTAATTACTGTCAGTACATGTATTGAATAGTAGGAAGTCAGCAATCGGGAACCTGGTACATGAAACTGACTGAAATATCAACAAGCGATAAAAAAAAACTAAAAAGACAGAGCATTTGGTTTGGTAGCACGGCGCTTTTAAACTAGCAAAATGCTTAACAGTAAGCGTAAAGCAAATCCGAATCATTTTTAATGATCATAAACGTACCTATTTCAAAATTTCGTTTTGCGACTTAGTTCTTCAGTAAATAAAAAGTAGATGATAGAAATAAAATTGATCAGCGTTGGAATACTTTGTTGCCTCCTAGTATTGTTTGGAGCTTGTAAAAAAACTTCATCTTCGCAGAATAGATCTGCTAAACCGGTTGATCCCACCCATGCCGACGTTCCCGGTATTAAAACCGGATGGGATATTTATGCAGGAGAAGGATATCGCTATGGCCCGTCAATTATTATTAATGCAGATGGTTCAATTGATTCATGGTCTGCTGCTCCTGGCGATATATTCGGGGTACGGGTAAATAACTTTAACAATCAAGATGAACAAACCGCAATCAGGTTGGCAACAAATCTAAACGCTGCTCAGAAATTCACAGCTGCCAATTCATTTTATGCCATTCAAGTGAGCTGCCCTAATTGGGCTTCAACCAATAGTAGTTTAACATTGAGTTTATTTCATTGGAATACCGATTACAATATAACCATTGCCGGAACAGCCATAGCAACAGTACCCTATCCCAATTATGACGATAATCAAAATTTGGAAATAATTAATGAAAGTAAATTTCCCCCCGGCGATTATTTATGGGTATTGAGTAATCCTTCGGGATCGGCAGGAGTTTGGAAAAAAACCCGTAACCAAAATGGGATAACCAATTACATAAATGGACAGATTGTAGCTGGATGTTACACTGCCTGGATGCTACTCGATAAATCATCAGGGGCAGCGTATTGGGACCAGGTAGCTTACCGGCATTCTACTAATGGGGGAAACACCTGGTCTGCTGACCAAATGGTATTAAAACCTACAGAATTCACCAGAGATCAATTTTCTGTTTGTGACCCCGGTGTGGCTAAATGGGGAGGGTATTATTATATTGGATATACTTCTACTGAAGACAGTCGGGGTACAGATAATCACGCATATGTTTGTCGGTCAGAGTCACCTATCGGGCCTTGGGAAAAATGGAATGGAAGTGGATGGGGAGGCGCTCCCCATCCTATTATCACCTATACTGGGAGTAAGGATTTTTTTGGAGCAGGAGAGCCGTGTATGGTTGTAAAAAATGATACCATTTTCTTTTATTATTCATGGAATGCTGGCGGGAATGAAGCTGTTACCACCCGTTTGTCAACTGCTTCTGCAACGGATCCAAACTGGCCTGCAAATCTGACATACCATGGAACTGTCATCAATAAATCTAGTATTGCCGGAGCAGATCATTGTGATATAAAATACAGAAATGACATTAAAAAGTTTCAGGCTATTCATACAGCTTCCAGGCTGACTGCTCAAAGCTATATCGTTTTATGGGAGTCTACTGATGGGATCGTTTTCAATAAAGTATCAGAATTACGGAATAATCTGAACCCGTTTCTTCACAATTGTGGCTGGAGCGGTGACGAAAAAGGACACATCGATCCGGCAAAACAACAATATATCGCTTATGCTTACGGTCCAACATGGGCAAACTGGAAAACAGCTTGGCATCCGCTAATTTTCACACCATAATGTATACAAACTAAGAATGCCTGTTAAAAAAAGAAAAGAATTATTAAATTAAAGTTGTGTGTTATGAAAAAAATAGTTGTTTTATTCTTCATGTTTCTTTGCTTGCAAACAATGGCGCAATCGCCAGGTAATAATGTGCCCGCTACCGATGCGCTAGGCAGAAAGTTACCCACGCATCAGGAAGTAGGCGATCCTAAAAAAGATAAATTCGTAGGGTTGTTTTATTGGACCTGGCATACGCAGCAAAGCAAAAATCACCCACCATATAATGTAACAGAATACCTCTCCCGGAACCCGAAAGCTAAAGAAGATTTTAAGAATCCCATCTGGCCCAAAGGTAACAGTCCCTGGTTTTGGGCAGAACCTTTATTTGGTTATTATTTAGATACGGATGAATGGGTATTACGCAAACACGCAGAGATGCTGGCAGATGCCGGTGTTGATGTGATCATTTTCGATTGTACAAATGGCAACCTGACCTGGAAAGGATCTTATATGAAGCTCTGTAAAGTTTTTACAGAGGCCAGAAAAGATGGGGTTAAAACACCGCAAATCGCCTTCATGCTGCCGTTCTGGCTCACACCTGGCGGTAAAGAAATTATACAGGAAATATACACAGACTTATACAAGCCAAGATTGTATAAAGACCTTTGGTTTAACTGGAAAGGCAAACCTCTTATTATGGCCATGCCAGAATTGGTTGCTGATGTAATAGGAAATCCAGATAGCACTAAAATAAATCGGGAGATGCGTAATTTTTTCACTTTCCGTGCCGGTCAGCCAGTGTATAATAAAGGCCCTGAAAAGCCTGATCAATGGGGATGGCTGGAAATTTACCCACAACACGGCTTTTCGAAAAATGCTGAGGGCGGTTTTGAACAGGCAACCGTAGGAGTAGCACAAAATTGGTCAAAAGAAAGAGGTTTGACAGCGATGAATGCCCCGGGCGCTTTTGGCAGAAGCTATACCGCTAAGCACGGGCAGATTACCGAGCCTGGTGCCGTAAATATGGGTTATAACTTTCAGGAACAGTGGGATAGGGCTTTGGAGATAAATCCTGAATTCATCTTCATAACTGGCTGGAACGAATGGATTGCAGGTAGGACTAGTTTATGGCAGCAGCAAACCAATGCGTTTCCCGATGAGTTTAACCAAGAGGGTAGCCGAGATATTGAGCCTATGAAAAACGGGCATGGCGACAATTATTATTACCAGATGGTAAGTAATATACGTCGTTTCAAAGGAATGGCTGCTCCAGATGCGATATCTGCTCCTGTTTCCATTGCAATAGATGGGAATTTTAAAGCTTGGGAAAAAGTGATGCCCAACTATAATTCATATAAAGGAAATGCACTGCATCGCAATAGTGCAGGTTGGGGTAGTCTGCATTATACAAATAATACCGGCCGCAATGATATTGTGTTAGCAAAAGTAGCAAGAGATGACCAGTTCGTTTATTTTTATGTAGAAACCGCCGCAGCCTTAACACCAAAAACAGATGCTGGCTGGATGCGCCTTTTTATAGATATTGACGGAAACAAAAATACAGGGTGGGAGGGATATGATTTTGTAATCAATCGCATTAACCCGGATAAAAAAGCCATCGTGGAAAAAACCGATGCCGCATGGAATTGGGAAAAAGTGGGAGAAGTGGATTATGCCGTAAATGGTAATAAGCTAGAGATTAAAATTCCCAGAGCTATGCTCGGCGTAAAAGACGATCTTGATTTTGGTTTTAAATGGTCAGACAATATGCAGCACGAAAATGATGTAATGGATTTTTGGGTGAACGGGGATGTTGCTCCGGCTGGCAGGTCTAATTATCATTACACAACAATCAAATAGTTTTCGGTAAAGAATTTGACTTTTACCCATCAATCAACTTGGCGGTATTAACCGTACGGTTTTTTTATTTTAACTAAAGAAATATGAAAATATACATGAATAATGATCAACAAAAATTATTTTCATTGATTTTCTTACTGGTAATAGGTTCTTTTCTACCTAGGTGTACTAAAGAATCAACTAAAAAAGTTATAGATAAACCATCTACAGATTCTACCCAACTTAAATGGAAAGGTGATAATACGACTGATTTTAAAGCTGAGGGTCTTTCCGTAAATAGCATAGGATCAGGCAGATTGCCGCGTGTACCCTATGAAGAAAGAAAAGTAGGGATAGCTTACACTACATGGCTTCGAAGTGAAGTTTGGAATGGTAACGTGTGGACATTCCCGACATTAGGTAAATATCGTTCAGATGACCGTACCATTATCAGAAAACACGCCGAATGGCTTGCTCATGCTGGTGTAGACTTTATATGGATAGATTGGTCTAATGACCTGGGTAATAATGTTTCAATTGATCAGGTACTTACCGATATGGTTCGCCCTGATTTTGCAATGATTGAACGTTCCACCCTTTTTATCTTTGAAGAGTTTAGCAAAATGAGAGCCGAGGGTAAGAAGACACCAAATATTTCCATTTTTATTGGTAACCCTGCACCTGGACAGGCTTCTGCTGTTTCAGACGGCCTCCTTACAAGAAAGGCGGATCAGGTAAATCAGTGGTTGTTGAATAATAAAGCGCATCCGGAGTTTAAAACACTTATGCAGGAATACAACGGAAAGCCTTTAATGGTTTGTTATGTGGGTACACCTACTGCATGGCCAAACGAAACACCACCTTGGAGCGACAATCGTTTTTCTGTCAGGTTTATGACCGGTTTTGTAACCAATCAACATAGTCTTTTTGACCCCAATACAAACGAAAGTAAATACAAGTATTGGAGTTGGGAGGAGCGTGGAGCACAGACATATACGGTAGATAAAGGATTTCCCGAAGCAATGTCGGTGGTTCCAAGTTGGAGACCACAAGGTAAACAAGGGGAGAGTGGTTACATAGCTGCAGGTCTACGTAATGATGGTAAAACTTTTAAGGAGCAATGGGCAAGAGCTAGGCTGCTAGGAGTTCGTTTTGCTATGGTCGGTACGTGGAATGAGTATATAACAGGCGAGCAGCATAGCGCCGAAGTAAGTAAAGATATTGAACCTAATGAAACATGGGGAGATAAATATCTTGTATTATTAAAAGATGAAATTAAAAAGTTTAAAGGAATTAAATGATGAATTATTTAGGATGAAAACCGTTTTATTACTACGCTGTTTTTTTGTTTAAATGCTTGCAAAAAAATGTGATTCAAAATCTAATAACTTATCAGTAGAAATAGACGCCAGTTTGGTTATTTACGCAAGTACAGATGTTGATGTAACGAATGTAGAAGTCTCATCTGGAACAAATTCCGAAAACTGTAACCTATTTGTGTTTTCTACGGTACCCATTAAACAATTAACCCAAGTAAAATGGAACTGTAACATGCAGGAACATGGACTATATGTCAATGACGACACAGCGCTTTACAACTAAATAAAGAAAAAATTAAATATTTAATGTTATGCGAAATAAAATAATCGTACGAAATATTCTTCTTACTTCTTTTTTACTCACTGGATTTGGTTTTTCAGTGGTGAAAATGGGCGATACCGTAAAGGAACGAGCCAGCTTTCAAAATTCTAACATGGAAACCGGTCTGGTACATAGCGCGCTACCAGTCAAACAACGATCAGATTCAACGGACGAAAACTACTATCGGGATATTTATTCTGACACCTGGGTGGCTTCCGATGCACTTGGGCGGAAAATGCCAACTTTTACCGAGGTTGGCCCGGTAAAAAAAGATCAAAGACGCATAGTAAGTATTTTTTATATTACCTGGCATACGGAGGAGCATTATAAAAATTTAAAAATTCCATATTCTGCTGATGTAACAAAAATTTTAAAGCGTGACCCAACTGCCAGGTTGGACGCCAAACATCCGCTCTGGACTGAAGGCTCCTACCACTGGGGCGAGCCGGAAATGGGTTATTTTCTCAGCCAGGATGAATATGTTATCCGGAAAGATATGTCGATGCTAGCCGATGCCGGCGTAGATGTATTGGTGATGGATGTTACAAATGCGGTCAGGTACTGGGATGAATGGGAGGTTCTTTTTAGTATAATGCAGAAAATGAAGGCAGAGGGCAACAAAGTTCCAAAATTCTGTTTCTGGGCATTTAACGGTCCGGTGATTACTGTCGTACAGGATCTCTACGATAAAATTTATAAAACTAACCGCTTCAAGGACCTTTGGTTTTACTGGAATGGTAAGCCACTGCTATTATACAATGGCACACCAAAATTCGATGCCAATGGCCAGGACGTAAAGCAACCTAACCCGCACTTTGATGCCGCCGCAAAAACTGATGTTAATCATCCGCATTACGGCGATCAGGATTATACGGAAGAATTTTATAAGGATTATACCAAAGAGGTAAAAAACTTTTTTACAAAGCGGACAATGTGGTGGGGTTACAATAAGTGGGCTGGCAATCGTTTCGTCGGAACGGAAGATAACTGGAGTTTCGGTTACAACCTGGCAGATCCGAAGGTAAAGGCAATGAAACCTGGTGAGTTGCTCTCAACCCACAATGGGAAACGTGAAGAGGCTGCAGTTACACCGGCACAGCACCCGGTAACGATGACCAGTGAAAATATGGGCGTTGGGAAATCATGGTCACGCAAAAATGGCGAGCCCAAACTGAATGAATATGACCTTCCAGAACCTACTTTCGTTCCATGGTTAGGAAAAACAGTTAAAAACCCTGAAGGATACGGAATTTATTTTCAGGAACGTTGGGACGAGGCTCTCAAATCCAATCCCGAGTTCCTCTACCTCAACGACTGGAACGAGTGGACTGCAGGTAAATATCAACCTGCAGGAGGCGGAAATTCGCCATGGCTTGGACGCAATAGCCCTTTCTTCTTTGTTGACCAGTACAACTCTGAATTTAACCGTGGGATTCATCCTATGAAAGACGGTTACACGGATAATTATTATATGCAGATGGCTCAGAATATCCGTAAGTATAAAGGGATTAGGCCAATACCTAAGCAGAAAGGACTTCATTCAGTGAAAATTAACGGAGATTTTTTAGATTGGAAAGAGTTGAAAAATGAATACCGCGATACCAAAGGGGACATCTTCCACCGCGATCATAACGGATATGGAGGATTGCACTACACCAATAAATCGGGCAGAAACGACATCGTTACCAGTAAGATAGCTGTCGACAAGCAGAACCTAAGTTTCTACGTCGCAACTGGAGAAAAACTCACTTCCGCTATGGATAACAATTGGATGCTACTGTTAATAGATGCAGATAATAATTCTGAAACAGGCTGGTACGGCTATGATTTTATCGTCAACAAACGAGTAAAGAATGAAAACACAACCACACTGATGAGGTTTGATGGAACAAACACTGCTAATCCATGGATAGAAGTTGCAGATTTGGAATTTAGTTCTGTGGGAAATGAACTAGAGTTTGCTGTTCCGCGAAAATTACTTGGACTGGTTGGAAATAAATTTACATTTGACTTTAAATGGAGCGATAACGCTGAATCACTGAACGATCCGATCTCGTTCTGCATCAATGGAGATACCGCTCCTAACAGAAGATTCAATTACCGTTGTATATGGGAAAAATAAATTAAAGTCCCCATGCGCAGTGGCTATTGTACTTAATTCTACTTGCTAAAGATTTTATTAAATGCAAATGCTACTGAAAATAACGGAAAATTGGAAATTGTTTACCGGTTCTCTGCACTGATCAGCCATGTAATGATATGATCTATGAAAAATTATATAGGATTATTTATTTGTGTGTTTTTTCTCATTAACCGCGTTTCGCATAGGTAAAATAACATTATGCCAACAGAAGTAAGTGTTCAATAAAAGTTTGTCAGGACATTTAGCAATAGTTAAGGCAACAATTTTGGTTAAGGTTCTGTGTGTACGATATCGAATGTTTCCGAATAAGTTCCTCTTACCTAATTTGGGAGTTTGAAGAACTCAACTCGAATACAAGACGGGCATTTGACGGATAGAAGTGACTGATTTCCGACGAATGTCCGTCTAACGTCCGTCCAAGATCCGTTTTACGTCCATTTTATTTATAACCTTGGGAGTAAATTTGTAGGTGGAGTATTGAGAAATTAGCACGCGCCAATTAATCTTTGCACTTCATGCGAAAAAGCTATAATTAAAAAAATGGCGTCAAATTTTCTCCTGGCTTAATAAGCTTACAATGCTACTTTAACAGCTTAACAAATTCCGTCCTTCAGAAAGCTAATCGAGATTAAAATAATCCTATTCCGACAATACACGACTCTTGGCGAATTTATTTTTTGTGATTTTTTATGAGAAATATTTGCAATTTTCATTTTTGTTTCTACATTTGTAGAACATACTCTATACTTGTAGAATGATAAAATTATCAAAGTCTGAAGAACAGTTGATGGAATACGTCTGGCAGAAAGAAAAAGCCTTTATGAAAGACCTGATCGATTGCTTTCCAGAACCCAAACCCGCAGGCACAACAGTAGCGACTTTGCTAAAAAGGATGACAGATAAAGAAGTAATCTCCTTCAACCAATGTGGAAACTCGAGAGAATATTTCCCGCTAATAAAAAAGGTCGACTATTTCTCTAAACATGTAAACAGCATGATCAAAAATTATTTTGATGATTCAGTTATGCAATTTGCATCCTTTTTTACCAAAGAAACAAAGCTAACCAAGGCACAATTAGAAGAACTAAAAATGCTGATTGATTCTGAAATTCAAAAAAAGAAATGACATGATGCTCTATCTATTAAAAATGATTGCCTGCAGCGCCATATTCTATGGACTTTACCACTTCTTTTTAAGCAAAGAAAAAATGTTCGTATTTAACCGCTTTTATTTATTAGGTGGTTTACTGGCCTCGTATTTTATACCGCTTATTACCATTACAACAATTGTAGACGCGCCCAGGCTCAACAGTTATATCGGATACATTCCCGCGGAAACCTTGAGCACCGGAATAACTGAAACCTCTTTTCAAGATTATCTAATCTTAATTGCCTATTGTATTCTCGTAATGATAAGTGCTTTACTACTGGTACGATTTATAACGAATCTTTTTGTTATTAGGCAAAGAATTAAGGAGAGTAGGCAGATTGATTTTAAAGGAACAAAGCTAGCATTATCTAAAAACACTACTGCACCGTATAGTTTCTTAAATACTATTTTTTTATGTGAGGAAGAATACGAAAATGGAAAAATAGAACCAGAAGTGTTAACGCACGAACTGGCGCACGTCGATCAAAAACACAGCCTTGATATTTTAGTAGTTGAGGTGCTACAAATAATAAGTTGGTTTAACCCAATCCTTTACTTGTACAAGAATGCAATAAAAATGAACCACGAGTTGTTGGCCGACGCAGCTGTTTTGGACAAATTTAACGACGTGCGCAATTATCAACATATTCTACTACAACGTGCGACTTCTCAAACCTTCAATTTGGCACTAAGCAGCAGGTTTAATTACTTCACAACTAAAAAACGACTAACTATGTTACGTAAACCATTTAGTAAAAGACGGGTGTTATTGGCATCACTAGCTTTGGTACCAACCCTTGCACTTGCATTATTTGCAGGCTGTAATCAAACTGAAAAACAGAGAGATGCCGATGTTGGGAATGAAAAGAGCAGCTCGGTTTCCATCAATGGAGATTCCATACCGCGTCCTCCTGTACCACAAAACCCGAAAGTTTCACCCATTCCGCCTCCACCGCCTAGAGTGGACGCTGTGAAAATACCGCCACCTCCCCCAATTGAACCAAGGAAAAACTCTAAACAACCAACGGTAGTTGTAGAGAAATTTGGGCCAGGCGCTAGCGACGCAGAATTTAAAGAATACACTGATGAAGTTAAGTCAGGTCAAAAAGTACCGTATCATTCATCAGGTATGAGCGATGATAGACTCGCAAAATTAAATGAGATTTATTTAAAGATGAATCGGAAACAACGCGCCGCAACTTCCCAAATAGTTCTATTGCCACCGCCGCCTCCAAAAGTTACCACAGAAAAATTTGGTCCGGGCGCAACGCAATCGGAAATGAAAGAATATGAAGCAATAATTAAAAAAGGAAAAACAGAGAAAGACGGCGTTACAAGCTATTCTATTGACCTTGATCAGTCTGCGAAGATTTATAAAATATACACAAAAATGAATAAGCAGCAAAAGGCTTCGTCGACCCAATTGCCAGCACCTCCGCCGCCTATGAAAGCAAAAGAATAAAGCCTTAAGATTTTCCGCTAATTAAACCATCACGTTTACAATAGGAAAGACCTCATAAATAGGAAAGTAAATTTTCTAGTTGTGAGGTCGTTGGTGTAGATGAAGAACATGAGGAATAGGATAAGGTATCAGCATTCTAACCGTGTAGTTCTTGCATCAAATTACAACGGGTTAAAACCCGATGTGACTAAATCGGTCGTGCCGATGGCACTAAAAGCTTTAAAAAATTCTTTGCAAACTTGATAAGCCAACGCTTTCCTAAAATTTATTTAGGTTGCAAACGCCCCGCATATCCATCAAGCCGTCATGTTGACGCTAGGAAACATCTCACATCTAGGAGCGTGAATTATTACAAGAAGGCTGATTGTGAGAACTTTCGTTCCCCAGGTTGACGCTCCCGAGGACTAAATTGCGCTGATCTTTTTTGGTCTTTTATTGGAGAAGAATGACCAGTTCCGTCTTTGCTCCTTGCTCTTTATTCCCTTATCATCGCGCTAAAGGCGCAATCCTCAAAACCCATAACTCAATCTAAATCCCTGACTTATTTTTTTATTACCATCATAAGCAAAACCATAACTAGCTCTAAATATAAACCTTTGCAAACCAAAATAAAACTCTTTATAATTTCTTTTTTCTGGTGATGAAAGATAGCCACCACCGACAAATTCTTCCAACTTTAATTTTCTAATCAAAGGAATTTTATTGATAAAAAATCCTGCGAAATTATGTTCTAAGTGCGCTTCAAAATATTGTTCGCTAGTACTAAATTGATAAAAATCTAAATATTGAAATTTTCGTAAATCCGGCGGAAAAATCGTAGAAATGTTTCCTGCAAAATGTTTATAATCTAAATAATATAAACTGCTATTGTTTAAAAACTTTCCGGCTCCTACCAAAAACGAAGTGTATCCCCAGAGCCCAAGACCAATTCTATCTTGCGAAACTTCTGCTTTTACAAAGTCGTAATCCACATCGCTAGACAACACATCTTTAAAGCCTTTCTTATATGTTAACGATATACGTGGATATTTAGATCGCGTGAAAAATTTCCCATCTGGCCGTGTAATGTATTTCTGGCCAATGGTGTAGGTTAAATTTGCCGTTGCACTGAACGATTGATAATGTGGGAATAGTGACGTTTCTTGAGTCGGTGTAAAAGGATTATTTGAAGTAAACATCAAATTTTTTCGGTCTAATATAGTAAAACCGGTATGATTTACCATCGTTTCATTGTTGCTATAATCGACATTTAAATTTCCTTGTAAACCATTCACTAGTGCTCTACTTGTATAAATACTGGCAAATCGTTTATAATAAAACTTTGAATAGTTTTTTTCATAGAATAAAGAATTAATGGAATTACCCAATAAGGTCATCGAGCCCAAATTATTAAGATCGAAGACACCACTTCCAAAAGAACCTCCAACGCTTGCACTTTTTACGGGATCATAAAAATAATTTCCGGTTAAACTTCCTGTAAGTTTTTGATTTGCAAATCCATAACGAAACTCTGGCCTAATGGTATAGTTGACATTGTTCTCGAAACTTTTTCGATAAGTTACGCCATATTTAATGACAAAACCTTCTACGGTATTGTAAAAAACAGCGCGCAACAAAGGATCGAAGCTATAGGATTTTTTTTCAAACCGATTGTTGATTCGGTAGCCATTCCATAATAATTTCCAAACAGAAAATTTGTTATTATCACGCTCTACAGAATCTAAATAAGCTTTTGACTGCTTTAAGATAGAGATGCTGTCTTTCTTAATATAGTCATTTCTTTCATCCATCGTTAATGGAATCGGTCTATTTTCGGACCAATAAGCAGAGTCTTTTTTATTTACAAGTTTAGTAATCTTCAAAATTTCCCCGCTAAAAAAATTCTTAGGAAAATCTGGATTCACGTCGTAATGACTGTAAACACCGACATAATAACCGGCAAACTTAAATCCAAGCACATTTCCATTAAATTGAAAATTTATGGTGGTAGGCATGTAAACGTCTTTCACTTTAGTAAAAGACTGTTTAATATTCAACGTATCAATAAAATTAATCCCCGCGCTCTTGGTTAAAAATAAGTCTGTGTCGTAAATGCGCCAACTATCGTCCATAATATAAATGATCCCGCGAAATACTGGGTCATTTTCTCGTCGGGGGATGACCTGAATTTTATGGATTACTGCGCCACTTTCTGTAGTCTCACCTAAATATTTATAATGATAATAAAACAGCGCATTGTCTGCCAAAGGCGAAATAAATCCCCGAGAACTTAGGGTATTTGCCAATAAATAATTATCATAAAAATTAATAATCAAGTCAGAAGCTTTGTTGAAACTAAAGCCGTTATCTCTGCCGGAGATTCTCGAAGAAATCATTTCCTCGTGAATCTGATCCGGTCTTTTAAAACTGAATTTACTTTCTGATTCTGATAAGTAAATAATTCCTTTTCTGTTACTGTCTAGCGATAGTGTTTTTTTAATGTCTCTACCCATAAACTTTTTTGGCGCGCCAACCAATTTCTGTACCCCTTTAATATATACATTACAGCTGTACGCCTTAACTTCCTCGAGGTGCTCTTTCCGAACCTTAATTGCTTTCCGCATAATGGCATAAGCGGGGTCTTCCGCATTTGCCCTAATTGTAACGTTATCCAAAGTATAACTTTCAGGACTTAGCGCAACATTCAAAGAGACATCGCCTATTACATTTAAAATTTTCTCCTGCGGCTTATATCCTACGGCTTTAAAAACCAACGTAACTGTTGCTTTATTTATCCGAAGTGTATATCTACCGTCTATATTCGCGGAGGTGCCAATGGTAGTATTTTTTAAATAAACAGAAGCAAATGGAACCGTTTCTCCCTGTGTGTCTCTCACCAATCCGTGTACTGTAAAGGTTTGCGCAAAAGCTGCGCATGTGGTAAATGAAAGAATTACCAGCGCGTAAATTTTTATCATAAAAGTTTTCTCGCCTAAAATATCGAAAATAATATACAACAAACGCTTTGACCGATTTAAAGTTTGCCAACAAAAATTAAGTCGTTAAGGCTAAAGTTAAAAATTGAGATCGAAACATGGAGTGTGGAAATCGGAAAAAAGAGCTTTGATATGGCGTTAAAATTCCACATCATTTTTGTAAAGAATGGCAATATGGTTCTATATACCACATTTTGTGTTAGTTTGTTTAGCCCGATCCTTTGGCCTTGGCCTACAATTAAAGTCCTCCTCAAGCTATTTTCTGACAGCATGTCAGCCAATGGCGTTGTTTTTTTTTACATTTTTTCAGTAATTAAGTGCGAAAAACTGCCAAAAATCAATTGGCACATACATTGCTAAAATAGCGATAACGAGTAAAAAATTAAAGAGAAAAAAATAATAAATACAATGGGAAAAATTATTGGAATAGACTTAGGAACAACAAACTCATGTGTTTCGGTGATGGAGGGCAACGAGCCTGTAGTTATCGCGAACAGTGAGGGAAAGCGTACTACACCGTCTATCGTTGCTTTTGCAGAAAACGGTGAACGGAAGGTTGGAGAGCCTGCTAAACGTCAGGCTATTACAAACCCAACAAAAACGATATACTCAATCAAGCGCTTCATGGGCAACAGTTTTGATGAATGTTCAAAAGAAATTGGCCGCGTACCTTATAAAGTAGTAAAGGGCGATAACAATACGCCTAGAGTAGAAATTGGTGATAGAAAATACACTCCGCAGGAAATTTCTGCGATGATTTTGCAGAAAATGAAAAAAACTGCTGAAGATTTTTTAGGAACTGAAGTGACTGAAGCGGTAATTACGGTACCTGCCTATTTTAACGATGCACAACGTCAAGCTACTAAAGAAGCTGGTGAAATTGCAGGTCTTACTGTAAAACGCATTATTAACGAACCTACTGCTGCGGCATTGGCATACGGTTTAGATAAAGCCCACAAGGATATGAAAATCGCAGTTTTTGATTGCGGTGGTGGTACACACGACGTTTCTGTATTAGAACTAGGTGATGGCGTTTTCGAAGTAAAATCTACAGATGGGGATACGCACTTAGGTGGGGATGATTTTGATCACGTAATTATCGATTGGTTGACTGCTGAGTTTAAGGAAGAAAATGGTATGGACCTTGCAAAAGATCCAATGGCATTGCAACGCTTAAAAGAAGCTGCAGAGAAAGCTAAAATCGAATTGTCCAGTACTACAAGTACTGAAGTTAATTTACCATATATTACTGCAGATGCAAGCGGCCCTAAGCACTTAGTACGTACGTTAAGTCGTGCAAAGTTTGAGCAGTTGGCTGATACGCTTATCAAAAAGACGATTGATCCTTGTAGATCAGCGCTAAAAAATGCTGGTTTAACTGCAAGCGATATTGATGAAGTGATTTTAGTGGGTGGATCTACGCGTATTCCTGCAATTCAGGAAGCTGTTAAAGCTTTCTTCGGTAGAGAGCCAAGTAAAGGTGTAAATCCTGACGAAGTTGTTGCTATTGGTGCAGCAATTCAAGGTGGTGTTTTAACTGGCGATGTAAAAGATGTATTGTTGTTAGATGTTACGCCACTTAGCCTAGGTATAGAAACAATGGGCGGTGTAATGACGAAATTGATAGAAAGCAACACGACCATCCCAACAAAAAAATCGGAGACTTTCTCTACTGCTGCCGATAACCAGCCGTCTGTAGAAATTCATATTTTGCAAGGTGAACGCCCGATGGCTAGCCAAAACAGAACAATCGGTCGGTTTATATTAGATGGTATTCCTCCTGCACCACGTGGTGTGCCTCAGGTAGAAGTAGCGTTCGATTTAGATAGCAATGGTATTTTACACGTAAGTGCGAAAGACAAAGCAACTAATAAAGAGCAAAAAATTCGTATCGAAGCTTCTTCTGGATTAACAGAAGCAGAGATTAAGAAAATGAAGGAAGAGGCTGAAGCAAACGCAGAAGCCGATAAAACTTTTAAAGAAGAAGCGGATAAAATTAATTCTGCAGATGCTTTGATCTTTACCACAGAAAAGCAATTAAAAGAGTTTGGTGATAAATTATCAGCCGATAAGAAGGCACCGATTGAATCTGCTTTGAAGAAGTTGAAAGAAGCACATGCCTCGCGCAATTTTGCTGATATTGATGCTGCTCAAGGAGAATTGCAAACGCTTTGGAATACCGCCTCAGAAGAAATGTACAAAAATGCTGATCAGCCACAAGGCGCGCCAGACCAACCGCAAGGTGGTAGCGAACCAGAAGCTGGACCAGATAATGTAACTGATGTAGATTTTGAAGAAGTAAAAGAAGACGACAAAAAGTAGTCGAAAAGTTAGAGATTATTATTAGAGCATTCCGAACCTAATCGGGATGCTTTTTTTTTGTTCAAAAAAGCGCAAAATATGTTGATTTTTATGGGCGCTTTAACACGCCAATCACTGTACTAAGATTATCCGCAAATTGGCGCACAATCCGTGGTGCCGCTTCTGTCGTTAGCGCGCTTTCTAGCTACAAAATAGTTAATGAAGTAACGCACTCTCCCGGGTATAATCAAAAAATAAATAATAGAAAGTTGGTAAATTTATGTGTAGCCAATTGAATGTTTATCCCAATACACCCTAAATAGAATGAATTTTTCTAACAACTTCTAGCAAGGCTTACCGCTTCCTCTTCACAATGGGTTTCTCATGAAACTCTAAATCATCGACTTTACCGAAATGCCTATTTAACAAGACAATTGCCGGCCAAATTAATATCGGCGACCAGCGACTTAAATAATGTATCGACCCAAGTGGTTGCATAATTAAATCCAACATAAAACCGAAAAAGAAAATAACCGGAACAATTAATGTTCTACAACGCGCTAGCCTTCGAGTTTTAATATGGTCTAATCCTTCAGAAATTCTCCCCCTGTTTTTAATGATAAAAGAGAGCATAAAGTAGTTTAATAATCCAATCATCGAAACATTTATGCTGTAAAAATAATATGGCAATTGAAAAGATGCATTCTCGCTGTAATAGGATGAGCTAAATGGCATCAAGACTATAAAAAAGAGAAAGAAAAAGTTTAGCCAAATTATTTTATCGTCGTAACTTTTCAGAAAAGAGAAAAGCCTATGGTGCGAACGCCAATAAATGGCAATGACAAAAAAACTCATGATAAAGCCCATAAACCTCGGCACAAGTTCTAATAATTGTTCGGCTGTTTGACTGAATGAGGAATAAGGCAAAATGATAGGCGCCCTAATTTCTATAACTAATAACGTTATTGCAATGGCAAAAACAGCGTCTGTAAAAAGAACCATCCTTTCTACTTGAAACTCTTTCTTTAAATCTCCATGCTCAGACATATAGGTACTATTAAAAAATTAATATAAATTAAATCAAATTTATTTCCCTAAACAAAGATAGGTTTGGAAAAAAAGACCAAACCTATCTTGAAATACATCATGTTAAAAAATATTCGGAATTTTGCACGAATTTAAGTCCACAGTTTTGTAGGATAAGTGCCATCGTTTACTAAACTAGTGATGCTTTCTTGTACAAAAGGTTTATCTTCTTTATACGTTACGCCAAACCACTGACTACCTGTTGGCACCACTTTAAAAGTTGCTTGATTGTTTTTTACCAAATTTTCGCCAATAAGGGGAATAAAAAATTCTGCCTTTGGCTTGTCTTTGTTTGCCATGGCAAACTCTTTAAACAAGTTTTCGGTGATGCTAAATACGGCTGGTGTAAAGCCCCAGAAATTCATAGAAACAGGCGTTTCAAAGCCTAAAGGATATTCTTTTCCATCTTCTTCATACACAATCGTTCCATCCTTTTTATAAACTTGAGTACGTTCTACAATTTCCTCTAGATTACCTGCATCGTCTACCTTACACACGCCACGAGATACAGAGCCAAAATCAGAAAGGGTTTTTCCAATTTCATATCCAATAATAGAAAAATGGCTATCAGTTGCCTCTTTACTTAAAAAGTGAACCATTTTCTCAAAAGCATCAAATCCATAATAATCATCTGCATTAATTACACAAAATGGCTCTTTTACAACCTTTCTACCCGATAAGATAGCGTGTGCGGTACCCCAAGGTTTTTCTCTATAAATTTCTTCTTCTATTCCAAATTGCTTTAGGTCAAAGTTTTGAAACACATAGTCTGTTTCAATTTTGCCTTTAAGTTTTGGCTCGAAAATACCCTTAAAATTATCTAGAAATTCTTCTTTGATGATGAAAACAACTTTGCCAAAACCAGCTTTTATTGCATCATAAATCGAATAATCGATAATGGTTTCTCCGTTTGGACCAAATCCATCAATTTGTTTCATACTTCCGTAACGGCTTGCCATTCCGGCTGCCAATATTAATAACGTTGGTTTCATAGTCTGCTAAAATAATAATTTTACTTATAACCTGCTGAAATTTTTTGTTTTAAAAACCGAATAGTCCGCCGCCATTAGCCCGCGGCTTTTTACCGGTTAACATTCCAAAAATACCTCGCACAATTTCTTTTCCTATTTGCCTAGTAATGGTAGCTCCCATCACTTCTTCTACTAAGCTTTTTTCGCCAGATTTTGGCTTGCTTGATGTCTGCGCTTCCTTTTGTTCTTGTGCTTCTTGCTGTGCTTTTTCTGCCACCGCAGCTTGCTCATTTACCCGCTTTGTTAGCATTTCGTAGGCACTCTCTGGGTCTATCGCATCTTTATACTTCCCATACATTGCGCTCCCCTCAACTAATTTATCAAAATCAGCAGGCGTTAAAGGTCCCATAATCGACCTTGGCGGCGTAAGCATAGTTGCGGCAACTTGTGTTGGGATGCCTTTTTCATTTAAAACAGTGATAAGTGCTTGTCCGGTTCCAAGACCCGTTAATAGCTCGTCTATTTTATAAAACGACGATTTTGGATAGGTGTTAACTGTTTTTTTCAATGCGTCTACATCATTCGGCGTAAAGGCCCTAAGTGCGTGCTGTACTCTATTACCGAGCTGCGCCAATACACTTTCCGGCACATCTGTCGGAGACTGCGTACAAAAGAAAACGCCGATTCCTTTAGACCTTATCAGCCTTATGATGGTTTCTATCTGCTCTAAAAAAGCTTTCGATGAATTTTTAAACAGAAGATGTGCTTCATCGAAGAAGAAAACCAACTTTGGTTTATCTAGATCTCCCACTTCTGGCTCTCTATTAAATATTTCTGCAAGAAGGCTTAAAAGAAATGTAGAATACAATACGGGTTGATTTTGCACATCTGCGATATTCAGCAAACTGATGGTCCCCTTTCCATCTACCCTTTCAAATAAATCATCAATATCAAAAGATTTTTCGCCAAACATATTTGCCAAACCCTGTTGCTCTATTGCAATTATTTTCCGTAAAATAGTACCAGAAGTTGAAGACGAAATAGTGCCGTAATTGCTTTTAATTTCTGCTGCACCGGTTCCCTCCGATAAATACGAAACAAGCTTTTTCAAATCGTTTAAATCGATAATAGGCATTTTATTATCATCGGCATACTTAAAAATGACTGCCATAACACCCGCTTGTGTGTCGTTTAAGTCTAACACCTTCGAAAGCAAAGTTGGCCCGAATTCCAAGACGGTCGCCCGCATTTGCGCTCCCATTTTTCCAGAAAGGGAATAAATCTCTACAGGAAAACCGGTTGGAACAAATGGTTTATTTAATTCTTTACTCCTTTCCTCTATTTTAGGATTAGAAGGCCCGGGCTCACTCATTCCTGATAAATCGCCTTTAACATCTAACATAAATACAGGTACGCCTGCATCAGAAAGTTGCTCTGCTAAGAGCTGTAAAGTTCTAGTTTTTCCGGTTCCGGTAGCTCCGGCTACCAAACCATGACGATTCATCATTTTTAGAGAGAGGTTTACCTCTGCATCACCATAAACGATGCCATCTAAAATACCGGCGCCTAAGTAAATAGACGATCCCGAAGGGGAATAAGAAGATTTTATCTCTTCTACAAAGCTTGCCGATTTGTCGCTCATTTTTGCTAATTTTCTGCACAATTTAGCAAACTATCCTTAAAACTCGTCTTGTTGGATATTAAATTCTGAAAATTATTCTGATGGACGCTCTAGCTGTTTGTAGTAATTCAGTTCGTTTTCTAAACTAATAACCCTACTCTGCACATCTTCTAATTGATTTAGTAAATGTGCAACGGCATGCAACCCTTCTAAATTGATATCTAAATCTTTATAAAGGTGTTGAAATCGAGTAAGTTTTGGCAATTCGTCAGCATCTAGAAATGCTGTTTTTTTAACCACAATCGTTGTAATCAATCCAAAATCTGCAAGTGCATGGACAAAATTGATTTCTATCTCTTCATACAAACATATGTCTGCTATGGCGATGAGCTTACTTTCCATAATGCTTAAAGTTTAGCTAGTTTTTCAAATAATTCCTTTTGCTCCTCATTGAGCGATGTTGGCAACTGTACATTCCACTTAATGTAAAAGTCGCCAAATTGATCCTCTTTTTTATACACTGGAAATCCTTTGCCTTTAAGTCTTAACGTGCTCTCGGGTTGTGTACCGGGTATAATTTTTAGTTTAACCTTCCCGTTTAAAGTTTCTACAATTTTCTCGCCTCCCAAAACCGCAGTGTATACATCTATTTGTTCTTCTACATAGATATCATTGCCCTTACGCTTATACTTTGGATCATTTGCAAGCACAAAAGTGATATATAAATCTCCTGCAGGACCATTATTTGTTCCTGGCGCTCCATAACCCGACAATTTAATTTTTTGTCCGTTCTCTACTCCGGCGGGGATGGAGATCCGTACCTGCTTTCCATTAACCGTAAGGGTTTGTTTGTGCGTTTTATAGGCATCTAACAAGTTTAGATTGAGCTGCGCAGAGTAATCTTGCCCTTTGAATGCGGTTTGTCTTCCCCCACCCTGCTGTCCACCAAACATAGAAGAGAAAAAATCTGAAAAATCCTCTCCACCGCCAAATCCTCCACCTTCATTTGCATAACCTCGTTGGCTGCGGGATTGTTGTCTTTGGCCACTTTGTTTCTGTTGCGCCTCCATTTGATCAGCATGCTGCCAATCCTTTCCATATTTATCGTATTTCTTACGCTTTTCAGGATCACTTAACACCTCATTTGCTTCGTTAATTTCCTTAAATTTCTTCTCGGCCTCAGCATTGTCTGGATTGATATCTGGATGGTGCTTCCGAGCAAGCTTTCTGTAAGCCTTCTTTACATCGGCAGCGGTAGCATCTTTATTTAATCCAAGTAATTTATAATAATCTACGTAGTCCATATTAATAAACAAAAAACATTATTGTGTTCAAATTTATATATTTGGCACCACAAAGAACACGTATCGGGATAAAAAATGACCGACGAATTTTAACTAACCAGTATTCATCCCACAAAAGTGGGATTATCTAGCTCAACTCTTAATCAATCTGTAAAGACAAAATTAGACCTAATATGCTACTAAAAAAATTAACATTACTTATTCTTCTTTCTTGTTTTGCGTTCGGCTTAAAAGCCCAGAAAAAACTTAATGTTGTAGTAGATGGCCTTAGCCATGCGCTAGTCTACGATGTGATTAACGATTACATCAATGGAGATATTAACATTATTGCGATCGTTGAACCAGACCTAAATGTGGTGGCAAAATTTAAAAGGAAGTTAAGCTTCCCACAGAATATATATTACGGAGATTTAGCAGCCGCTTTAAAAGATCACAAACCAGATATAGTGTTGGCCTACAATGCTACCAGCGAGCATATTGATGTAATTGAAACTGCAGCGCCACTGGGAATACCCGTAATGGTAGAAAAACCACTTTGTTTAAACAATAAGGAAGCAGAACGAATCGCTTTTCTATCCAAAAAATATAACGTTAAGGTGTTAACCAATTACGAAATTACCTGGTATCCAAGCAACCAAGAAATATTTAAAAAGGTGAAGGAAGAAAATAAAATTGGAAACATTACCAAAATGATTTCTGCTGATGGCAATAAAGGACCCATGGAAAGTGGCTTAAGTAGAGAGTTTTTAAGTTGGCTAACAGATCCTGCAAAAAATGGAGCAGGTGCGTTGTACGATTTTGGTTGCTACGGAGCCAATTTAATGATGTGTATGATGGATGGTAAAGCACCAATTTCTGTCACCGCGGTATTGAATCATCTAAAACCCAGTGTCTACCCAAATGTAGATGATGATGCATCAATTACCTTAGAATATCCCAAAATAACCGGAGTTATAAGAGCTTCTTGGTGTTTCCCAACGGCAGCTAACGTTTTTGCGGTTGTGGGAGATAAAGGCGAAATTCAAGCAACAGATAGAGCCACGGTAAACATTAAAGAGGAAGGGATTGAGGGCACCAGGATCTACAGTGCAAAACCTTTAGATTCTACCAAATCAAATTACATCAATTATCTCAATGCAGTTTTAAAAGACAATGTGGTGCAAAAAAATGATTTGTCCTCACTTGAGAATAACATGATTGTAATGAAAATCCTGGTGGCTGCAAAAGAATCGGCAAAGACGGGTAACAAGGTTTACCTAAAATAAAGAGCCTTTTTTAGCAGTCGTAAAATAAAAACCTTTTTCTCGTTAGCTCATGAAATCGTAATTTACTGCTATATTTATAATTCTCTCGCGACTAAAAACGAACATTTAACATTTTTACTACCTCATTAACAAAAAACCTATGCTATCAAAAAAGCTTATTTTAACCCTTATATGTGCTATCTCTTTTATCTCTGTATACGGGCAAACCAAACTTAACGTTGTGGTAGCCGGGTTAAACCACGACCATATTTATGGTATAATGAATAGCTATAAAAATGGCGAAATAAACATTCTTAGCATCGCAGAACCTAATGCCGAACTCGTGGCAAAATATAAAAAAATGTACAATATCCCTGCAGATGTATTTTACAACAACTTAACAGATGCGTTGAAAAACAAAAAACCAGATGTAGTTTTGGCTTACAATGCCATAAGCGACCATATCAATGTAGTAGAAATCGCAGCTCCGCTTGGCCTATCTGTTATGGTAGAAAAACCACTGTGTTTAAATAATAAAGAGGCAGAAAGAATTGCTTTTTTGGCGAAGAAATACAATGTTAAGGTTTTGACTAATTATGAAACAACTTGGTACCCAAGCAACCAAGAAGCATACATAGCTATAAAAACAGAAGATAAGATAGGTTCAATTGTGAAAATGATTGCCCATGACGGTCATCAGGGGCCAAAAGAAATTGGTGTGAGTAAAGAGTTTTTAAGTTGGTTAACCGACCCTGCAAAAAATGGAGCAGGTGCCTTGGTTGACTTTGGATGTTATGGAGCCAATTTGATGACTTGGATGATGGATGGTAAAATGCCAATTTCTGTTATGGCGGTTACTCATCAAATTAAACCAGCTGTTTATCCAAAAGTAGATGACGATGCGACCATTTTATTGGAATACCCAAAAGCTACAGGAATTATCGAGGCTTCCTGGAATTGGCCATTTAGCATAAAAGATTTCGAAGTTTTTGGCAAAAGTGGCTATTTACAATCCGTTAACAACAACACAGTGCGTTTTCGCAAAGATGGCATGAATGGTTACGACATTTATAAAGCGAAAGAATTAAGCGCCTCAAAAGCAAACTATCTAGGCTACTTAACGTCGGTTTTAAAAGATAGCAATGAACCTAATAACGATCTTTCCTCTTTGTCAAACAATATTATTGTAGTTAAAATTTTAAGTGCCGCAAAAGAGTCTGCAAAGACCGGCAAGAAGGTTTATTTGAAATAAATCTTAGGCGTTCAACAAATCCTGAATAACCTGAAGTACTATTTTGCAAAAATTAGGCACACCGCAGCGCCAAGATTTATTCTTTTGCCAGAATCTACTAATTTTCCTGTGGTTTTGCTTCGTTTGAAGATGACAATTTCTTTGGTATATTGATGACCAACAAGCAGGTAGTTTCCTGTTGGATCGATTGTAAAGCTTCTGGGACCCTTACCTAGACTGCTAATCGTTTCTATGTGTGTGAGCTTTCCTGTAGGCATGATGGCGAATATGGCTATCGCGTTTACATCTCCACGATTGCTCTCGTAAAGAAACTTGCCGTCATCAGATAGCAGAATCTCTGCACCATCAATAGCGCCTTTAAAGTTTTTAGGAGCGGTTTCGACGTCCTCTACTCTTTTAAATTTGCCATCGGCAAAAGCCAAAACCGAAATTTGCCCTGTAAACTCATTTACCAAATAGGCAAAATTTCCATCTTTTCCAAAAACGATATGTCTTGGTCCAGTTCCTGGCGTAGTCTCATAAACTGCGTGCGGTGTAAGAATGGTAGCCTTTGCTTCTGGGTGATAATTGTAGGTATAAACTTTGTCTTCGCCCAAATCATTTACAATAAAATATTTTCTATCAGGCGAAAAAATTCCCATGTGAACGTGGGCACTTTGTTGTCTTCCTTTGGCGTCTACGCTACTGCCAGTATGCTGAATACGTTGAACCAAATCTGTAAGACTTCCATCCGCCTTTCGATTGAAAACCGTTAGACTTCCGCTAGAATAATTGGCTACAAATACATGTTTTTCGTCAACCGTAAGGTAACATGGATCAGTACCGCCGCTCGCCACTTTATTTATAAAGTGAAGTTTCTGAGTTTTGCTATCGTATTTAAATGCGCTTACAGTGCTCATTTTACTGTCCTCATTTACTGCGTAAACATATTTACCGTCTGGAGCAATTGCTAAAAAACTAGGATTGGCGGCGTCAAGCTCCTGCGTTCGAGTAGCTTTAGCAGTAATAGAATTAAAATCATAACTATAAACTCCTTTCGCCATATCAGAGTTTGTATAGGTACCGATAAGTAGATTATGCTTCATTTTTTGGGCGAGGGACATTTTGGAAATGGCTAATAACGCCAAAACAGATAGAAATAATTTCATTGTTATTTTTTCAACAAAAATGGTTAAAATTTATTAACGCTGCAGAAATTGATTCTCATTTTCCAATATAGTCCAAACAAAAACTTGGCCCACAAAAAAAGCAGCTCTAAAAGCTGCTTCATTTTTTCTTATTTCATCAAATGTTTTATTTGAACGAGTTCATGATCTTCTAAATACCTCCATCTGCCTCTTGGGAGGTCTTTCTTAGTTAGATTTCCGTAAACAACACGGTCTAATTTATCGACGTTGTACCCCAAATGCTCAAAAATTCTACGTACAATCCGATTTTTTCCACTGTGAATTTGTATGCCAACTTCCTTCTTGGTGCCACCGGCAACATAAGAAATGGCATCTGGCTTAATTAACCCATCTTCTAACTCCATTCCAAAAGCAATCTTATTTAAGTCTCCTTGAGACAAAGACCTGTCTAACTCTACATTATACATCTTGCTGATGCCATTTTTAGGGTGCGACAGTTTATCCGCCAAGTCGCCATCATTAGTCATCAAAAGAAGGCCAGTGGTGTTTCTGTCCAATCTGCCGACCGGATAAACGCGCTCATTTGTTGCTTTATCTATCAACTGCATAACCGTTTTTCGCTCCTGGGGATCATCAGTGGTGGTGATGTAATCTTTAGGTTTATTCAATAAGATGTATACTTTTTTCTCTCTTTTTAAAAGCTCGCCATTATACCTTACAGCGTCTTTTGAAGGATCTACTTTATGACCGAGCTCGGTAATTGCCTCACCATTAACACTTACAACGCCCGCTGCAATAAATTCATCGGCTCTACGGCGGGAACAAATTCCGGCGTTTGCAATATATCTGTTCAATCTAATTAACCCCTTATCTGCATTGGTTTTCCTAGCAGGCGCTAGAACGGTGCCAGATGCACGCTTTTTTTCGAATGGTTTATCTTCATCTCGTTTTCTAAACGGACGCGTATCACTTCCGTCTTTACTCCTCGGCGCAACATCTCTAGAACTCCCAGCACTCGGCTTAAAATCGTCCCACTCTTTTTTAGTATACTTAGGCTTGTGTTCTCCCTCGCCACCCTTATCAAATGATTTGGTCCTAAAACTTTGACCCTCTTCTTTCTTAAATCCCTTTCCTCTATCGTCTTTGGAATATGGCTTATCGCCAAAATTCCTATCTCTAGGCTTTTTAGGATCAAATTCTTTTTTGCCAGAAAACTTATTTGAATCTCTAGAATCAAAATCTTTCTTTCCTGAAAACTTTCCCGATTCCCTTGAGTCAAATTCCTTCTTCCCAGAAAATTTTCCTGAATCTCTGGAGTCAAAATCTTTTTTCCCCGTGAACTTTCCCGAATCTCTTGGTTTAAATTCTTTTTTCTGGTAACTATCCCGAGTGTCACTTTCCGATCTCGGGCGAAAGGTCTTTTCGTCTCTATCGCGACCAAACGTTCTTTTTTCATTGCCTTCCGAATTTCGATTCTTGAAATCAGGTCGCTTATCCGAGCTATTTTCTCTATCAGCACTTTTAGTGCTGCGTGCTCTTGGTGCATTTCTATCGCCAGGTTTGCGACCACCAGAGCTGGACTTGTCATCCCGACTGTTCCTATTGTTTTTATTTATCATTACTTTTGTTTATCCGTAAAAATACGGGTCGCAAAATTACGCAAATTTGCCCACTTTAACAACTAACAATAAGCATTTTAACAATCGTAGATGTGAACGTTAAATCGCACTTTTTCATGTCTTTTCAATGAAAAACATACCCTTGCTTTCGTGATTTTTCCTGCCAGCTAAAACTTCCTCCTTCAAAATGCTCAATAAGCCAACGAGAATTTACTAACCTATCTTTCTTTAAATTGTAATTTAACCTTAACGTTTCATAATTTATACTCTCTTAAATTATAAATCGGCAATTCCTTAATAACCGTTCCATTTACGCCAGAATCAAATAAAACAGCCAGATAGTTTTTTCCGTATTACAAACGTCAGTTCCAAAAATGATGTCGACGTCACCCAAACAAAAATTAATGCTGTTGGCTTAAAAAAAAGACAGACTATACCTATAAAAATACCGAGTTAAAAACAAGCAAAATAATGCGTATTCCTAAAAGGCTGACTTTACCTATTTAGGTGGAAGAAGACTGAATACCCCTAAAGATTTCTTATTGAAAAGAGCGTTTGGGTAATGAAGTCAAAATAATGACGCAGCATTTTCTCGCTTTTAGTAAACAGTTCGAGCGCAATTTTATCAATTTCTAACAAATTTATTGTATTTTGTGGGCGCGCACATTTTAACTACCTGCAACAAACATTGGGTTTTTTTAAGCTAAATAAATGAAACAAAAATTACTTCTATTATTTGCCACCGTTTTTTCTTTGCAGGCATACGCCCAAGAACTTCCTACAGAATTGCAAACCCCAGAAATTGTTTCGGTAAATAGAATGCCGATGCGAGCTGATGGATTTGCTTTTGAAACTAGAGCGCTCGCCGAAAAACGAGCGAAGGAAAAATCTACTCACTTTATCTCTCTAAATGGCAGTTGGAAGTTTAACTGGGTGAAAGATCCACGCACTCGCCCAATGGATTTTTATAAAGTTGGGTTTGATGATGCAAAGTGGGATAACTTTAAAGTACCTGCAAATTGGGAAACTAATGGTTATGGTACGCCGATCTATGTAAACCAACCGTATGAATTTGCCGGCAGCAAATTAACTGGCGCTAAAATGAATCCTCCGTTTGATATCCCTGTAGATAACAATCCGGTAGGCTCTTATCGTAAGAAAATAAATATCCCAGAAAATTGGAATGGCCGACAGGTTTTTATACATCTGGGTGCCGTAAAATCAGCTTTCTTTATTTGGGTTAACGGAAAAAAAGTAGGCTACAGCGAAGACAGTAAGCTTGCTGCAGAATTTGATATTACAAAGTACGTTAAGCCAGGAGAAAATTTGGTAGCGCTGCAAGTTTACCGATGGAGTGATGGGAGCTATTTAGAATGCCAAGATATGTGGCGCATTTCGGGAATAGAGCGAGATGTATATATGTACTCAACACCGAAACTTGATGTGCGGGATTTCAAAACGGTTGCGACCTTAGATTCAGACTATAAAAACGGACTTCTAACTGCCAACATTTTTGTAAATAATTATAAGATTGATCGTGGCACACTACATAGCAAGCCAGACAGTTTTTATGTAGCCTTAGATTTGGTAGATGCAAAAGGAACTAGTGTATGGAAAGAGAATTCTAAAATGACGACTGTTTTAGGAAATTATCATCACCAAATGTCTTTTAAAACACAGATAAACGACGTAAATAAATGGTCTGCTGAAACGCCATATCTGTACACGCTTTACATCACCTTGAAAGATAAAAATGAAAAAGTAATAGAAGTTATTCCCCAACGTATTGGCTTCCGTTCGGTAGAAATAAAAGGAAGCGATTTTTTGGTTAACGGAAAACGTGTTTTCTTAAAAGGAGTAAATAGACATGAACATAATGCGAAGGAAGGCCATACGTTAACTCGTGCCGATATGGAAAAAGATATGGAGATGATGAAAAAGCTAAACGTTAATGCGGTTCGTCATTCTCACTATCCGCCAGATCCTTATTGGATGGCCCTTTGCGATGAATATGGTTTATATGTAATTGATGAGGCAAATATAGAAAGTCATGGCCGTTACTACGATTTAGCAACCACTTTTGGAAATGATAAGCAATGGCGAGTGCCACACTTAGAACGGATCAAACGGATGTATGAGCGTGACAAGAATTACGCGGCTATAGTAACTTGGAGTTTAGGTAACGAAGCAGGAAATGGGGTAAACTTTTACGAAGGTTATGATTGGTTAAAGAAAACAGACATTCGTCCGGTGCAATATGAAAGAGCGGAGGAAGATTACAATACGGATATGATTGTTCCTCAATATCCAGATCCAAACTGGTTAACTTATTATTCGAAACAAAATAAAGAAACCAGACCGCTTATTATGAGTGAATATGCGCACATAATGGGTAATAGTTTGGGCAACTTCAAGGAGTATTGGGATGCAATAGAAAATAATCCGAAGCTACAAGGCGGGTTTATTTGGGAGTGGATAGACCAATCTTTAGATACCGTTAAAAACGGAAAAAGGATTATGGCTTATGGTGGAGATTTTCCATTAAGTGGCCCAGTAAATGAGAATTTTAGCGATAACAACTTTTGTGTTAAGGGCGTAGTAACCGCCTACAGAGGTTTAACTCCGATGGCTGTGGAGGTTAAAAAAGTATATGAATACATCAAAACTACTTTTAACGGCGCCAACCAAATTAACGTAAACAATAGTTATTTCTTTAAAAACCTTAATAATATCGAACTCGCCTGGAACTTGCTAGAAGATGGAAAAATTATTCAAAGTGGCATTATTTCTAAAATCGACATCGAGCCACGCCAAACTCAAACCATAACCATACCTTTTAAAACTTCATATAAAGAGGGGAAAGAGTACTTCTTAAACGTTCATTATCGATTAAAAACCGCTGAACCATTTTTAGAAAAGGGTTATGATATCGCTTATGAGCAAATTGCTTTGGCTGGAAAACCGAAAGTAAATACCCCTGAAGATGCAAAATTTAAAGAGAACTTAACTTTGGTAAAAAGCGATGGTAAAGCAGTTTTTTGAAGGAAATAATTTCTCTGTAACCTTCGATACTAAAGTCGGAAAATTAATAAGTTATGTAGTAAAAGGCCAAGAAATGTTGATATCTGGGCCTCAGCCAAGTTTCTACCGCGCACCAACCGATAATGATATTGGTGCCGGTTTAAATAAAAGCTTAAGAATGTGGCGTAATGTTTATGATGAAAATAGCAAAAATATAAGTGTAACTGCATCTAAGGCAACTGGAACGACCTATTTAGGTAGCGTAGAAATAAATTCAACTTTACTAAATGGTGATGCCACTACCAAACAAACCTTCTACATCTATGCTGATGGCAGTATAAAAGTAGAAAATAATTTTAAAGCGGTTAACGGAAACTATAAAACGCTAATGCGCGTTGGAAATGATTTGCAGTTAAATTCTGCATATAGCAATATCCAATGGTATGGTCGCGGACCTGGTGAAAACTATGTGGATCGGAAAACTGCATCGTTAATTGGCACCTATAAATCTACCGTCGATGAGCAGTATTTTAGTTATGCGCGCCCGCAAGAAAGTGGAAATAAAACCGATGTACGTTGGGTAGATTTTACCGATAAGAAAGGTAAGGGTTTACGTTTTGAGTTTGCCGATCATCTGTTAAGCTTCAATGCTTTGCCCTATTCGGTCGAAGATTTAGACCCCAAAGACCACAAAGAGCAGTTTCACAGTGGCGAATTAGTGAAACGCCCGCAAACTTACGTACACATGGATATGCAGCAATTGGGTTTGCAGGGCATAGACAGTTGGGGTTCTATGCCGCTTATTCAATATCAAATTCCGTTTAAAGATTACAGTTATAGCTACTTTATTAAAGCCATTAAATAAAATTTTTCCAATAATTTGAAAACGGAATGCTTCTACACATAACTTGGGCAAGTCTTGTGCAAAAGGCATCCCCTTGGGTAAGGTTATTAAGTTAAATTAAATCACTGTCAGTCTGAGCCTGTCGAAGACCCTTTTAGTCAAAAATCGACGAAATTGCAGTCCTTCGACAAGCTCAGGATGACAACATTTGTTGGGTTTTCCTTAACTTAATGATATTGCTGTATTGGACATCAGGTTTAGATACTAAAAGACAGTAGAAATTTACTCCTGTTGCAAAGCGGCCTTGTTGCATAAAACATCCATTCACATAACAATGTATTCGTCTTAAGCTTGTTCGATTCTTATGGAACGAGTTGAAAGTCTAAAAAGAAGTGGCAAGCCTTAACCAAAGAATGAAAACTATGAAAACATTAAGCTTACTCGCATTCCTTTCGCTCCTCACAGGGCTTACATTTGCTCAAAACAAAAACCCTGCAACTATAGTAGTTACGCCACAAAATCCACTCTATAAAAAGGAAATTGATTTTAGAAAAAAGATCTCAAAATGGAGCGATAGCATTTTAAACAGTACGGATTATAAAAATATCAAAGCACAACCATCTTCGGCTACCTTTCCAGGCGAAGTGAAAAATGGTTATCAGTTTGTAGATAGAACAATCACCATAAATCATAAAAAAATAGTCGACAGCTTATTAAAAGTGGTTTCCACGTTGGGCTATTCCGGTTACAACCACGATACCATGTATAGTACAGGTTTGTACGCAGTTGCCGGCGAATATATAGAGGTAGATGTACCGAAAGATGCAAGCAATGCCAAAGTACAAATAGGTGCTCACACCGATCGATTAAATTATTGGGTCGCGGGAGAAGAAGATTGGAGGCGAATGCCAATCATAACCAAAACTCAAAAACTAAAGCGAGGAAAAAATAGACTAACGTCGCCATTTGGAGGCTTGATTTATATAAATTTTCCTTACAAAGACGCCAGCATCAACGCAGATTTTACCGTAAAACATGCCGTAACGTCGCCATTATTTGTACTTGGAAAAACATCTTTTGCTGATTGGCAAGTACAATTAAAAAACAACAAAGCACCTTGGGGCGAGCTTGCCACAGAAAATATAATCTTAACCTTGCCAGACAGCGTTTTGCAAACCATTAAAAATCCAGATACAGTTATGAGGTTGTGGGATTTAATAATTGAGGGAGAAATGGATTTAGCCCAAATGCCTGTACCTTTTTACCGCGCACAGCGCCTAGTGCCAGATGAACATATTGGCGGCGGATATATGCACAGCGGATATCCCATAATGATTCATCATTCTCCAACAAAACGTCTATTATCAAACGAAATTATGGCAAACCCAGAGCTGTTAATGAAACCAAGCAATGGCGGAGCAAATTGGGGATTCTTTCATGAAATTGGACACAATATGCAAAACCTTAACTGGGTATTTGGCGGTACTACAGAAGTGAGCAATAACTTCTTCTCTTTGTATATGTTTGATAGATTGGTTGGGGGACGAGACGGCGCACACTCAGCAATTTCTAGTGCAAATACCCAAAAACAGATGAAGAAGTACTTTGCAGAAGGAGCAAGTTATGAAAAGTGGAAAAGCGATGCTTTTTTGGGCTTGATTATGTTTAGGCAAATGCAAGAGGGCTTTGGCTGGGAAAGTTTTAAAACTTTTTTTCGAGCATACCAAAAATTAGGACCAACCATGGGCAAGCTAAACGATCAACAAAAAATAGATTTATGGGTGAGCACCTACTCTAACATCGTGAAAAGAAACTTAGCTCCTTTTTGGTTAACATGGGGCATACCAGTAAGTAATGCTGTCCAAAATGACCTGATAAAATATCCTAAATGGACACCTTTTAATTTTCCTCCCAAAAACTAGACTGTCTCGACAGGTGGTTCGTGGTGACACGAACCACGGTATGAAGGCATACCGGAACGTGGTTCTCAACCCTCGGTTCGTGTCCCCACGAACCGAAATAGAAAGCGGAAAGATTTAAAAGGTGAATTTTGAAAGGTGGTTCGTGGTGATACGAACCACGGTAGATTTAAAAGGTGAATTTTGAAAACTCAACCCTCGGTTCGTGTCCCCACGAACCGAAATACAAAGTGCACCAAGTACATTTATAAACTAATGAGTAAATTTAAATTCTCACTAAACTACGAGGTCTCAACCCCAACCCTCTCAACCCTCGGTTCGTGTCCCCACGAACCGAAACAGAAAGGGCACCAAGTAAATTTATATTTCCCGAAAATTTAAAATCTAATGGAACCAAATTTATTTACAGTAAAACGAAAGAGTTACGTTGAGATGGGAGAAGTATATTTTTGGACCGCGACAATAAATAAGTGGCAACATTTAATGCTAGAATCTGATTATAAAAGCGTTATCACAGATTCATTAATCCATCTAACTAATTTAGGAAAAGTGGATGTATTTGCTTTTGTCATTATGCCCAACCACATTCACCTCATATGGAAAATAAATCAGATGAATGGCAAAGAAGCACCTCAAAGCTCTTTTCTAAAATATACTGCTCATACCTTTAAAAAAATGTTGAAAGCAGATGAAAACAAGCGGCTAGATTTTTATAAAGTAGAGGGAGAAAATAAAAGTTATGAATTTTGGAAAAGAGATTCGTTGGCAATTCATCTTTTTAATGAGGAAATCGCCTATCAAAAACTAGACTATCTGCATTATAATCCTTGTACTGCATATTGGCAGTTGGCTAAAAATCCTTCTGATTATTTATTCTCGTCTGCAAAATATTACGAAGAGGGTGTAAAAAACTTTGGCTTTTTAAAGGATTTGAGAGATGAATTTTGAAAGTTGTTTCGTGGTGACACGAACCACGGTATTGGATTGTCTGCAGTTTTTAAAGGATTTGAGAGATGAATTTTGAAAACTGGTTCGTGGTGACACGAACCACGGTATGAAAATAGGCCCTGGCGACAAATATGAATTAAGGCTTATGGCAATAGAAGAATTATTGACAGAGCTAACAAGTCGATCGGTAAGATTGGCGCACAGGAAAACACAGCATTATGTTTAAAAAAATTTTAACAGGAAAAATGAAAAAGACAACCCTCACACTCCTAACCTTTTTAATTCTTTATCAAATTGGCGCCGCGCAAAATTTACCTAAACATAACCTTTCGTTTACGTCGTTAGCCACCAGGTGGGATGAAGCAATGCCACTCGGCAACGGTATGTTGGGTGCATTAATTTGGGGTAAGGAAGATAAACTTCGCATATCGTTAGATAGGGCAGATTTATGGGATGAGCGCTTGCCCGATAGAAATTTGGATGTAAATAATTTTGCCTGGGTACAGCAACAAGTGGAGAAAAAAGAGTACCAAATCGTACAAAAAAAATTAGACGATCCTTATAATTCCTTTCCTTATCCAACAAAATTACCTGCTGCTGCATTAGAATTTAAAAGCGCCAATTTTGGTAAAGTAATATCGAACGTGTTGAATCTAAAAACTGCTTTGAATACCATCACTTTCGAAAATGGAACAGTTTTTAAATGTTTCATCCATGCAACTGAAAACTTGGGCGTTTTTAGTTTTGAAAACTTAAAGGAGTCTTCGGCTTTGCCAGAATTGATTGTACATAACTATAACGGGCAAGAAAAATCTCAAAATGACAATAGCCATAGCGGCGAAGGTTTACAAAAATTAGGATACGAAAATAGTGAGGTGGTGAAAACAGAAAATGAGATAAAATACAAACAGCCTACCTATGACGGGCATTATTATGAGGTTCTTATTAAATGGAAAAGAGAAGGAACCAAATTAATTGGAAGTTGGGAAATCAACAAAGATCAGCCAGACAAGCTAACCGATTTAAGTTTAACCCGTATAAGTAACCTATTAAAAACTCATAAAGTTTGGTGGGCAAATTTTTGGGGTAAATCAGCTATTTCCGTACCCGATACTTTAATACAAAAGCAATACGAACTTGAGCAATACAAATTGGGCTGTGTAGCTAGAAAAGGAGCACCGGCAATTACGCTGCAAGCAGTTTGGACTGCAGACAATGGAAGTCTGCCCCCATGGAAAGGCGATTTTCATAACGATTTAAATACCCAATTAAGCTATTGGCCAACCTACACTTCTAATCATTTGGCAGAAGGCGCAACTTTTACAGACTGGCTCTGGAAAATAAAAGGAGAGAGCGAAAAATATACAAAAGACTATTTTGGCATAGATGGACTTAATGTACCTGGAGTTGCTACTTTAAATGGCTATCCAATGGGCGGCTGGATCCAATATTCTCAGTCGCCAACGGTGGCAGCTTGGTGTGCACAACATTTTTATTGGCAATGGAGATACAGTATGGATAAGCGCTTTTTAGAAGAACGCGCCTATCCTTACATCACCCAATCGGCAAAGTTTTTAGAAAACATTACATTCTTAAAAGATGGTATTCGATATCTTCCATTAAGTTCTAGCCCCGAGTATAACGATAACGACATCTCTGCTTGGTTTAAAACCTGGAGCAATTTCGATTTAGGTCTGGCTAAGTTTCTGTTTAAAGCAGCTGCAGAAGTTTGCCAAGCCACAGGTGATAAAACTGGGCAAACACATTGGTTAAAAATAATGGGTGAACTGCCAGGTTTTGAAGCTAATGAAACAGGTTTTACGGTTGCACCGGGACAAAATTTAACCGAATCTCACCGCCATATGTCGCCTTACATGGCAATATATCCTTTAGCCCTGCTAGATTATAACAAGACAAAAGATAAAATACGCATAGACAATTCATTAAAACAGATAGAATTGAAGGGAACTAGAGCCTGGGTTGGCTACTCTTTTAGTTGGATGGCATCGCTCTATGCTAGAACTTTCCAAGCAGAAAAAGCAGTAAAACAATTACAGATTTTTGCATCAAATTTTTGTTCGAAAAATAGCTTCCATTTAAATGGCGATCAAAAAGGCGGGGAATATTCTGGTTTTACATATCGTCCATTTACGCTAGAAGGAAATTTTGCTTTCGCCCAAGGCGTAAACGAGTTGTTGCTGCAAAGTAGAGACGGATATATCCAAGTATTCCCTGCAGTTCCAAACCAATGGAAAGATGTCTCTTTTAGAGATTTGAGAGCTGAAGGTGCATTTTTAATCAGCGCAAGCAAAACAAACGGTGCACCAGAAAGCGTAAATGTTGTATCCGAGCAAGGCGGATTGCTAAAGATTAAATTGCCTTTTAGAACATTAATTGCTAGAAACCGCAGTGGAAAAGTGGTAACTGCACCCACAATAGATGGCATTACCATTTATAATCTTAAAAAAGGAGAGAAAATTACTTTTGAGAATGGGTATGAGTAAGGTTAAAGCGATGTTTTATTGATAAACAACTTCAGGATCTTCCTCTTGGACAACAAACATCCTATCTTTGATCGGAACAGCCGCAGTATCGAGAAAATAATATATAGTGTCTAACTTTGGTGCTATACTCTGTGCAAAAACGTTAGATACACTAAGCAATATCAGAAAATAAAGTAGAAGAATAGGCAAATTTTTCATTTATAATTCTTAAAACATAAAGTGCGGAATTCAGATTACACCTACGGTAATTAATAAAGCTGCTAAATTGAAACATGTTATTATCAAACTACTTTAATTATAGAATTTCAAGTTAAATATTAACCTCACTAGCCGAAACTATTTACCAAGCAATAGGCTCATACAACTTTGCGATTCCAAATTCATTAGGCCAATCTTTTAACTTGACTTGTCTGGTAACATTACTGATTGAGATTTGTAAATTATTTGTTTCTTCTAAAATAAAGACTTCCTCATCTGGAGTATAAGAACCAAAAGTAATGGCAACATATGATGCTCTACACGAACTTGTTTGAGACCCAACAAAAATTTCAACAGATTTTGTATTAATTATTCTTTCCTCAAGATCTGGCAGTATCCATCGCATCCCTTGAAAATATACTTGAAAAACTGTCGCATTCGGTTTCTGAATCTCAATTAACAAGAATTCTTTAAAAGAACCTTGTCTATTCCATGTCGATGGGAAAAACAAGACATCCTGAGGCACTGCACCAAATTTAGCATCCCAGATAATTATGCCTTCATAACGAGTGAGACTTAAATTGTGTTTTGCCACGTAGTTGTGATAATTTGAGATTCCGATCATATAGAAAATTGTGAAGTTTTTTAGCACGGATTGTATTTTCTTCGACTTTTCTCGCTGCTATTTCTCCTTTAATATAAATATTTACTGCATTTTATGCCTTGGTAGCCTAAATTTTTAAATAGGGGAATGAACGCAGTATTGCAAAATGAAAGTAAAATGAAATTTCCCATGTTTGAAACCCTAGCAATAAATTTAACAAATAATTTTTCTGGAAGTTTAGTAGAACCCTCATTCAGAAATTGCCAACAAAATTCCTTACCAACAATTTTTTGATTTGAAATTTAGTAAACCTTTCTCGGATCATAAGGACTTGCCAATCCCAAATAGGTTAACTTCATATTCGTCCCATCTGGCTCAATAAAAACAAAAACATATTTAGTCCACGCGGGCTGTGGCAAAGAGCTTAGAACAATATTAATTAATTCGGTAATAGAAACTGTCTTAATTTTTTCGAAATTTGCAATGCTTATTTTTTTGATATTTGGATTGTCTGCGTCATAAAAAAAAGGAATATCTTTTCCATATGGATAACATTTGCACTGCAAAAAATATACTTTATAGTGGCTTTCACTCTCGAATTTGAAAAACCTATCTTTCTTAGGAACTGCAGCCGTGTCCAAAAAATAATAGATTGTGTCTAACTTTACAATTTTGCTCTGGCTAAAAGCGCTGAATCCATTGAGCAAAAATAGAAAATAGAGTAGTATTATAATAAGATTTTTCATCTCTTTAATTAAATTGTAACTGACTGAAAATTCGGAGAATATACTTACTTTCTTTGTTTCATTCAGAGTTGAAATACGGCATTGATGACTAGCAAAATGTCTAAAATTTTTACTGTCATTTTAAAACCTACTTCATTGTCGAAGTATTTACGATAATAGGCCTAAAAGTAATTATTTTTTCAAATACCGGTGCCGTAGTAAATGTATCCTTAATCCTGTACATTAAATTTTCATTAGTATCGTTCAAATTACTGTATGCAGTTGTAGAATAGAGTGCATAGGCAGCATTAATAGCGGCCTGCATGTTAATTAATACCATATAATTTTCATCTTTATATCTAATTTTATTTTCCGTTGCGTTATAAATTAGTATTGGAATAAGTAAAGTTGCATGACTATCTGAACCCATTAGGTCTATAAAGTTAATGTCGTATAGCTCTTTGTATCTCGGGTACAATTTATAGCCTAAGCTATCATTTACAACTATTTTTGAAACTGTTGTTTGACTATCGTTTTTCTTCTCTAAAGTAAGTCTAAAATTTATGGCGTATATCGATACACTATCTTTTAAAACTCTACCTGGATTTCCATAAAGAAAAATGCGATAAATTTTTTTTTCGATCACCGAAAATCGTTTCTCGTTATCAGTAGTTTGCGCAAATAAATATGCCGCTTGAAAAATTACCAAGAAAGTTAATAAAAGTGTTTTGGTGAATTTCATAAGATTGAATTTTAAGGACATTTTGTCCCTTGATAGCCCGGATACTGGATCAGTTGTATCACGCTCTTGATCGTTTATAGTTTTTTCACTCAACGATAGCTTGATAATGCCTGCTTTGGCTAACACCCCTGCCCTAATATCGCCAAGGTTAGGATTGAACGCTAAAATAGCTTCTTTAAGTTGATTTATGTACTTAATGTAGCCCATAGGTACATGGTCCTCACCCTGTATTCCTAATAGCCTTCCTCCAAATAATTCTACACCTGTATATTTTTTGGCAAATTCAACAGCTCCTAAACGTTGTTCCTCTTTTGCAAAGAAGGTATGTAATGCTTCATGGTACATAGTTGCCAATATGTATTCCTTTGATGACTTATTAAGTACATCTGGATTTAAACCGATTTGTTGAACGCTGTAATTTCCTCCACCTGAAAAGCTAGCGTGTTTCCCATCAACGGTAGTGCCAGCCAGTTTAGGTTCAACCCCAAATACTATATCTGCTAAGTCACTTTTCTTAAACGTTTCAGAAATCAATGAGGCAATCTCACTTTTCAAATTCGGTAATATTCTTAGAAGTTCTTGAGCACATGGATAACCTTTTAAACTATCTATAATCTCTTTCGGTGCTGGTGAAACTGGCGAGTAGTTTGTCGAATTACCACCTCCACCCCCGCTAATATCTGGATAGCCACCATCACCACCAATACCCCACCCAATTCCAGTACTCTGGCAAGTTTCTACCACAATGGTTAAAATTTCTGTATGGCAATAATTTTCACTCCCCTTCATATACCTAGTAGGTTCGTTTGATAGCTTTTCTTGTTTTGATCGAACAGAAACCGGTTCTACATCAAACTGAAAACACTGTGTTTGATAGACATTTACAAAAGACAACGTGCATTCTTCATCTATATGAGCAAGCATAACCCGCTCGCCTTTTTTCATTCCATTTTTCGAAATTTTTTCTGCCAAACCATCTTTAATTTTTTGTAGATTTTCTGTTTACGCAGTTTTTTTAATAGTACGCGCTATTTTTCCATCGCTTATCACATATCCATTTTCGAAAGTACCATCTATGTTAAAAAAGTTAACCTGCCCGGTAAAACCTTCGTAATTTTTATAGTGTACATTCTGTAAATCTTGAGTTCCATTACCGCTCAAAACCATGTAATCGCCGCCAATGTTTTTTGTGCCTGTGGCATTATAAAGAATAAATTTCGTTAAAGTGTTTGCGATTACCTTATCTATTTTCGCCTGATCTGCAGGCCCGCTAACTAAAGCCAACTGGTTCGAAACTGTCGGATTAAATTCTGTAATTTGATAACCATCTTTAACTGCTGAATATGCAGTTTGAAAATTTGGCTTTAGAGCTGAAAAGAGTATTGTAGTTTTCTTAAGGTTGCCGCTGTTACTTTCGTACCAGGTTTGCAAATCTGCTACGCCAAGTGCAGATGGTTGCAATTGCTGCCCACGGTCTTTCTTACAGGCATAGAATATTATTGCAGTTGAGATTGCAAGAAATGCAACTTTAAAATAGTTTTTTAGAATAGGATTATGTAGAGCGTTTTTCATACTCGGCTATGTATGATTTATGAATTGAAATATTTGGTAGCTAAATATACATCAGTTTTTTGTAAAAATTGAAAGAACTTTTTTAATATTGTTAAATAAAAATATTTTGTTTCTCCATTATAAACCTCAGAGCGCAGATAGCTCCTATTTAAAATCTTATTAACTTGCAGCATATCAACATATTTATAAACTTTTGAAAAATGAAAAAATTTAGTGTTCTAATGGTATTGGTTTTCTTCTGCTTTTCACTCGCAAAAGCTCAACAGAAATACCAATTAATTAAAATATGGCAAACCGATACCGTAGTTGCTGTTCCAGAATCTGTTTTGATAGATTACGATAAAAAACTATTATATGTTTCAGAGATTGGCCTTGGTAATTCTTCTTCGGCCGATGGAAATGGAGAAATAGCCCTATTGGGCTTAGATGGAAAAATTATAGACCTGCATTTTGCAAAAGGGATGGATTCTCCAAAAGGCTTGGGAAAATATGGCAATAATCTGTATGTCGCCGATTTAACCAAGGTATTTGTAATCGACACAAAAACAGGAAGCACTATAAGAACTTTTCCGGTAGAAGGCGCAGGAATGTTAAATGATGTTTCGGTAAATGCCAAAGGAGTAGCCTACATATCAGATTCGAGAACCAAAAAAATCCATAAAATAAAAAATAATCAGCTCACCACGTTTATGGAAGGCATAGATGGTATAAACGGATTGAAAGCAATTGGCACAGATCTTTATGTTTTGGGTGGTAAGCGGTTTTTTAAGGTTGATAAAAATTTACGCAAAACAGAAATTGCAACTTTGCCGCAAGGCGGCGATGGTTTGGAGCCAATAGGAAACGGCGATTTCTTAGTTACAAGTTGGGGAGGGTATATTTTTTACGTTTACAAAAACGGCAACGTTGAAACACTGCTAGACAGTCATAATCCTCGGGTAAATACGGCAGATCTCGATTATGATGCAAAAAAGAAAATATTGTATGTGCCATCTTTCTTTAATAAAACAGTAACAGCTTATCGTCTCGAAGAGGTTAAATAAGAACGAATGGCGGAATAATCGTCGCATATTTTATTGAATGGAATGCTATCGTCAGATAATTATTTGGGCGCTTTAACACGCCATCCACTGTATTTTTTGGGCAAAAAAGTAAAAGCCCAAAAAGATGCCGTTCCTGTCGTTAGCGCAAAACCGCATGATGGATAAAATTACGCTATCACGCTCTGTTTTAGATACATGATCGGAATCATCATCTTGAGCTTGCGCCTATCCCGACTTATTTGGCAACAATCTCACATTTAGGTAATTTCTATCGGTAAAATGCTCTAGCTTGACGTGCCTATATTTATGTAAAGCGCAAAAAATCTAAAAACACACCTCGCACGTTAGGATGTTACGCCTATTAGAACGATTAGCCGCCAACTCGGAAAACCTGGTTGAATGGCAATGTCCCGACTTCTTAAACCCGACTGAAACAACATCCTTTTACTGCGAAGGCAAAAGCCCCTTGGGTTTGGAGAGATGGAGGTAAAAGATAGCGTGGAAGGCGGGGCTGTTTTCTGTTAATTTGCTGAAAGCTTCGTTTTCAAATTATTTTACTAATGCGACAGAAAAGACTTTTAGTATTATTTGAAATCTAGAATTTGAGCGACGCGTCTCTGTTGGATATCAAGTTTGTGCGTACCAATTTTATATAAATCGGGGTTCCAAATTAGAAAATTTCATTAGTTATCTCTTATCGGGATTACAAATCTCGTTTTATATAAAGTGCTACATCGTTTTGGGAAAGACGTGAAACAGCGGGGCTATAATCAAACTAGGTAGATACAAAACCTATCCGCTGTTCAAGAAAATCGTTTATTTAACGTTTCAAGGGTCAAATTAATAGTGATTTTAACTTAAAAAAGAGCCCCTAAATTACTGAAGCCCTTTTTTAAATCATGTTTAGAAAGTGAGGTAATTGAGTGATTTATCTACCAAAATACCACTTTTAAGGCCGAGGTTAAAAGTGAGGTTTTGCTTTACTTTTAACTTAATGATGAACAGATCTTCGTTGCCGTTAATGGTGGTCTTGTTCCCTATATTTACAAAAGTTGGGTATAAATCTTTTGTACCGTCAGAGTGTAACCTGTCGTTACTGAGATTTTCCATTCCCTTAATTTTTAGAATTTCTACACCTTCGTATTCATATTCTTGGGTATTGTAAGGAAGTTCAAAACTGAGGGCGTTCACGTTTTTAAGGTTTATCCCCTTAACCAAGATCTGGGCGATTTCCCCTTTTTTATACTTTTGCTTATCAGTAGTCAACACTATCGAACCAGTAGGCTTACCTGTTTCCTTATCGTCGATTTTGACTCCGCCATCTAATTGGCTGGCAACAATAGAGATGTCATAAGCATCTATTAACCCATTTTGGTTAATATCGCCTTTGCTCACATAACCTTGGAAATCAGCATCTCCTTGTCTCAGGCCAGTATAATTCATGTAAGAAGTAAGGTCATTGTTGTCAACCTTAAAATCGTTGTTAATATCTCCCGGCAACAGAGTAGCGCTACCCGGTATTTTAAACACATATAGTTCTTGGCCTGAACCGAAATTGCCCTTTGCTTCATCAACCGATATTTTGATAAAACGGGCAGATGGATGCGCTGTAAACTCATAAGTTTGTACAGTATTATCTCCTTTCCAACTAAATGACCCCGCTTTTTCCCACTTATTCTTATCGATACTGTAAGTTATATTACCCTTTTTCAACGTACCATTTCCACCGTCAGTCCGTGGGATGTATTGAAACTTATCTAACTGATTGATGCCGTTTAGATCAATTAATATATCAAATGGAATGGCTTTTTTTCCATAAGAAGTGTGCCAAGTATCCTTTTCGTCAAAATCAAAAAGGTTGCTTAATTCATTTCCACCCTGCGCGGTAGACGAAGAGGATGCGATGATGTCATGAATGGCAAATTCTAAAGGATTCACCTTAGTTTTGCCCTCAAAACTGGTCCACTCAGAATGACCATCTTTATTTACAGCCCTTAATTTAAAAGCATACGCTGTTTCCGGTCTTAAATCGTCGAACAAAAACTCTGTACCTTTGATGGTAGAATAATTCACGTTCTCGAACATGATTTCATAGAAATCTGCGTTTGCAACAGGGGCCCATTTAAGTTTTAGAGAATACGCTGCATCACTACTGTCTGGGATTTGCACCATATCTGGCTTTTGCAATGCTCCAGAGTGCACCAACAGCTTGCTTTTTGGATTAAATTCGAATCCATTAATTTGTATTTTAATTTCTTTAGTTGTAATATCTGTTGGCGCTAGCTTTATCCAAATTTGAGGGTTTTTTAACATCTTAACATTGGCGAAGGGGCTTCCGATCGTGGAAAATGCGTTGAGATTTGGCGCAGCATTGTAAAAATAAACATTGCTTTTTTCCCCAAAATCTATTACAGACGCTGCTTCCTTCATCTGTAACTTTTTTCCGCCTACCATTACATTTAAATCTAACGGTTTTTTGGTTACATTAATTTTGAAAATTGTTGCTTTTTGCTTCACTAATCCATCAAAACTACCTTTGCTTGGATGAACTGTAATTGTCGCAATTGTTCCTTTAACAACCGATTCGATATGTGTGGTTGCTCCTTTTCCAAGTTTGTACGCTTCTGTAGCCCCATCGTCATCGTACTGCACAAAGGCCGACTTTCCCGAAGGATAAATTTCATAGCTCCTCGCATTTTTATCGATGCCCGAAACATGGTTGTTTGCATTGTTCATCGGGATAATGGCTCCTTTTTTTACGAACACCGGTAACTTCCAAATTGGTGCGTCATAGCTATTAATGATGCGATCGCCCTTGTATTCCTCCCCCGAAAAATAATCTACCCACGTTCCCTTTGGTAAATAAATATTATTTCTGATGTCATTGCCTTCTTTATCCATCTCTGTGGATTGATAAATTGGTGCGACTAAAAAACTCGGTCCATACATAAACTGATATTGGGTTGCTTTTCCCAAAGTATATGCGTTCGGCTCTTCTAAAAACATGGCGCGTATAAGCGGCAGTCCGTTTACAGCTTCTTTTGCAACACTGTAGGTGTATGGCAGTAATGCCGATTTTAACTTTAAATATGTTCTATTTATAGAAGTAATGGGTTCGCCAAGCGATTGAGGATATTTTGGATTGCTTCCCCAACCATCCATATTTAACTGCATCGGAGTAAATGCTTTCCACTCAAACTCCCGGGCATTTACTATAGGATTTTTACCGCCAAAAATACCATCCATGTCAGAAGTTATGTTAGACATGCCAGATAAACCGGCGCCAATAAACGTCGGGATATGAAAACGGATATATTCCCAGTTTCCACCAGTTTGATCTCCAGACCAAACGGTTGCATAGCGTTGCGTACCTGCCCAACCGTCTAATGAGATAATAAAAGGCCGGTCATTATTGCCGTACTCGGGTACAATATGCGCCACATCTGAAACGCCGTTTAGACCGAACGAATATCCCTCGCCCACCCAAGCTACGTCGGTTTTTAAAACACGTACGCCGGCTTCTTTAACTTCTTTTATGATGTCTCTTTGCAGAAGCGCACTAACGCCTTCTTTCGGATGGAGATCTGACTGTGTCCAAAGGCCAATTTGCACCCCGTTTTTTCTTGCGTAATCTCCAAAAGACTTCAAATTTCTAATGTTGCTATCCAGCGTGCTCGTTTGTCCATAACCAGCTCCATATCCATCGTTTGGCAATATCCAACCAAATGGCATGTCATTCGCCTTATATCTATCGATCACGGCACGTGCCGAAAACTGATAATTCTTCAACTCGCCGTTAAGCGATTCCTTAATGCCACCGTTACTTTTCTGACTTTCTGAATACCGTTTTCCGTCTTCAAACAAAATCCCTTCTTTATCTTCTTTCCAAAAATCTCTATTGTATGCATTTAAATGCCCTTCGTAAAAAGCAAATTTTGGTAAAAGTACAGGGTTGCCTGTAAGTTGATAATAATCGCTCAAAAGACTTGCCGCCCCATGATCTACCATTAAAAATACATCCAGATAATTTGACTCGTGAGAAAGCAGAACTTGTCCGGGTATTTTTTCGCCAAAATCATACTTGCCCTGCTTAAAGGTATGCCACATAAACCCATAACCGTTTGTCGACCAAAAAAATGGAGCGGGCGAAGCCACACCGCCATCTGTCCAACTGTTTTGATTTTCTATCGAAATGGTTTTCCCTTTATGGGAAAATCTTCCGTTCTGCACGCCACCGCCAAAAAAATATTCTTTCGGATGTTCCTTTAAAATCAATGTTGTTTTTTCTCCACTGAAATTAACAGGCTGTAGCATTTCTACAATTACCTTTTTATTTGCGCGCTGAACAACCTTAATTAAGGAAGTTTTCTTATCAATTTCGATTTCGATGTTGACTGAACTTATATTGATGGCTGCATCGTTTTGTGTCAACTGCAGTTTTTCCACTGGCCTGCGGGAATTTTTAACCAATATATCTGCCTGAGGCTTAGATTCCGGAGCGCGCATCTCTCCACCCTTGGGATCTTCGAACATCCTAAAAATGTTTTCCCCATAAAAATCTATCAGCAACTTGCTATTGTCTTCAAATACTAGCTGAAAAGTTGTTTGGTTGATCTGAGATACTTTTACAATCTCCGTAGATATGACATTTGTCTTTTTCGCCAACTGAGCGTAACCTTGCATACATGTTGCACAAGTCATTAAAATCATGAAGCAAAATTTTAAAAAAAACTTATTATTTTCTATTTTGATCGTTACTACCATTATAAGATGTAAAATTTGTAAATAATTTATTTAAATTTTGCTATTGATTTTAATCGTTAGACTGTTTGTATAAAGTTGCTCAGTTAGACATGTTCTATCAACTATTGCAAACAATTTTAGAGATTTAATCTAAACTTCCTCAACAAAAACGACACATTATTTTTTCAGCCCTTAGAGTGACTATTTCTTAGCTCAGAGGCGTAAAAGTGTACCTCAATATTGGCAGTTGTGTTGCTACAAAGCATTCGGAACACCAGTACTACCCATTAAGAGGTTCATGAAACTTTTTTTAAATTCGAGTGGCGATTTATTTTTTATAAACTTAAATTGATGATTAAAATGCGAAATACTATTGTACCCACAGGTATATCCAACCTCAGCAGAATGCATATCATTTTCTATCAAAAGCTTACAGGCTTGTCCGATGCGGACTTCCATTAGAAATTGCATGTAAGTTTTGTTTTTGTTTGACTTAAAAAATCGGCAAAAAGAATGTACACTCATATTTAGTAAAGAGGCTACCTCTTCTATGGTAATTTGCTTTTGATAATTAACATATGTATATTCTATAATTAAATTTAGACGACTACTTCCAATTTGGTCCGTTTGGTACGAATATCCTTCGGTGGCCAACAACTCGTACTCTTTGTGTTCTGTAATAAATTGAAGTATATTGAGCAAGTTGATCAACTTTCTACCCTGTTTGGCGTGAAGAATTTCCTCCATCATTTCGGCTACTTCACCCTTGCTGCACCCTTTTATTTTTATTCCTCTTTTACTTAACTCTAGTAATCTTTTAATTTCTTTAGATTCGGGCAGATTTAAGAAAGAGTCGCCAAATATTTCAGGTGAAAACAAAGCAACAAGCGCTTCTCCATGCGCTGCGCGTTCATTTGCCAGATAATTATGGTCGTATTTAAAAGAATGAGGTATGCCAGCACCTAAAAGTATGACGTCTTCGCTTTCAAAATGCCCTTTGTAATCGCCCACAAGCCACTCCCCTCCACCCTGTTTTATGTATACAAGCTCACACTCTGTATGATAATGCCAACTATTAACCATTTTATGGCCTGGGTACTGTTTAACGATAAATGAACTTTCTACTTCGGGAATGGATTTTCTCAGAATTGGTTTCATTTGGGGATAGGTTTTAGTTAAAAATAGCCTGAATAATGTATTTCTCCAAAGTGTTTACGAACACGTTCTGACGCAAGATAAAATAAATGTATTAAAAAATCGCAATTTAAGCTAGAAAAAATTCGATAGCCGCTTTTTGCAGATTTAACTTAACAATTCTGCGCGCGCCATTCTCAAAAAATACAGGCCAAAAAAGCTTAAAAAAGCCTACTCAAGCATTCGAAAATCAATTTTTATCTGAGAGACGCTCGTTCGGTCATTTATTACATGGCTTTTTTAATCTTTTTGAGGATTGCCGATAGAAACTATATTTATCTTTAGATCTGAGATTCTTAGATCAAGGCCTTAAATGATCCATAGTTTGGTTAAATCATCAATGTCTGTTTGCGGGCACACCGATCTGTTAAGAAAACAGAAAACTCATACGCATCGTTATTTTGCGGTTCCGAAATTCATGCTAAACGACTAATAACTCTGCTAACCAACTCGAAAAAAAGGAAATATATTTTTAAGCGCTTGTTTAGCCACGTTATTTCGGCCGCAAGTATAAGTTGGCAGCCTACAGCTTATTAAAATAAAGTATTTGACACCTAAATTTTATCTTTAACCCAATTGGCAACTTCATCTAAAAGCACTACTGAGACGCTCGCCGGAATTTCGTATTGCGCGGTAGTTCCCTTTTCCGTTTGTTTGCTAAGTAAGTGATTTAGCTCTGGATAGAATTTTAAGGTCACGTTTTTCCGCTTGCCGAGATTTTTTTCCCACAAATCGAAATCAGCTTTACCAACCTGAAAATCATTACCGCCTTGAATGATCAGTATTCGAGTTTTCGACAATTTCTTTGCAACCTCAACTTGATTGTAATTATTCAGGTCGATCCAATAAGAAGCAGGCAGACCAACAAGGATAGAATCTGGTTTAATGTTGCCAAGCTTTGTGATGCTTCCTTTGTTCACTTCATTTAAAATTTCTTCAAACCTAGCTTTCCCAGCGGCTGTAGTATCTTTTGAAAGTGAAAACTGATATTTATTCTGTTCGATTATAAGGTCCGTCAGCTTTCTTGCAGGAGCAGCAGCTAAAATAATACCTCCAAGGTTTGGAGCGAGTGTGGCAATTCTTGGCGCAAGCATGCCACCTAAACTGTGCCCAAAAACAAACACTCCATTCTTTTTAGCTCCAGCCACCTGCGTTGCAACTTCAATTGCTGCGAGCGCATCTTTCGTGGTCTCTTCATTTACGGTAAATGCCCCAACAAATTCATTTGGATAAACCAATGTGCGTTTTACATATCTGAGCGACGCAATGCCTTTACAAGCCAAACCGGCGGCCAAATCTTTAAATGGCTTATTCGGACCAAAGGTTTCGTCCATATCGTTAGGCCCAGATCCGTGCACAAAAACTACAATTGGAAAGTTTTTTATGTTTTTCGGAATGGTTAACATGGCAGCAAGCTGATTTTTACCAGCGCCAATGTATATTTCCTTTTCAACATAAAGCGCAGTATCGGCATAAGTGGGCAATGTGTAGGTCTGTCCAACGCGCTTAGGAGCTATAAAAATACCAACTATTTTTTGGGCACTATTAAAACCGAGCAAAAAATTCTGATCGATAGTTTTGAATTTTCCTTCTACCGTAACTGCATAAAACTGGCCTTGGGCTTTGCTTCCCGTTGCTTCCAAACTTTCTACGGCTCCACATTTTTCAATGATATTGCCCCAAAGTTGTTGAAGATCCTTTTCCGGAAGTTTCGTCTTCAAGGTGTCGTCGAAAAAAGCATAGGCATCATGAAACTTTTCCTCTTGCATGAGTTGAAAAAAATCATTGGCATTTTTAAAAAGGCTTAATACATTCTGAGAAAATGCAGAAGAAGAAAATAACAAGGCAAGTACAAGAAAGTAGGTTCGTTTCATTTTATGCTTTAAGTAAACAGGGGGTAATTTACTTTATAAATTATATTTTAATGCAAAAACATTTTATTTTCTAAACATTAAATCCATGTCGGATTCAAAGAACCGAAAACAAACTGATTTAAATTGCTAAACTCTTTGTTGTGCGTCGCATATTTCGGTTAACGAACTAGTTTGTGACTCTTTTACTGCTAAATCCCCAACGCAACACTAAACCTCTTTAAGTCAAAATTCCATGCCGACTAACAGCTAATTTAAGATCTATAATATTAATGATATTTTGGGCGGTTTAACACGTCTTCTGCTCTATCTATGTTGCGTATTCTATGATAAAAAGCAAATAATTAAGCGGCAAATTTAAAAGTATCTATAAAAGGATTACCTCTGTTGATTACTGCAAATACTCGGCT